>JAQBVV010000076.1 GCA_027622905.1 Acidobacteriota bacterium
CTGATCGAGGACCAGGTGACGTATCCGCTCGTGTCCGCGCTCGTCTCGACGCCGAACGTCAGCAGCGTCCGCGGGTTCACCGACTTCGGGATTTCGTACGTCTACGTCATCTTCGAGGATGGCACGGACATGTACTGGGCGCGGAGCCGCGTGGTCGAGTACCTGCAAGGCGTACGCGGACAGCTGCCCGATGACGTCAACCCTGTCATCGGGCCGGACGCCACCGGGGTCGGGTGGGTGTTCGAGTATGCCCTCGTCGATGAAAGTGGCCAGCATGACCTGGCCGAGCTCCGCAGCTTCCAGGACTGGTACCTGCGCTACTGGCTGGCGGCGGTGCCAGGTGTGGCCGAGGTGGCGAGCATCGGCGGTTTCGTCCAGCAGTACCAGGTGAATCTGGATCCCAATCGCCTGGCCGCCTACGGTGTCGACGTCAGGGACGTGGTCGATGCGATCAGGGCGAGCAACAACGACGTCGAAGGGCGATTGCTTGAATTTTCCGGGCGCGAGTACATGGTCCGCGGCCGCGGGTACCTGTCGTCGTCGGCCGACATCGAGCAGGTGTCGCTGGGGGCCGATGCCAGCGGTACGCCGATCCTGGTCCGTGACGTGGCGCGCGTGCAGCTCGGTCCCGACATCCGGCGCGGCGTGGCGGAACTGGACGGCAGGGGCGAAGTGGTCGGCGGCATCGTCATCATGCGGTTTGGTGAGAACGCGCTCGAGGTCATCGATCGAGTGAAGGCGAAGCTGATCGAGGTCCAGGACGCCATGCCCGCCGGCATGACGGTCGTGCCGACCTACGATCGGTCCTGGTTGATCGGTGAAGCGATCGCCAACCTGCGCCGGACGCTGATCGAAGAGGCGGTCGTCGTCTCGCTGGTGATCATGTTCTTCCTGTTTCACCTGCGGTCGGCGATGGTCCCGATCGTGACGCTCCCGATCGCCGTCGCCGCCTCGTTCATCCCGATGTACTACCTGGGCGTCACGTCCAACATCATGTCGCTGGGAGGCATCGCGCTGGCGATCGGCGTCCTGGTCGACGCGGCGATCGTGATGGTGGAGAACGCCTACCGGCGGGTGTCGGAGCCGGAAGACGGTCGGACGGTTGCCTACGAGGACCAGCCACGCGCGGTGATCGCCGCTGCCAAGCAAGTGGGACGGCCGATCTTCTTTTCACTGGCGATCATCGTCGTGTCGTTCGCGCCCGTGTTCCTGCTGGAGGCGCAGGAGGGACGGATGTTCCGTCCGCTCGCGTTCACCAAGACGTTCGCCATGGTGGCGGCGGCCCTGCTCTCCATCACGCTGGTCCCCGTGTTGATGGCGCTGCTCATCCGCGGCAGGAATCTGAAGCCGGAGGCAAAGAACGTGGTGTCGCGGTTCTTCGCCATGCTGTACGAGCCGGTGCTCCGCACGGCTCTTCGCTGGAAGTGGGCCGCCCTGGTCGTCAACTTCGCCGTCGTGCCGCTGACGCTTCCGCTTCTGTTCGGCATCGGCAGCGAGTTCATGCCCCCGCTGTACGAAGGCTCGGTGCTGTACATGCCGACCGCGCCGCCCGGACTCTCGGTTGCCGAAGCCACCCGGCTGCTGCGGGTACAGGACCAGGTGCTCCGTGAGTTTCCGGAAGTCGAGCGCGTGTTCGGTACGGCCGGCCGGGCGACCACGGCCACCGATAACTCGCCCATGGGCATGATCAACACCACGGTGACGTTGAAGCCGCGTGAGCAGTGGCGCCCCGGTCTGACGTTCGAGTCGCTTCAGTCAGAAATGGACGCGGCGTTGCAATTCGCGGGACTGCCGAACGTCTGGACGCAGCCGATCCGAAATCGGCTGGACATGCTGCAGAGCGGCATTAAGACGCCGGTGGGCATCAAGATCTTCGGTCCCGATCTCGGCGTGATCGAACGCGTTGGCATCGAGATCGAGACCGCGTTGCAGGGCGTCGATGGCACCCGAAGTGTGTACGCCGAGCGCGTGACACAGGGCTATTTCACCGACATCACGATCGACCGGGCGGCCATTGCCAGGTACGGGCTGCGGATCGCGGATGTGCAGGACGTGATCCAGTCGGCGATCGGGGGCCAGAACGTCACGCGCACGATCGAGGGGCGTGAGCGCTACCCCGTGAACGTGCGGTACGACCGCGATTTTCGTGGAAGCATTCCCGAGCTCCAGCAGGTGCTCGTGAAGACGCCGATGGGCGCACAGGTTCCACTCGGCCAGCTGGCGGCCATCACGCTGACGACGGGGCCGTCGATGATTCGCGACGAGGACGGCCAGCTGGCCGGCTACGTCTACGTCGACACGGCCACGCAGGACATCGGCGGATTCGTGAATCGCGCCCAGGAGGCGATCGCGTCGGCGGTGACGATGCCTCCCGGATACACGCTGCTTTGGACGGGGCAGTATGAATTCCAGGTCCGCGCCCGCGAGCGACTCAAGATCCTGGTGCCGATCGTGATGGGTGTCATCTTCATCTTGCTCTTCATGACGTTCGGTGCCGTGTCCGAAGCGTTGATCGTGATGTTGTCGGTCGTCTACGCCATGACGGGGGGCGTCATCCTCCAGTGGCTGCTTGGCTACAATTTCTCGGTGGCGGTGTGGGTGGGGTATATCGCGCTCTACGGCGTTGCCGTGCAGACCGGGGTCGTGATGGTCGTGTATCTGCACGAGGCGCTCGACGTACGGCTCAGGCGCGGCGGCGAGATCACGGCGCAGGATGTCTGGGAGGCGACGATGAGCGGGTCGGTCCTGAGGCTGCGGCCGAAGCTGATGACCGTCAGCGTGACCATGGCGGCGCTGGTGCCCATCATGTGGAGTACGGGCGTCGGGTCAGACGTGATGAAACCGATCGCGACGCCGATCATCGGCGGGATGATCACGTCGACGATCCACGTGCTGATCATCACGCCGGTCATCTTCTACATCATGAAGCTGCGCGCCCTGCGGAAAGGGCGGCTGACCGTGTCCGGGATGACACTGACGGACGCGACGACACCGCCGCCGGCGCCCTGAGCGCAGCACGGGTCGCAGCCGGAACATTCACGTCAGAAGATGAGTGGCAACATCAATCGATAGCCCAGCAGCAGGATCACGACACAGATCACCGACACCAGGCCTCCCACACGCCGCATCGTCGCCAACTCGACCCGACCCGTGGCGTAGGCGACGGCGTTGGGTGGCGTGGACACCGGCAGCGCCATCGCCAGCGAACACCCCAGTGCGGCCAGCATGGCCAGTTGCTCACCCGAGGGGAGCGACAGCGCGAGCGCCATCGGAACGAGCAACGCTGCGGCGGCGGTGTTGCTCATGACGGTGCTGAGCGTCACCGCCGTCAATACGGTGACGAGTGCAGCGAGCCAGAGGCCGCCGGTCAACGCGGACACGTCAGCGTTGGCCAGGACCCCGGCCAGACCTGAGGCGTCCACGGCGATCGACAACGACAACCCGCCCCACATGAGGATGAGAATGCTCCAGTCGATGGCATTGACGTCACGCTGGTCGAGTGAACCGAGTGCGGTCAATGCCGCGACGGCCAACAATCCGACGGCACCCGGCCTGACACCGTGGATGCCGCTGGTGATCCACAGACACATCGCGACCGCGAGTACTGCGAGCGTGGCGTACCCATGCCAGGACAGCGGTTGCCGGGCCTCGGGGATCCCGAATGCCATGGCGCCGCCATCTGGCGGGCGCAGCAATCTGGGGAGCAGCAAGCCACAGACGACCAAGAGCACAGCCGCGAGCGGCACGGCCACCAGCATCCAGGACAGGAACGTGACGGTGTAGCCCGCCGCATTCAGGGCGCCGAATGCGATCGCGTTGGGGGGCGTCCCGATCGGTGTGCCAAGCCCCCCGATGTTCGCACCGAACGCCACGGCGAGAATCATGCTCTGGCTCAGGCGATCGCCACGCGGGCGGTCCGCGATCAAGGGATTCAGCAGCGACAGCATCATCGCGGCCGTCGCCGTATTGCTCATCCACATGCTGAAGACGGCGCTGAGCCCAAGCAGGCCGTAGATCAGCCTCCGGGGCGACGCGGCCAGCGGCCGCAGCAGTCGCGCGGCGAGCACGCGATCGACGCCGTGCTTCGCCATCGCGGCTGACAGGAAAAACCCGGCCAGGAACAGGATGACGATGTCCTGTGCAAACGGAGCGAGGAACTGCGCCGCGTCGATCTCCTCGCCACCACTGCCGCCATTGACGGCCACGCCCAGGAACACCAGAAGGCTCGTGAGCTGCTCGGCGAGTCCGCCGACCTCCGCGAGCAGCACGATTTCGAGACCGATCACCACGAAGGCGGTGGCGAACAGCGGCAGCGCCTCGGTGGCCCAGAAGCCCGCGGCGAGGACGAGGATGCCGGTCGCGCGCGCTGCAAGCTCGGGCACCACGGGACGGACCAGCCAGTACGCGGCAACGGCTGCGACGATCGTGACGCCGATCGACACGCCGCGACGGGTGATGGTGCTCACCGCGTCGACCTGCACGGTGGCCCGGACTCTGCGGCGCTCATGCTCCAACCACTGTTCCGCGGACGGGCAGACCGGCGGTCGATGACCTATATCGCTGCACGTCGCAAGCGCAGCGCGTTGCCCACGACCGACAGCGAACTGAAGCTCATGGCGGCTGCTGCGAGCATCGGGCTGAGGAGCAAGCCGAACACGGGATACAGCACGCCGGCCGCCACCGGCACCCCGGCCGTGTTGTAGACGAACGCGAAGAACAGGTTCTGCTTGATGTTCTGCATCGTGCGTCGCGAGAGGCTTCGCGCGCGGGCGATGCCGCGGAGGTCGCCTTTCACCAGCGTGACGCCCGCACTCTCCATCGCGACGTCGGTGCCGGTCCCCATCGCGATCCCGACCTGCGCCTGGGCCAGCGCCGGTGCGTCGTTGATCCCGTCGCCCGCCATGGCGACGATCCGTCCCTCCGCCTGAAGCTGTTTGACCCTTTCCGCTTTCTGGTCCGGCAGGACTCCCGCCATGATCTCATCGATGCCCAGCTTGCCCGCGACGGCCCGGGCCGTGGTTTCACTGTCGCCGGTCAGCATGACAATGCGCACGCCCTCCCGGTGCAGCATCTCGATTGCTTCAGGCGTGCTCTCCTTGATCGGATCCGCCACGCCGATCAGGCCGGCGGCCCGGCCATCCACGGCCACGAACATCACGGTCTGGGCATCGGCCCGGAGCGTTTCGGCCTGTGCCGCAAGCCCGCCAGGGTCGATGCCGAGGCTCTCCATGAGCGCGAGATTGCCAAGCGCCACTTTCCGGCCATCGACGCGCCCCGTGACGCCCTTGCCCGTGATCGACTCGAACGCGTCCGTCTGGGACAGCGTCACCTCTCGCCCCTCCGCGCCGTTGACGATCGCCGCCGCGAGGGGATGTTCGCTGCCACGTTCGAGCGTCGCCGCCAGCTTGAGCAGATCCAGTTCGTCCACGCCGTCGGCCGGCGTGACGCTCACGAGGCGCGGTTTTCCCTCCGTGAGTGTCCCCGTCTTGTCCACGACCAGGGTGTCGACCTTCCTGAGGATCTCGATCGCCTCCGCGTTCTTGAAGAGCACGCCCATGCTGGCGCCCCTGCCCATCGCCACCATGATCGACATCGGCGTGGCCAGCCCCAGCGCGCACGGGCACGCGATGATCAGCACCGCGACGGCGTTGATGAGGGCGTGGGCCATGCGAGGCTCCGGGCCGAAGCTGGCCCAGACCACGAAGGTGACGACCGCAATGAGCATGACCGTCGGGACGAAGTATCCGGCGACGACATCGACGAGCTTCTGAATCGGTGCGCGACTGCGCTGCGCCTCGGCGACCATGGACACGATCCGCGACAGCAGGGTTTCAGCACCCACCTTCTCCGCCCGCATGACGAACCCGCCAGTGCCGTTGATCGTGGCGCCGATGACCTTGTCCCCGGTCTGCTTCTCCACGGGAATGGGCTCGCCTGTGACCATCGCTTCATCGATCGTGCTGTGTCCGTCGAGGACGACCCCGTCGACCGGGACCTTCTCGCCAGGTCGGACGCGCAGTCGATCGCCAGCCTGCACGACGTCGAGCGGCACGTCTTCCTCGCTCCCGTCGTCCTGCAGGCGCCGGGCGGAGGTCGCCGCCATGCCGAGCAGCTTCTTGATGGCGGAACTCGTCTGGCTCCGGGCGCGCAACTCGAGCACCTGGCCGAGCAGGATGAGCGTCACGATGACGCCTGCGGCTTCGAAGTAGACGGCGACTTCGCCTGCCTCACGGAAGGAGGCCGGAAAGAGGTCGGGGGCGAGCGTCGCCACGACGCTGTAGACAAACGCGACGCTCACTCCGAGCCCGATCAGCGTGAACATGTTCAGACTGCGGTGGATCACCGACTGCACGGCACGGACGTAGAACGGCCACGCCGACCACAGACAGACAGGCGTGGCCAGCGCGAACTCCCAGAGCGTTCGGGTGCGCATCGAGAGCACCGCCGAGATCGGCCGTCCCGGAAGGAGATCGCCCATGGCCAGGATCACCAGCGGAAGCGTGAACGCTGTGGCGACCAAGAATCGCCGTGTCATGTCGCGCAACTCGGGATTGCCTTCGTCGTCCTCGGCCGTGACGGTGCGGCGTTCGAGTGCCATCCCGCAGATCGGGCAACTGCCCGGAGCATCGCGCACGATCTCGGGGTGCATCGGGCACGTCCACTCCGTGCGGGTCGAGGGGACGGACGGCGTGGTCCGTTCGAGCGCCATGCCGCACTTCGGGCAACTGCCGGGATGGTTCTGATGCACCTCCGGATCCATCGGGCAGGTGTAATCTGCGCGTGCGTGGGCGGGCGGTTGCCGCAACTCAGCCGCGGGTTCGGCCTGCTGGCTATCGGACAGGTAACGGTCGGGGTCCTGGCGGAACTTGGCCAGGCAGCCCGCGCCGCAGAACAGGAACGTCCTGCCGTCGTGGTCGAACCGGAGTGTGCTGTCAGCCGACACCGTCATCCCGCACACCGGGTCGACGAACTTGGCCGGCGCAGTCGCGTCGGGAGTGGCATCGAGGCCAGAGTGCTCTGTGTCCGTTGTCATCGATCGCGTCCTTCCGCTACGAGCGCAGCAGACCCAAGCATGGCACACCCAGGGGCACCCTTCGTCACGGTGCCAACCGCCGCCATGTCCCGGCCATTACGAAGTGGGGTCGGCTACGCTTATCCTCATGGCGCGCGTACGTCAGCGGGACTTGTCACGATGCGGTTTCACGATCCAATTACGTTTCGCTGCGCGTGTGTGCTGCTGGCCTCGTGGCTGGTCGCAAGCGCGCCACCGGCAACGGCGGGGCCACAGCAGCCCACTGTCCCCCCTGCACACGAGCACGGCACGCCGGCTCCGGAGGACGAGGGCGCCATGGCGGCACACGCGCACGTCGTCGGAGGCGCGTCGCTGTTTCGGGCACGAGAGGCTTCCGGGACGGCGTGGCGGCCTGACGCGACACCGATGTATGGCGTGCATCGCACGTCCGGCGCCTGGAAGTTGATGCTCCACGGAAACGCGTTTGCGCAGTTTCTCCACGAGTCGGCGCCGGAGCATCGAGGCGCCTCGCAGGCAGGCAGTGTCAACTGGGCGATGGCGATGGCGAGGCGACCGCTCGCCGGCGGGTGGGTCGGCCTGCGCACGATGATGAGCCTGGAGCCGCTGACGATCGCCGGCTGCGGCTATCCAGACCTGCTGGCCACCGGCGAGATCTGTGACGGCGACAACATTCACGACAGGCAACACCCGCACGACGTGTTCATGGAGGTGGCCGCGCAGTTTGACCGGCCCCTCACGCGGTCGGTGCGTTGGGAGGTGTACGGCGCGTTGCCGGGGGAGCCGGCACTGGGACCTCCGGCCTTTCCGCATCGCGTGTCGGCGATACCGAACCCGATTGCGCCTATCACGCACCACTGGCTCGACGCGACGCACATCTCGTTCGGCCTTGTCACAACAGGCGTTTACGGCACCCGGTGGAAAGCCGAGACGTCGGTTTTCAACGGACGGGAGCCTGATGAAGCGCGATATGACATGGATCTCGGACGACTCGATTCGGTCTCCGGCCGAGTGTCGGTTCTGCCTACGCAGGGGCTCGCACTGCAGGTGTCTGCTGGATGGCTCCAGGATGCCGAACTGGAGGCGCCGGGCGGTCCCGCTCGTGACGTGGTGCGGGTCACGTCGTCTGCGACGTATCACCGCATGCTCGGAGGTCGGGGCGCGTGGTCGACAACCGCTGCCTGGGGTGCGAACCGGGAAGAGGGCGAGACGACGCACGGTGTGCTGCTCGAATCGGTTTTGAGCGTCTCACACCGCGACGTCTGGTTCGGTCGCGTGGAAATGAACGGCAAACCGGCTCACGATCTGCACATCCACGAATCCGCGGGGGTCTTCACGGTTGGCAAGGTTCAGTCAGGCTACACTCGCTATCTGGATGCCCGATACGGACTGTAGCCAGGTGTCGGAGGATTCGTCTCCGTGGCACTCGTCCCGAAGTCGCTCCAGCCCAGGTATGGCGGCGTGGGCATGGGGTTCGGGCTGTTTCTTACCGTGCGGCCGGCCGCACACCATATGGGGCGGTGAGCCAGCCAGCGGGCATGTGGACGAAGCGTAGCGGTCGCACCGGCGTAGGCGCAGAAGAGGAGGGATCACCATGAAGCTAGCCGGCAAGATGTTCGCGCTGATTGGCCTGGTCGCTTCACTGGGTGGCGCAATCGCCGTCACGTATTTCATTGGCGGGGGTGTGAGCGCCAAGCCTCAGCCCGGCGATCTGGAGACGTTCGTCGCGCGGGCCGTCCGCGATATGGCCATCGTCTGGCACGCGCCTGATCAAGAGAACCCGCTGCCGGACACAGATGAGGTGCTCGCCGAGGGGCGCGCGCACTTCGCGGATCACTGCGCGGTCTGCCACGGGAATGATGGCAGCGGCGACACCGATATCGGACGCGGCCTCTATCCGCGGGCACCCGACATGCGGCTCGCGGCAACGCAGGACCTGTCGGACCATCAATTGCTCTACATCATCGAAAACGGTATCCGCCTGACGGGTATGCCAGGATTTGGCACCGGGACACCGGAGAGCGAGCTGGCGAGTTGGCCGCTGGTGCGTTTCATCCGACACCTGCCGGACATCAGCGAGTCCGAGATCGAGGAAATGGAAGCGCTGAATCCGCGGTCACCCGCGGATGTCCGGCAGGAAATCGAGGAGGAGCGCTTTCTGCGAGGTGAGGATGTCGCGCCTGCGGAGCCTGCGACACCCGCGCACGTCCACTAGATTAGGGAGACGCAAATGACGAGACGAACCGCACGGGTGGCGGTCGTGACACTCGCGCTGGACGCGCCAGCCACACTGGCCCAACATGCAGATTGGTGTAGTCCATCAGGCGGCGAGATGACGAAACAGCCGTCCTCACGGACGAAAGGGGTTTGATGATGAGAGCAGCCACCATCGCCGTGTTTTTGGTCGTGGCCGCCGCTGCGGTCGATGCACATGTGACGGTATGGCCACAGGAATCGCAGGCGGGCGGGCGCGAACGGTACACCGTACGGGTCCCAACTGAAGGCCAGGTGGCGACGACGGCCGTCGAGATCGAGGTGCCCGCTGACGTCCAGGTGACTGGCGTACTGGTGGGCGGAGGGTATACCTACGAAGCCCGCCGCGAGGGTGACCGCATCGTCGCAATCACGTGGACGCAGGAGATCAAACCGGGGGAATACGGGGAGTTCGTGTTCTTCGCCGTGAACCCAGAATCGGAAGCCATCGCCTGGAAGGCACGCCAGCGATTCGCCGACGGCACCAGCGCCGACTGGGTAGGAGCCCAAACCGACCGGCGGCCGGCATCGATGACGCTTCTAACCGACTATTGATGAATACGTTGGGCGCCCTGACGAAGAATTCAGGAGTTCTTCAGGTGAGGGCGAGTGGTTTTCGGTACAATAACTGGTGCGCGAGCTTCGCGTGACAACGGATCGAAGGACGTTCTCGTACTCTCGGACCCAAGGAGCAGGTTGATGACCAAGCAGTCGATTGTTGCCGTGGCCGCACTGATCGCATTACTCGTGCCCGTCGCGGCGCTGGCGCACGAGGGGCACCCGCACCGGTTCATGGGCACCGTGTCAGCGGTGCAGGACGAGCAGCTTGAGGTCAAATTGACCGACGGCGAGATCGTGACCTTCACGCTCAATGCCGAGACGATCTATCGCCAGGGCAAGACCAAGGTCGTCGGCAAGCTCCCCAAGGCGGGCGAGCGTGTCGTCGTCAGTGCAATGCCGGTCGAGGAAGGCAAGGTGATGGTCGCCGAGACCGTGCAGTTGCCGGTCCCGGCTACCGCCGCGCGGTAGCGCGCTTTTCGTTTCGGTCTAACAGGGGCTAGGCCTTTTGGAAAAGCGCTTTCCCGCGTTTTTCGGTCTCCACCGAATCGAAAAACGCTCTAGGAACGCGCTGACGAGTTCTCTGCTGTCACGAGCTGGCTGCAGCGCGTGACCGTGCCGCGCCGGATTGAGCGGTGGGCGGCCCCGGCCGCCGACCGCTCATCAACCGGTGCCCCCGGCGACTCCCTTCTTGGCCGCGCGCCGCTTTACCGGCAGCCAGGCGCTGCCCTACATCGGCAGTCAACTCACATTTTTCCGCTCACACCAAGACTGAAAAGCCGCACCGGCCGAGCCGGCGACGGCAAGATCCTTGTCATTCGCGTCGAAGAGGCCCTGAAGATTCGATCTGGCGAGCAGGGAACGCAGGTGCTCTGACATGAAGCAGCCGCAATCCGCGTCCGAATCCAGCCTCGACTTTCGCATCCGAGGCATGGACTGCGCGGACGAGTGCGCGATTCTACGCCGGGAGGTCGGTCCTCTCGTCGGTGGTGGGGACAGGCTCTCGTTCGACCTCTTGCGCGGCCGGATGAGCGTCACAGGTACCGACACCGTGTCCGCCGAAGCTGTCATCCAGGCGGTGGCGCGCACCGGGATGCACGCGGAGACCTGGACCGACGACGATGACGCCCAGGGCCCGGGAGATGAGAGGGCGAGTCGGCGCCGACGGGCGACCCTCACCATCGCGAGCGGGGCCTTCGGCCTCGTGGCGCTCGCGACGCACGCATGGCTTGCCGGCGGCCTCCTGGCCGCATTGGGCTCGGAGGGGCTCGGCCTATCCAACGACGTGCCCTGGATCGCGCGGACGTTGTATCTGGTCAGCATCGTCTCTGGCACCTGGTACGTCCTCCCGCGCGCATGGTTCGCCGTTCGCACGCTGCGGCCGGACATGAACCTGCTGATGGTGATCGCGATCGTCGGTGCGACGGTCATCGGCGAATGGTTCGAGGCGGCCACCGTTGCGTTCCTGTTCGCCGTGTCGCTGGTGCTCGAATCCTGGAGCGTCGGCCGTGCACGGCGTGCCGTTGAGGCGCTCTTGGCCATCGCGCCAGACGTGGTCAGGGTGATTGAGGGCGACGGTGCGAGAGAGATACCCGCGAAGACGGTGCCTGTCGGGTCGGTGTTTCTCGTGAAGCCAGGCGAGCGCGTCGCCCTCGACGGGATCGTGCGGCGTGGTCGCAGCGCCGTCAACCAGGCCCCGATCACCGGGGAGAGCCTTCCGGTGGCCAAGGCGCCTGAGTCGCTGGTCTACGCCGGCACCATCAACGGCGACGGCGCGCTCGAGGTCGAATCCACGAAGGCCTCCGGGGACACCACGCTCGCCAACATCATCCGGATGGTCGGGCAAGCGCAGACTCGTCGGGCCATGGCGGAGCGGTGGGTCGATCGATTCGCCAGGATCTATACGCCGTCCGTACTCGTGCTCGCGATCGCGATCGGGGTGGTGCCGCCGCTCTTCGGCGGCGCGTGGGATGAGTGGCTCTATCGTGCCCTCGTACTCCTGGTGATCGGCTGTCCGTGTGCGCTTGTCATCTCGACCCCGGTCAGCATCGTGGCGGCTTTGACGGCAGCGGCCAGACAAGGAGTGCTCATCAAGGGCGGCACCTTCGTAGAAGCACCCGAGACGCTCCGCGCGATCGCGATGGACAAGACCGGGACACTCACCGAAGGTCGTCCGGCCGTGGTCGAGATCGTGGCACGGGAAGGACACTCCGAGCGAGAGCTGTTGGCGATCGTCGCCGGCCTCGAAGCGCACAGCGACCATCCGCTGGCACGCGCCATCGTCGCGCACGCCGTGGCCGAAGGGGTCACGCCGTCGCCGGCCTCCCTCGTGCGGAGCCTGCCCGGAAAGGGGGCGACCGGCACCGTCGGCGATCGGCCGTACTGGCTTGGATCCCATCGGTACCTCGAAGAACGAGGTGCCGAGGCGCCAGACGTACATGCCGCGCTGGAAGGGATGGCGTCCTCCGGGCGCACGGTCGTCGTGGTGGGCGAGGACTCACACGTGTGCGGGTTCATCGCGCTGGCCGACCCGGTGCGCCCGACGGCGCGTGAAACCGTGGAACACCTGAAACGCGCCGGGATCGAGCACGTCATCATGTTGACGGGAGACAACGAGCCGACTGCACGGTCGATCGCCAGTCAGGCTGGCATCTCGGAAGTCCGCGCCGAGCTACTGCCGCAGGACAAGGTTCGCGCGGTCGAAGAACTCGTCGATCGCTACGGCACGGTCGCCATGGTCGGCGACGGCGTCAACGACGCACCGGCCATGGCGCGCGCGACGATCGGCGTGGCGATGGGGGCGGCCGGCAGTGATGCCGCCATCGAGACGGCCGATATCGCGCTGATGGCGGATGACCTGTCGCGCCTCCCCTGGCTGATACACCACTCGCGGCGCACGGTCGGGATCATCAAGGCCAACATTGCCGTGTCGATTGGCGTGAAACTCGTCTTCGTGCTGCTGACGCTCGGGGGCATTGCCTCGTTGTGGGCAGCCATTGCCGCTGACATGGGGGTGTCGCTGCTCGTGATCGCGAACGCGCTACGTCTGCTCCGAGATTCCGCCTGATGACGACGCGTTCCCGCTTAGGGGCGCCAGGGGGCGAGCTGGGCAGCCTGCCGCTCGCCGCGCCCCCGTTCTCAGTTCATCGAGCAGGCGCCTGGGCCGCGAGGGTCCCCGCACCGGCCGCATCCCCCCGGGGCGCTCATCGGCTCCGCCGCGGCCTGTGCCCCCCCCGGTTCGGGCGGCAAATGCAGAATGTCGTCGCGTGAGTGCCGTCGCGTGACAGGCAGGACACTCCGGCGTTTCGCTGGCGCGCACCAGCACCTCGAACTCTTTGTCACATGTCTGACAGGCGTATTCGTACAGCGGCATGATGAGAATAATCATAGCCGACCTGTGTGAGTCCCGCCGCATCCGGTGGGCTGCCGGATCGTCCGGCCCGCGGCCGTCGATAGCGCCTCCGGGCTGACGCGCAACGACTTATACTGGTCAGATGCCTTCACACCAAAAGTCGCGGCAGATCGCCAATCCCCTCCGCCGCAACGTGGCGATCATCGCTCACGTCGACCACGGCAAGACCACGCTGGTTGACGCGCTGCTGCAGCAGAGCGGCGTCTACCGCGAGAACCAGGAGGTGGTGGATCGGGTCATGGACAACACCGACCTGGAGCGCGAGCGGGGCATCACCATCCTGGCCAAGAACACGGCGGTGCACTACCGCGATTTCCTGATCAACATCGTCGACACGCCGGGACACGCCGACTTCGGGGGTGAGGTCGAGCGGACGCTGTCGATGGTTGACGGCGTGATGCTCCTGGTCGATGCGTCCGAGGGGCCGTTGCCGCAGACGCGGTTCGTGCTGCGGAAGGCGCTCGAGCGCGGCCTGCCGCCGATCATCGTCCTCAACAAGATCGATCGACCGGATGCGCGCGTCAAGGAGGTGCTGAACGAGGTGTACGATCTCTTCATCGATCTTGACGCCACCGAGGACCAGATCGACTTTCCGGTCCTGTATACCAACGCCCGCGCCGGCACCGCGTCAGTCGACCCTGACGTTGCGGGCACTGACCTCAGCGTGCTGTTCAGTGCGATCGTCGAGCATGTCCCTCCGCCGTCGGGAGACCCCGAGGAGCCGCTCCAGTTGCTGGTGGCCAATCTGGATGCGAGCGACTATCTGGGGCGCATTGCGATAGGCCGCATCTTCAACGGCACGGTGCAACTCGGCGACGAGGTGGCGGTCGTGAAACTCGACGGTGCTGTCCAGAAGACCCGCGTCACGAAGCTGTTCGCGTTCGATGGATTGAAGCGCGTCGAAGTCGAGACAGCCACCGCGGGCGATATCGTGTGCCTGGCGGGCATCGAGGACATCACTATCGGGGAGACGATCGCGAGTCCCGAGCATGGCGTCGCCATCCCACCGATCGCGATCGACGAGCCGACGGTCTCGATGATCTTCGGCGTGAACACCTCGCCGGTTGCCGGTCAGGACGGGAAGTACGTCACGTCGCGCAACATCCGCGACCGGCTGATGCGCGAGCTGGTCGGCAATGTCTCACTACGTGTGGAGGACACCGACTCTCCCGAGCAGATCAAGGTCATCGGCCGGGGCGAGCTGCAGCTCTCGATTCTCATCGAGATGATGCGTCGCGAAGGGTTCGAGATCCAGGTGTCACGTCCGGACATCGTCACCAAGGAGATCAACGGCGTCAAGATGGAGCCGATCGAGGAACTGGTGATCGATGTGCCCGAGGACTTCCAGGGCGTCGTGATCGCCCAGGCCGGGATGCGACGGGGCGTCCTGAGCAAGATGGTCAACCACGGCAGCGGTCGCGTGCGACTCGAGTTCCGGATTCCCGCGCGAGGCCTGATCGGCTTCAGGTCGCAGTTCATGACCGACACGCGCGGGACCGGCATCATGAACCACCTGTTCGCGGAATGGGAGCCGTGGCATGGTGCGATCGCCGCGCGTGACGCCGGGGTGCTGGTGTCGGATCGTACCGGTGTCGCCACCGCTTACGCGATCTTCAATCTCCAGGAGCGTGGAGAGATTTTCGTGGAGTCGGGGACGAAGGTCTACGAAGGGATGATCATTGGTGAGAACGCCCGCCAGAACGACATGGACGTCAATGTCACCAAGGAAAAGAAGCAGACGAACATGCGCGCCGCGAGCGCCGATGAAGCGATTCGACTGATTCCCCCGCGTCTGCTCAGCCTCGAGCAGGCCATCGAGTTCATCAATGACGATGAGCTCGTCGAGGTGACCCCCAAGAGCATCCGGTTGCGGAAGCGGATCCTGGCAGCCAACGCACGGCCGAGGCGCGAGAGCTAAACAGAGTCGCGTGGACATGGGATCATCAGAGGAACCGGGCGACCTGCGCGGCGAGGAGCGAGG
>JAQBVV010000077.1 GCA_027622905.1 Acidobacteriota bacterium
AACGACGCGACCCGCCAGACCTATACCCGGATCCGCGACGCACTCGCTAATGTCGCCTGAGTTTTTGTCACATCAGGGTTAGCTCCTCTGAACACCGCGTCGTCCGAACATTCTCAGAAAGCAGGAAACGAGAGTGCCTCACGAATCACACTGCGGGCAACGTCTGGATCAGGGGCGAGCGCGGTCCCTGCGAAGTTGGAAGGAGGCGGCGTGGCGCCTCCGGTGGCCGGGCGCGAGGCTACCGGATCTGGTGGAGGATCCGGCTCCACCGCACGCCACCCACGGCCCCCGAGTCGCTGTCCCCGCCGAACGAAAAGTAGACGAAGAGCGCCCGGCCCTTGACGTAGGCCTCGGGCAGGAATCCCCAGTAGCGACTGTCCTCGGAGTTGTCGCGGTTGTCGCCCATCATGAAATAGTGTCCGTCCGGCACCGTCACCGGACCGTACTGCTCGCGAACGTCGAAGGCCGACCCGCTGTCCTGATCCGGCGGCGACAGGTACCGCACGTACGGCTCGTCCAGCACGACGTCGTTGATGTACACGCGCTTCTTGCGCAACTCGACAGTCTCGCCGGGCAGACCGATGACGCGTTTGATGAAATCGCGTTCCGGTACTTCGGGAAACTTGAAGACAATGACATCGCCGCGACGGATGGACTCTGTCGGCAGCAGGAACCTCTCCAGGGCTGTTGGCGTCGGCGCAAACACGAACTTGTTGACGAGCAGGTGGTCGCCGATCAGCAGGTTGTTCTCCATCGACCCGGTCGGAATCTTGAAGGCCTGCACCACGAAGGTACGCACGAAGAGCGCCAGAATGACGGCCACGCAGATGGACTCGAAATACTCGCGTGCCGTCGACTTGCGATACGGCGCGGCCTGGCGCTGCACGCGCGGCTCTCTGGTTCGTACCATGCGAGCTAATCCGTCCCCAGCTTCAGCACCGCGAGGAACGCCTCCTGCGGAATCTCGACGTTGCCAACCCGCTTCATCCGCTTCTTCCCTTCTTTCTGCTTCTCGAGCAGCTTCCGCTTCCGCGAGATGTCGCCACCGTAACATTTCGCGAGCACGTTCTTTCGCATCGCCTTGACCGACTCGCGGGCAATGATGCGGTTACCGATAGATGCCTGAATCGCGATCTCGAACATCTGCCGAGGAATCAGCTCGCGCATCTTCGCCGCCAGCGCCCGGCCCCGCTCGTACGCCGCGTCGCGGTGCACGATGATCGACAGCGCATCGACCGGTTCGCCATTGACGAGGATATCCATCTTGACCAGCGGCGACTCCCAGTAGTCGGTGACGTGATAGTCGAGCGACGCGTACCCGCGTGAAATCGTCTTCAGCCTGTCGTAGAAGTCCATGACGACTTCGTTGAACGGCAGTTCGTAGGTGATCAACACGCGATCGGATTTCAGGTACTCGAGCTTCTTCTGTACGCCGCGCTTATCCTGACACAGCTGCAAGATCGGACCGACGTGGGAGGACGGAGTGAGAATCATCGCCGAAATCACCGGCTCCTCGAGTTTGGTGATACGCCCGGCGTCCGGGAGCTTCGCCGGGCTGTCGATCTCCTGCACCACCCCGTCGGTCGTGGTCACACGGTAGAGCACGCCCGGTGCGGTCGTGACCAGGTCCATGTCGTACTCGCGCTCGAGCCGCTCCTGCACGATCTCCATGTGCAACAGGCCGAGGAACCCGCAGCGGAAACCGAACCCGAGGGCGACGGAGGTTTCGGGCTCGTAGAAGAACGACGCGTCGTTCAGCCGCAGCTTGTCGAGCGCCTCGCGCAGTTCGGCGTACTGGTGCCCTTCGACGGGATAGAGACCAGCGAACACCATCGGCTTCAGTTCGGTGAACCCCGGAAACGCCTCCTGCGCCGGCCGCGCGATCTCGGTGATCGTGTCGCCGATCTTCGCATCCGAGACGCGCTTGATATTCGCGACAATGAAGCCCACCTCGCCCACGCCAAGCTCCGTGACGGGTATAGCCTTGGGGGAGAACACGCCGAGCTGATCCACCTCGTAGTCCTGCCCCAGAGCCATTAGCCGGATCTTCATCTTCGGCCTCACGACCCCGTCTATCACCCGCACCACGATCACCACGCCCCGGTACGCGTCGTACCACGAGTCGAAGATCAGAGCCTTGAGCGGTGCCTCAGCATCACCGGCCGGCGGATGGAAGCGGTCGATGACCGCCTCAAGAATCTCGGCAATGCCGGTGCCTTCTTTCGCGCTCGCCAGCAGGGCGTCCGAGCTATCGAGCCCGATGATGTCTTCGATCTGCCGCTTGCACTCGTCGGGCTGCGCGCTCGGCAGGTCGATCTTGTTGATGATGGGAATGATCTCGAGGTTATTCTCGACAGCCAGGTACGCGTTGGCGAGCGTCTGGGCTTCGACACCCTGAGCGGCATCGACCAGCAGCAGGGCACCCTCGCATGCCGCCAGCGACCGCGTGACCTCGTAGCTGAAATCCACGTGCCCGGGCGTGTCGATCAGGTTCAACACATACTGCCGCCCGTCCTTCGCCGTGTAGTTGAGCCGAACCGGGTGGGCCTTGATCGTGATGCCACGTTCCCGCTCGAGGTCCATGGCATCAAGCACCTGCGCTTCCATTTCACGGGCCTGCAACGCGCCGGTCAACTCGAGGAACCGATCGGCCAGCGTCGACTTGCCATGGTCGATGTGGGCAATGATGGAGAAGTTGCGGATGAATGCTTGATCCATGATGTGGCGAACAGGAAATTATACCTGTCCGCCTCCAGGAGGCCCCGCCGGGTCACCGCACAGCCAGGTCACGGCCGCAGTGCCAGTCCCGAAGCCAGTCCCGCGGGGAGCGCCGCGGTAAGCGCCGTCAACGCCCCGTCAGGACACGAGGTTTGCCAGGAATGCCAGCGCCACCAGCGCAAGCACGATCAGGCCCGAGTACGCGAACACCCGCATTGCCGGCCCTGGCCGGTGCTCGACCGGCACCTGCGGAGACGTCATCACGCGAAGATTCAGGTAGCCGAGGACGGGCCCCGTCAAGAAGGCCACCGTCGTGACAAAGTCCACCATTTGCGTCAGGCTCCCCACGAAGAGCCACAGGAAGAGCACCGTGAGCGCCGCAACGCCCACCATCGACGCCCAGTACGGCCCCGAAAGCCGACTCGCGGCGGACGCCGCCGGGTCGCCACTGGTCACGGCCTTGGTCAGGCGATCGATCACCCGGGGATATCCGTCGACGATCGCCAGCATCGTCGAACCCATGGCGGTGATCGCGGTCAGCATGATGACGGGCCGCGACCACGCACCGAGCGTGGCGGCATACACGTCGATCAGCTGCGTGGAGAACACCGCCCCGGAAGCGCTGAACGTCTCGCCGGATTGATACATGACGCCGGCGCCGAGAATCAGGAACGCGAACGCCAGCACGCCGGTCGCCGCATACGCCAGCTGGAAGTCGAGCCGCACGGCCGACACGTGGGCCCGGGTCCCGGCCCCCTCACTCTTGGCCACCGTCCACAACGAGCTCATTCCCGAGATCGCGATGTCCGACGGCATCCAGCCGGCCAGCGCCAGCACGAACGCAAACGGCACTGCGGACGCGACGGGCGCGAACGGCAGCAGGCTCAACGTCCCGACGCTGACGCCGGGCAGGACCATCAGCGCCGCGACCAGCGTTGACACGACGAGCACGGACAGGACGATCTTGATCGTGACATCGAGCGCCCGGAAACGCCCGACCCACAGGAGCGAAATACAGGCGCCGTAGATGAGCACGGCCACGAGCGGTATCGACGCCGTCGATCCGAAGGCGAACAGGAGCAGATAGGCGGTGAACAGCACGATGGCCGCGTGCGTGAACACCACCGTCGACAGCACAACAGCGAAGTAGAGCCACACCGCCCACCGGCCGATCCGCAGGTAGCCCTCGACGAGGCTTTCGCCCGTCGCCGCGGCGTACAGGGGGCCGAAGGCGAAGAAGGGATACTTCAGCACCAGTGCGAACAGGATGACGCCCGCCAGGCCGAGGCCCGCGTCGGCGCCAGCCCGCGTGGACTGCACCAGGTGGGAGACGCCGATGGCCGTTCCAGCCCAGAGCAACCCCGGCCCGAAGCTCTTGAGGAAGGCCCGCCACCGGGAGTCTGCACCAGGCCCCATGCTACTGGCGCGCTGTATCAGCGCCGATCGAGGGGAATGATGCGCTGTGGGTATGCCGGGCCGGTGTAGTCGGCGCGTGGGCGAATCAGCCTGTTGTTCGCGTACTGCTCGAGAATGTGCGCGGTCCAGCCAGACATGCGGCTCACGGCGAAGATGGGCGTGTACAGATCGATTGGAATCCCGAGGGCGTAGTAGGTGGTCGCCGAGTAGAAGTCGACATTCGGATTGAGCTTCTTCTCACTCTTGACCAGCGCCTCGATCTGCTCCGACATGGCGAACCAGGCAGTCGTGCCGGCGCGCTTCCCGAGGTCGCGCGACATCTGTCGCAGATGCGTCGCACGCGGGTCCTCGGTGCGATACACCCGGTGACCGAAACCGGGAATCTTCTCCTTCCGCGCGAGCTTGCCGCGGATCACCTCGTCAACCCGATCGGGGGTGGCCGTCTCGCCCAGCTCGAGCAGCATCCGCATGACGTCGGCATTGGCGCCGCCGTGGAGCGGCCCCTTGAGCGCGCCGATCGCCGCCACGACAGCCGAGTAGATATCGGTCATGGTGGCGGCCGCCACCCGGCCGGCAAAAGTGGACGCGTTGAGCTCGTGGTCGGCGTGCAGCGTCAGGGCCACGTCGAACGCGCGAATCGCCGTGGCATCGGGGCGCGCACCGGTGAGCATGTAGAGGAAATTCTCGGCATGACCCATGACCGGATTCGGATCGATCGCACCGCCACCGGCGTGGAGCCGACCCCAGGTGGCCACAAGCGTGCTGGTCTGCGCGGTGAGCCGCACCGCCTTGCGGTACTGGGCGGCGGGCGAGGGGTCACCAGCCTCGGGATCGTAGTGACTCAGCGCGGATGCCAGGGTCCGTAGCGCGTCCATCGCGTCCACCGGTGGCAACGAGCGCATCAACCGGATGATGGCTTCCGGCAGCGGCCGGGCGGCCGCCAGCTGCGACTGCAGGTCCCCCAGCTCCGCCCGGGTCGGCAGACGCCGATGCCACAGCAGATAGCAGACTTCTTCGAAGGTTGCGGATGTGGCGAGGTCGTGAATGTCGTACCCGCAGTACGCCAGCACGCCGCGATCGCCGTCGAGATAGCAGATGGCTGACGAGGTCGCGACGACCTCCTCGAGCCCGCCTCCTGTCTTCGCTGGTGTCGCCATGGCTCGCCCTGCCTCTGAGGCCCGCTAGACTTCTTCGGGTTTCAACACGGCGTCGTCGCCGGAAAATTGCTGCACGATCGACACCAGCGAGGTGTACAGAAATCCGATCTGAAAGAGCACGAGGAACGGCACGGTGGCATAGATGCCGTTGGCCAGTGCGTAAAACACCGTGGCGGTGAAATACAGGCCCAGCGCGAGCTCGATCATCGGCTGGATCACGTCACTCTGGCGGTATCGCTTTCCGATCCACTCGTCGGCCTGCCGCTCGATGCCGTACTTCGGTGTCCGCGCGAACTCGCTCTGCTGGTTGAACAACGCCTCGAGCACCGCGCGCGTATTGTTGATGGTCAGACCGATGCCAATCGACATCAGGAACGGCAGATACTTCAACCGCGTCGTCCAGTCGGCGTGCAACTCGCGCTGACAGACCATGTAGAAGTTGGCCACCGACGCGGTCGCCGCGAAGAACAGCGGCACATCGATGAGCAGCATCTCGTACCAGCCCATGTTGTAGCGAATGACCATCGACGGCGCCATCAACACCGACAGCACACACATCAACAGGTAGTTGAAGTTCGCCGTCAGATGAAAGCACGCCTCCGCCCGCACGCCCAGTGGTAGCTTGGACCGCAGGATGCGCGGCAACAGCTTGCGGCAGGTCTGCACTGATCCCTTGGCCCAGCGGTGCTGCTGCGATTTGAACGCGTTCATCTCGACCGGCACCTCGGCTGGTGCGACCAGATCCTGCAGGAACACGAACCGCCACCCGCGGAGTTGCGCCCGGTAGCTCAGATCCAGGTCCTCGGTCAACGTGTCGTGCTGCCAGCCACCGGCGTCCACGATGGCCGAACGCCGCCAGATGCCCGCCGTACCGTTGAAGTTGAAGAACAGGCCCGCACGACTCCGACTCCCGTGCTCGAGTACGAAGTGGCCATCCAGCAGAATCGACTGAATCTTGGTGAGCAGCGAGTAGTCTTGATTGATGTGCCCCCAGCGCGCCTGGACCATCGCCACCGTGGGATCGGTGAAGAACTGCACGCTGCGAAGCAGGAAGTCCGGCGTGGGAATGAAGTCTGCGTCGAACACCGCGACAAACTCACCCTCGGCGGTCCGCAGCCCGGCCTCGAGGGCCCCGGCCTTGTAGCCGGTGCGGTCGGTGCGGTGCAGGCACGTGATATTGATGCCAGCGGCGGCGTGGGCGCGCACGGCGCGCCTCGCAACGGCGGTCGTTTCGTCGACCGAATCGTCCAGCACCTGGATCTCAAGCAGCTCTCGCGGGTAGTCCAGCTTGCACACCGCGTCGATCAGGCGTTCGGCGACGTACATCTCGTTGTAGATCGGCAGCTGCACCGTGACCCGCGGAAGGGTCTTGAACGTCCCCATCGGCGTGGGCGGGCGGTCCTTGTGCTTCATGTACAGGTACACGAGGTAATAGCGGTGCCATCCGTACACCGCCAGAATCACCAGCACAAAGAAATAGGCGGCGAGCGTCAGCGTTTCAATCGGGGTCATGCGACGGGATCACTCGCTGCGAACACAGTCCGTGATTATACTGCGAGGTTGATCCAAATCAACGCGACGCGCCCATCCTGACTATCATGATCTCACATGGTCTCCGTGCGTTATGTCCGCCGCCTCCGATGACTGCCAGCGAGCTGCAAGACCTGTGTGACCGCGTCAGACGGGGCGAACTCGATCCCTCGTCCGCCGCAGGCCTGATCCTCACCGCGCTTCGCGCTGCGCCGTTCGAGGACATGGGGTTCGCACGGGTCGACACGCACCGCGAACTCCGGCAGGGATTCCCGGAGGTGATTCTCGGGCTCGGCAAGACGCCAGCCCAGATCACCGCCATCGCGGAACGGATCGTCGCGCACGGACAGGCGCTGCTCGTCACGCGTGCGGAGCCGGATGCGTATCGCGCAGTATCGGCCCGGCTCCCTGACGCCATTTACCACACGTCGGCGCGCGCCATCACCCTGGCACAGGGCGACGTGCCGCCTGGAAAGGGCACCATCCTCATCGCATGCGCCGGCACGTCCGACCTGCCGGTGGCCGAAGAAGCGGCCGTCACTGCGGAGTTGATGGGCAACACCGTCGAACGCCTCTACGACGTCGGCGTCGCGGGGTTGCACCGGCTCCTCGCCGAGCAGGCGCAACTCCACAGCGCGCGCGTGATCGTCGTCGTGGCCGGCATGGAGGGCGCGCTGCCAAGTGTCGTGGCGGGACTGGTCAACGTGCCCGTGATCGCGGTACCGACCAGCATCGGGTACGGAGCCAGCTTCGGCGGCGTCGCCGCGTTGCTCGGCATGCTGAACAGCTGTGCGAACGGCGTCTCGGTCGTCAACATCGACAACGGCTTCGGCGCCGCCTGCATGGCCAGCTTGATCAATCACCTGTGAACGTCGTGAGTCGAGAGCGTTGATACAACCGGGCACGCTGCGATCACTCGAATTCGATCGCGTCGTCTCGGTGGTCAAGAGTCTGGCGGTGACGCCCACCGGGGCCAGTCGGCTGGCGGCATTGCACCCGTCGATCGACGCGACCGCGATCACCGCGCTGCAACGCGCCACCACCGAAGGCACGCGCTTTCTCGCCGACCGCCCCGGCTTTCCACTCCGCGCGCCGACCGACCTTGACGCGATCCTCGAAGCGCTCGCCGTTGATGGTCGCGCGCTCGAACCACTACGCCTGCTCGCACTGGCGACGTACCTCGAGTCGATCGAACAGTCGCGCGACGTCGTCGCGGCACTCGGGGACGCCTTTCCGGTGCTCCGCGCAGTGGTTGAGGCGCTTGCCACGTTCGCCAGCGAGATCGCCGACGTCAGGCGAAAGATCGATCCGTCGGGCGAGGTCGTGGACGACGCCAGTCCGGCACTGGCCAGCATCCGCGAGCGGTTACGCAAACAGCGGACACGCCTCCGCACCACGCTCGAGTCTTTTCTGCGAGGGCGCGACACGGCCAAATACCTCCAGGAGCAGGTCGTCACCGACCGCAACGGGCGCTACGTACTCGTCGTCCGCGCCGAGCACAGGTCGGCGGTGCCCGGCATCGTGCACGGAGCGTCCGCCAGCGGCGCCAGTCTCTTTCTTGAACCGCTCGGCACCGTCGACATCAACAACGACATCGTGGCGCTCGAAGAGCGGGAGCGTGACGAAGTGCGACGGATCCTGCTCGCGCTGACCGATGCGTTTCGAGACCGCCCGGACGAGGTGCGCCACTCGATCGACGTGGCCACCGAGCTGGACCTGATCCAGGCCCGCGCCCGCTTCTCCCAGCTCGTCGGGGGCATCGCACCGGCGATATCGGACGACGGCACCGTCGAGCTTCGCGGGGCACGGCATCCGCTGCTCATGCACGCCGTTACGCAGCGGCTTGACGGCCACGACGACGCGCGCACCCCCGACCCGGTTCCGGTGGACATCCTGCTCCTGCCGCCAGCGCGTGTGCTCGTCATCGCCGGACCCAATACCGGCGGCAAGACGGTGGCGCTCAAGACAGCCGGCCTGCTGGCGGTCATGGCACAGTCCGGCCTCCACATTCCTGTCGAGCCCGGCTCGCGCCTGCCGGTGTTTCGCTCGCTGTTTGCCGACATCGGCGACGAGCAATCGATCTCGGCGAGCCTCAGCACGTTCTCGGCACACATCGCGAACGTCGTCTCGATGGACCGCAACCTGGCGCTCCCGGCCCTCGTGCTGCTCGACGAAGTCGGGGCCGGCACCGATCCGGCTGAAGGCGGCGCGCTTGGCATCGCCGTCATCGATCATTTCCGTGCACGCGGCGCCCACCTGGTCGCCACGACGCACTACGACTCGTTGAAGTCGTACGCGTCAGCGACGACCGGGGTGGCCGGGGCCGCGTTCGGGTTCAACCCCGATACGTTTGCGCCCACGTACCACATCGTCTACGGATCGACGGGACGGAGTCTGGCCATCGAGATCGCCGCCCGCCTCGGCATGCCGCCGTCGGTGATCGCGACAGCGCGCGATCACCTGACCGAGCCCGAGAAGCAACTCGCCGAGCACCTGGCGCGCATCGACCGCGAGCTGAGTGCGCTCGAGGAGGAGCGTCAGACGCTGGCGCGAGAACGCAGGGCGGTGACCGACGCCGAGAGGACACTGCGCCGGCGCGAAGACGCCGTCCGCGAGCGCGAAGAGAAGGTCCGTCGCCGCATCGACGCCAAGCTGGACGGCCATCTGCGCGATGCGCGTCGCGAGATCGACGCAGTGATCGACGGGTTGAAGGCCCGCGCGGCCGCCCTCTCGGAACAGGCGGCCGTCCGGCTGAAGAGTGGCGACCGGCTGCGCACCGCCGGCGTCAGCACAGGCGACACCGGCACGTCGCGCGCCGCCGCCCGCACCGCGCTGGATCGGATCGCCGACCGCCTCAAGGGCGACGCCGCCGCCGGACCGCCATCGTCAGACGCGACGGCGTCCCCCCTGCAACCGGCCGGGCCGGTCGACGTGGGCTGTCGCGTGATGGTGGGAGCCCTCGGCGTCGAAGGCACGGTCATCACGCTGCACGGTGCGCGCGCCGAGGTTGACGTGCGCGGGAAGCGGCTGCGCGTCTCGCTGGACGATCTGCGAGCCATCGCCGGCCCGCGATCCACGGCGACGGTCAGCCTCAACGTCGATCTCCAGCCTCGCGAAGGGCTGCTGTCGGAGTTGAATGTGATCGGGTCGACGGCGGACGACGCGCTGACCCGACTCGAAAAGTTCCTCGACGAATCGATCTCGACCGACCTGCTCGAGCTGCGGATCGTGCACGGGCATGGCACCGGAACGCTCCGCCGAGCCGTGGCACAGTGTCTGACGCAGCATCCGCTGGTCGAACGATTCGAGCCGGCACCGCAGAACCAGGGCGGCAGCGGCGCAACCATCGTGTATTTGAAGGACTGACGTTTGGGTCTGTTTCCACAACAGTTCATCGATGACCTGAAACATCACGCCGACATCGTCGCCGTGATTCAGGACTACGTGTCGCTGAAGAAGACGGGAGCCACCTACAAGGGGCTGTGCCCGTTTCACGGTGAAAAGACGCCGTCGTTCCACGTCAACCGCGACAAGGGGTTCTTTCACTGCTTCGGCTGTGGCGTCGGCGGAGACGTCTTCAAGTTTCTGGAACTCCACGACAAAGTCGGCTTTCCCGACGCCGTCAAGCAACTCGCGCAGCGCTTTGGCATCACGCCACCCGAGCTGGAGCAGAACGACGAACAGCGGGCCAACGCGGCCGAGCGAGAGGGGTTGCTCAAGATTCACGAAGTGGCGGTCGTGTGGTTTCGCCAGCAGCTCGCATCGCCGTCCGGAGCGCGCATCCGGCGACAGATTGCGGACCGGGGCATCACCGACGCCACGTCTGAGGCCCTGGGATTGGGCTTCGCCCCACGCGAGCGGGAAGGCCTGAAGCGCGCATTACTCAAACAGGGATTCTCGCAAGGACTGTTGCTTCGCGCTGGCCTCCTCGTGCAGCGTGACGACGGCAGCGTCATCGATCGCTTCCGGAACCGGCTGATGATCCCGATCAGCCGCGATACCGGCTCCCCGGTCGCCTTCGGCGGCCGGGCGGTCGACCCCGACCAGCAGCCGAAGTATCTGAACTCGCCGGAAACCCCGATCTATTTGAAGAGCCGGACGCTGTACGGACTCAATCTCAGCAAGGCGGCGATTCGAACGGGTGGGGTCGCCGTCCTGGTCGAGGGCTATTTCGACTTTGCGCAGGTCTACCAGGCCGGATTTCAAGCCGCCGTGGCCTCCTGCGGGACCGCGCTCACGCCAGCCCAGGCGCAACAGCTGCGCCGCTTCACCGGCAAGGTTGTGATCAGCTTCGACCCGGACGCCGCAGGACAGGGCGCGGCCGCGAAATCCTGTGAACTGCTGGTTGCCGAAGGGTTCGAGGTCAACGTCGCCATACTCCCGACCGGCGAAGATCCCGATACATATATTCGGAGGCATGGCCGTGAGGGGTATCGGGAGCGCCTCAGCCAGTCCCGACCGTATCTGGAATACCTGCTGGACCGCGCAGCGGCTGGCCACAACCTGAACACCGACGAGGGCCGGGTCAAGTTTTTGTCTGAGATGTTGCCGATCGCGAGTCGGATCCCCGATCTCACCGTGCGCGACCGCTTCGCCGACCGGCTCGCCCACAAGGCCAGAGTCACTGACGAGGTGGTCCGCGCCGAGATTCGCCGGGCGGCGACGCAGGGGAAAACCACCGTCACCCCCCGTCAGATGCCCAGCTTCGGAAAGGTCACCAAGGCGGAAAAGGGCCTCATTTGGCTCCTCCTGCACGATCCCGAGCGGGCGTTACCCGCACTCGACGCGCTGGAGGCAGACGACCTGGAGGGACTGGCGGCTCGTTCAGTGCTGGATCTTGCGCGGAAACTGAACGAAGATAGAGGTTTCTCGCCAGCCCTGCTTCTTGAGCAGCTCAGCACCGTGGACGCCCAGCTCGTGACCGCCGTCGCCAGCGAGTCGGAAGCCCATGTGACGGATGCTGAAGGGTGCGCGCGAAGCATACAGCGGTTGCGGTGCGAACGTGAACATACGGCCATCCAGCGCGAAATCGATCGGCTGCAGGAGCTCGGTGCCTCCGAGCACGGCGACCGCATCAACGCGCTGTGGGCACAGAAGCTCGATCTCCTGAAACGGATCGAGAAGCTGATCTAGCCAGAAAGAGACGAAGACCGTGGTGGGAGGACTATGAGCCTGTCGATCGAAGAAAGATACGACGAAGTACGCCAGCTGATCACAACCGGCAAGGAGAAGGGGTACCTCCTCTACGACGAGATCAACGAAATCCTTCCGTCGGAGATCATCTCGGCCGAGGACATCGATGAACTCTTCAGTGCGTTCGGCAGCGCCGGCATCGAGATCGTTGATTCGGACAAAGCGTACCGGGGCGACAAGGATTTTGATCGCGACGGCTCAAGCGACGAGCAGGAACTGGACCTGACGCCAGGCACGCTCGACAAGACGAACGACCCGGTCCGCATGTACCTCCGCGAGATGGGCACGGTGCCGCTGCTCACCCGCGAAGGCGAGGTGGCCATTGCCAAGCGTATCGAGCGCGGCAAGCTCGCCGTCATCAAATCGATTTCGCGCACGCCGACCATTGCCAAGCGCATCCTGACCACGGGCGACCAGCTGGAAGCCGGCGCCCGAACCATCCGCGAGCTGGTCATCTTCAGCGACGAAGAGATCACCGAAGACGTGATCGAGACACGCAAACGCGCGGTCCTCAAGCAGATTGGCGCCGTGCGCCAGGCCCGCGAAATCTTCGTCAAGCTCACCGACAAGATGGAGGCAACGCCGAAGAAGGAGAAGAAGGACAAGAAGAAGTACCGGCGCGCGCAAGGCAAGGCCCTGCGCAGCCGTATCGAAGTGTCGCGCCTCATCCGCCGCATCGAGTTCACCGAGAACATCAAGCGTCGCCTCATCGACGAGGTCAAGGACGCCGTCGACGCCGTCCAGCGCGTCCAGTGGAAGGCCGAGGGGCTCGACCGTCAGCTCAACCCGAAGGGCAAGGGCAAGGGAGCCAGGCTGAAGGACGACGCGAAGAAGGTGCTGGCCAAGCAACTGCGGGAAGCCAGGGCGCGCGTCCGGGCGATGATCGCGGAGCTGGAGGAGACGCCGGACCGCCTCACTCGTACGATCGAGGTGATTCAACGCGGCGAGGCGGAAGCCGGGCTGGCCAAGAGCGAGCTGGTCGAGGCCAACCTCCGACTGGTCGTGTCGATCGCCAAGAAATACACGAACCGCGGACTCCAGTTTCTCGACCTGATCCAGGAAGGCAACATCGGCCTGATGAAGGCCGTCGACAAGTTCGAGTACCGCCGCGGCTACAAGTTCTCGACCTACGCCACGTGGTGGATTCGCCAGGCGATCACCCGCGCGATTGCCGATCAGGCGCGCACGATCCGCATCCCCGTGCACATGATCGAGACGATCAACAAACTCATCCGCACGTCGCGTGCGTTGGTGCAGGAGCTCGGTCGGGAGCCCACCTCCGAAGAGATCGCACAGCGCATGGACATTCCGGTGTCCAAGGTCCGCAAGGTCCTCAAGATTGCACAGGAACCGATCTCGCTCGAAACGCCGATTGGCGAGGAGGAGGATTCACATCTCGGGGACTTCATCCCCGACACGAACGTGCTCTCCCCGGTCGAGTCGGTGGTCAACATCAACCTCAAGGAGCAGACCGACTCGGTGCTGCGCACCCTGACCCCGCGTGAGGAACGTGTCATCAAGATGCGCTTCGGCGTCGGCGAAGGTTCGGAGCACACGCTCGAGGAAGTCGGCCAGAGCTTTGCGGTCACCCGCGAGCGTATCCGCCAGATCGAGGCCAAGGCGCTCCGCAAGCTGCGCCACCCGTCGCGATCGCGCCGGCTGAAGCCGTTTCTGGAAGGACGGTAGAACCCGGGCCCTTAGCTCAATGGTTAGAGCGGCCGGCTCATAACCGGTTGGTTCCAGGTTCGAGTCCTGGAGGGCCCACCACGCTCTGGCCTTCGGCCATCTGCCATGGAGGATGGAGGATCGGCTGCGGTGGACTAGACTAGAGGGCCATGCTCGACGAGTTGACCTCTCTGATCGCGCTGCAGACACTCGATACTGCGGCGGACGT
This sequence comes from Acidobacteriota bacterium, assembly GCA_027622905.1. Lineage (GTDB taxonomy): Bacteria > Acidobacteriota > Vicinamibacteria > Vicinamibacterales > UBA2999 > JAQBVV01. Next base: position 13,909 of record JAQBVV010000077.1, read on the forward strand.
TGCGCGCAAGCGCGTGGCTGAGATGCCGGGGCTGGAAAAGGCCCTCAACAAAACCATCGCGGACGCGACGTCGGTGGTGGACGGTATCAAAGCGAGGCTGGCGGAGAACGACACCGCCCGACGGGCCCTCGAGAAGGAAACCGCCCTCATCGACGCCCGCATGGCCAAGTTCGAGGACCACAAGACGGCGGTCAAGACCAACCAGGAATTTCAGGCGCTGAATCACGAAATCGAAGTCGCGCAGGCGTCCAAAGGCACCCTGGACGATCAGGTGCTTGAGCGGTTGACCATCGCCGACGACCTGATGGGGGAGCGAAAGGCCGCCGAGGCTGAGCTCGCCACCGTCACAGCCGACGTCGAGAAACAACGCGCTGCCCTTCGCGCTGAACTGGCTGCGCTCGAAGCCGAGCTGGCGCGCCTCGCTGCCGAACGCACTGCTGCCCTGCCCGCCATTCCCGCTGCGGCCCTCACCAAATACACGCAGATCGCCAAGAACCGCAAAGGTGTGGCGGTCTCAGCGATGGTCAACGGGATTTGCACCGGTTGTCACGTGCGTCTTCGTCCCAACATCGAGCAGCAGGTGCGCAAAGGCGACACGCTGACGTACTGCGACAGTTGTCAGCGGATGTTGTACTACGTGGCTCCGGAGAAGACTGAGGCACCGTAAACCGCACATCGCGGTGCGCGGTCTGTTTACCCGCGGTGACCGTTACCCGCAGCAGGTAGTCCCCGGCTGACAGTTGCTTCAGCGGTAGTTCGTAGGGATGGTCCACACCGACGCCGGATTGAAAGTGCGCTGCGGGGATCGTCCGCGTGGCGCTGACGACCACCTCGTCGGCGATGTTCAGGATTTCGGTTGTGACTGTTGCATCTGCCATCGACCGGCCCGCCTGGTACACACGCAGCAGCGCGCCCACGCGATCGGTGGACGCAAACGTACGCACGGTCGTCGGCGCAAACGGCAGCACGTCGTTGAGCGCCGCGCGACCACCGATGGGATGACCTTCCACCCGGCCGACCGCAAGCCCGGAGAGTGACAACGGCTCGCGCGCGAAGTCGGGAACGACCACTGTCGTATACACCGACCCGGCATCCTCAGTGTTGGCATCGTGGACTGCCAGGCGGACGGTGTAGCGTCCCGGCCGAAGGGACAGCGGAATGGCTACCTCGGCGATGGCATCTTCTTCGGCCAGTCTCGGCGGAATAGCAATCGTCTGCTGCTGTTTGAGCATTTCCCGCCGACCACGCCCGCACGCACGATGCG
>JAQBVV010000078.1 GCA_027622905.1 Acidobacteriota bacterium
ATCGCCGCCGTCAGGCGGTCTCGGTTTCTCCCAGGCCCAGCATCTTGATCATCTCGTCGCGCATGACGAACTTGCGCGCTTTGCCGGTGACCGTCATCGGAAACTCGGTCACGAAGCGGACGTAGCGGGGAATCTTGTAGTGCGCGATCTGTCCCTGGCAGAACGCTCGAATCTCGTTGGTGTCGGCCGTGGCGCCGTGCCTGAGCACGATCCAGGCGCAGATCTCTTCTCCGTACTTCTCGTCGGGCACGCCGAACACCTGCACGTCGGCGATCTTGGGGTGCGTGTGGAGGAATTCCTCAACCTCGCGTGGATAGACGTTCTCGCCGCCCCGGATCACCATGTCCTTCACTCGTCCGACGATGTTGCAGTAACCCTCGGCGTCAAGCGTCGCCAGATCGCCGGTATGCATCCAGCCGTCGGCGTCAATGGCCTCGGCCGTCTTGTCGGCGTCGTTCCAGTAGCCCTTCATCACCGAGTAGCCCCGGGTGCAGAGTTCGCCCGACGTCCCTGGCGGCACCGTGCCACCGTCCTGGTCGACGATCTTGACCTCGACATGGGCGAGGACGCGTCCGACGGTCGAGACGCGCCGTTCGATCGGGTCGGTTGGGCTGGACTGGAACGACACGGGGCTGGTCTCGGTCATGCCGTAGGCGATGGTCACCTCGCGCATGTGCATCTTGTCGACGACGTTCTTCATGACCGCGATCGGGCACGGCGCGCCGGCCATGATGCCGGTGCGCAGGCTGCCGAGGTCGAACGTGTCGAAGTCCGGATGGCCAAGCTCGGCGATAAACATCGTGGGCACGCCGTAGAGCGAGGTGCAGCGCTCCGCCGCGACGGTCTCCAGCACGGCGCGCGGGTTGAAGGCGTCGCTTGGATAGATCATGGCTGCGCCAACCGAGATGCAGGCCAGGTTCCCAAGCACCATGCCGAAGCAGTGGTACAGCGGCACGGGAATGCAGACCCGGTCCTGTTCGGTGAGGCGCTGGGCCTGGCCGGTGAAGTAGCCGTTGTTCAGGATGCTCTTGTGCGTGAGTGTCGCCCCCTTCGGGAAGCCGGTGGTGCCCGATGTGAACTGGATGTTGATGGCGTCGTCGGGCTGCAGGCGACCTGTGATCGCGTCCAGGCGGCTGCGTGCATCGGTCCCTCCGAGATCGCGCACATCGCGAAACGTGTACATGCCGGCCGTCGTGTCACTGCCGAGCCGGATGACCGTGTTCAGGTGTGGCAGCTTCGCGGACCTGAGTGCACCCGGCCCGCAGTGGTCGATCTCCGGAGCGACCGTGCGAACCATGGCCACGTAGTCCGACGACTTGAATGTGTGGGCGGTGACAAGCGCCTTGCACTCGACCTTGTTGAGCGAGTATTCAAGCTCGTGCAGCCGGTAGGCGGGGTTGATGTTCACCAGGATGAGCCCGATACGCGCCGTGGCGAGCTGGGTGACGGTCCATTCCGCACAGTTCGGAGCCCAGATACCGATGCGGTCGCCCGGCTCCAGTCCGAGCGCAAGGAGTCCGGCAGCCAGCGCGTCCACCTCGGCTGCCAGCTCGGCCCAGGTCCAGCGCACCCCCTGGTGACGCGCCACCAACGCGTTGCGCGCACCCCACCTGTCGACTGTCCGCGCGAATGCCGCCGGGATGGTCTCGTCGATCAACGGCACGTCGGTCGCGCCCGACACGTGGCTGCTGGTCAGCGTGGTCATGACGAGAGGCTGTATGAGTCGCCTCCCGATGTCAACGGCGGGGCCTCGTTGAATCGCGGGCTGACGACGGCGCACCTCACCGCACTGCACCGCACCGGTCACGAGTACCGGCGGGGATCCATGTCGTAGCGTTGCGGGGGAGGGGGGATACAAACGGGGGATCGGAACCCCCCGACAGCGCAGGCCAGGAGCGCAGTCCAGAGCGCAGGCCAGGTGCGCCGTCTAGTGGCGCAGGCTTAGCGCAGTCTAGTACGGGACTGTCAGAAACAGCGCGGCGGTGAAGGCGGCGATGAAGAGGATTCCAAAGGGAATCTTCAGTAGTTCAAAGTCGAAATCCAGATCAATATCGATCATGCGTTACCCGGGTTGCGAAGGGTTACCGAGGGCTGAAACCGGTCCAATTTACCACACAATGCCTGCGGTTCCTCGGGCGCCACGCGTCTATGAAATCCGCGTTACGCGCCTGGCGCTGCAGCGCGTGTGAGGTAGCGGTCGAGCATGTCGCGCTCGGCCTCCGACAGCATCCGCGCGGAGCGCGCGATCAAGGCGAGGAATGCGCGAACCTCCTCCGGCGTGACCGGGAAGCCGATGTTCGTCCCGTCCGGCATCGCGTTCGAGTCGGCGACCTTTCGGCCTGTGTCACCGAGGAACACATAGAACGGAAGACCGGCTGTCGCTCCGCCCCACTCATTCATCAGGGCGTTGCCGCCCGGATGCTCGAGCGCCTGCTTGCCTTCGTCCTCGTGCACGATCAGGTTCACGATGACGAAGTGCCGCGCGAGCACGGCTCCTGCGTCCGCTGACCGCACGAGCGCCTCGAAATTACGGCACCACGTGCACCACGAGGCGCCGAACTCGATGAGCACCGCCTTCCGCTCAGCTCGGGCGCGCGCCACCGCTGCCGACACGACGTCGGCCGCGGCCGGTGGGGTCCGGTTCTGTGCCGCGGCCGGCGCGGTGCCAGCCAGGACCCCCATGAGGACCAGGGCGAAGAGAGCAACGAGGCGAGTCACGGGGCAGATTCTGACACGATCCGCCCGAGCGCCGTGCGCGATAATATTTCGGCGGTTCGCCTTGACCAAGGGCTGCCAGGAGGTTCACCGTGAAGAAGATGCAGGTGCAAGGCGTTCATCACATCACCCTCGTTGGCTCCACGAAGCAGAGCGCCGTGGACTTCTGGCAGGGAGCGTTGGGCATGCCCTTCATCTTCGAGCAGCCGAACCTTGGCAAGCCGGATGAGAACCACCTGTACTTCGATCCCGGCGATGGCCGCCTGCTCACGGTCTTCACCAACGAGTCGCGACAGGACGCCGGGCGACACGCGCCGCGCGAGGTCGGATGCGTGGAGCACGTCGCCTTCAACGTTTCGCGGGCGACGTTCGTGCAGGCTCCGGCCCGCCTGCGTGATCGTGGTATCGACTTCATTCAGCGAGACCGCGGCTTCATGGATTCGATCTATCTCCACGATCCCAACGGTCTCAAGGTCGAACTGGCCTGCTACAAGTTTGAAGCCCCCGAGGGCTTCAGCGCGGTCGATGTCCTGATGAAGGCCCACGCGCTTCGAGTCGAGCGCGGCGACCACCACATCGGGGATGAGCACCTCGCCGACGCCATCGAGTTGTTGCTGGCGACGCGGCCGCGCCTGACGCCGTGACGCGTCAGTTCCCCATGGTCACGTGAGTAACTCGCGCTCGGCGAGTCGGGTCGCCCCGGCAAGTGCCGCGCTGTCCGTGCTCGCGAGAATGGCAACGGGGACGCGGCGGCGGACGATATCATCCACGGTCCCGGCCATCTCGTCGCGTGCGGCGTGCACGACCTCAGCCATGACCAGTGGGCACGGCGCTGCGATCCGCGCGGCCAGAGCGGGCTCGGCAGCCAGGAGCGTGTGCAACCGGTCGACGTTTCGCCCATGCCGAAGGGCGATCGAGCGAGCCGCCTCGGGGTCGAGTCCGAGCTGCTCGCCTCGACTGACGGCACCGTCGAGCCAGTCATCGAAGATGCCGTCTGGCGCCCACGGGAACGGTTGCGAAGACGTCGTCGATGACGCCAGGCCGCGCCCGAGCCGGTGCACCACTGCATCGACCGCCCGGGTCGCGTCCACCCGTGCCGAGGTAAGTTTTCCTCCCAGCGAGAGCATCAGGCCCCGCGCCGGCTCGCCGAGCTTCCACTCACGCGGCACCGCGGCGGGATTGGCTGCGCGCGACGCGACCATGGCGCGAACGCCGACGAAACTCCCCACGATGTCCGATGCGCTCCACGGTTGATCGACGAGCGCCCGTCGGGACTCCGTCAAGAGGTAGTCGACGTCCCGGTCCTCGACTCGCTCGCTGCCGGCCGGTCCTTTAAATGGCGTGTCCGTGGTGCCCACGAGCGTTCGACCCAGCCACGGGATGAGAAAGATGGGACGCCCATCGGATCGCGCAGTGAGGAGGACAGCACGATCCGTGGGAAGCGCTGGAAGCATCAGGTGCACGCCCTTGGCCCGGCGGATGGGATCGGGTTCGGCGTCGGTCCGGAACGGCGGGCCCGAGAGCCACGGACCCGCTGCCGCCAGGGTCAATCGCGCGCGGACATCGAACCGCCGCCCGGTCAGGCGATCCTCCGCCACCACGCCCTCGACGCCCCCGGCGGATCGAAGCAGCGCCACCGCTTCCACATGGTTCGCGGCGACGGCACCCGCGCGAATGCTCCCATCCACGACTTCGAGGACGAACCGGGCATCGTCGGTGACGGCATCGCCGTATTCGAATGCGCCGTTCAGGTCCTGTGTCGACAGGAACCCGCACCTCGTCGCCAGTTCGTGCTGATCGAGCTTGCGGTGCGCCGCCCAGGCCGATGCGCGCGGCGCCAGCCAGTCGTACATCGTCAGCCCGACGCGTAACTGGAACGGGCCTCGGCGTCCTCGACGATCGACTGGAAGCACGACGCGCAGTGGGCGTATCCGGTGAGGTCCCAGCCGCACGAGCAGGTCGCGTTCCACGAGCGTCTTCCGCACCAGCCGGAACCATCCGTGCTCGAGATAGCGCAACCCACCGTGAATCAGCTTGGACGACGCGGACGACGTGCCCGCGCCCCAGTCGGTTCGCTCGATGAGCGCGACAGTCAGTCCGCGGCGCGCCGCGTCGCACGCCGCCCACGCGCCGTAAATCCCCCCGCCGACGACCAGCAGGTCGAAGGGGCCCGACGAGAGCGCGGACACGTCTCGATGCATCACCCGGACGCCCTGCCTTCGTGCACGAGCCGTGCGAGTTGTGCCGGGTCGTTCCCCATGATGGCGTCGGCGCCGGCGGACATCGCGCGTCGGACCGAGCCGCGACGGTTACAGGTGTAGGTCAGCACCGGTTTGCCCAGCTGATGGGCCAGATCGACGAAGCCGGCGTGCAGGGCGCGAACGTTCACCGAGGCGGCGAAGATCGGGGCCAGTGCCTCGCGCGTGCGCGACTGCCGAGTCGGCAACCGATCCATGTTTCGCACTGTTGGGATCTGCGAGTCGTACCCGCGGGCTGCGGCCAGGACGTCCTCATCGAAGCAGAGCAGCAGAACGCTCGTCCCGAGCGTCCGCTGGCGCACTGCATCGATGGTCCGTTCCGTCAGGCTGCGATGCCAGGCAGGATCCCGATCCCCGGTGTGGGCTTTGATCTCCAGCAGCAGCCACGTCCGACCGCCCCATCGGTCCAGCAACTCCGACAGTGACAGGAGGCGCTGGCTGCGGAACCGCTCGGACTTCCAGCTGCCCGCGTCGAGCGTCCGCAGTTCGCTCCACGGCAGCGAGGAGACGCGCCGCCGTCCTCCGCCCAGCTTCGCCACCGTGGCGTCGTGGTGAATCACAGGAATCCCGTCCGCGCTCATCTGCACGTCCAGCTCGATCCCATCGATCGGCGCCTGGAGCGCGGCGTCGAATGCCGCAGCCGTGTTCTCCGGTGCACCTGCTGAGTGCCCGCGGTGAGCGATGACCCACGGCAGCGGCTCTCTCGGTCGAAGCGGCGGGCGTCGCTGACGGCGCATCATTGCTTGATCATAGGGCCAGCCGCCAGCCTCCGCTGGATTTCCGCCGACGCGCACTGGATCGGAGTCAGGTGGCCGGAGATCCCGAAGGCACTGACCGATCACGACCGGTACTCATATAATCCTGCAGAAGCAATCGGTCGCTCGTATTCGCGACTCAGCTCGGTCCGTGCAGGTGGCATTCGGGACTGCCTGGTGAGCCGAATTGAAGGAGGCAGCCCGTGCGTCGACCCTACCTGTTCGCGTTGCTGTCGTGCGCGGCGGTTCTCAACGTTGCCGTCGTAGACGCACACATCACCAGGATCGAGATCACCAGTACCGAGTCGCCGACCTTCGAGGGCCGGTCGTTCGGGGACGTCGGTCCCTACGAAAAGCTGCGCGGCCGGGCGTACGGAGAGGTCGATCCCGAGGATCCCCGCAACGCCGTCATCACCGACATCGAGCTGGCGCCGCGCAACGCGCGCGGTCTGGTCGAGTACTCGATGGACATCTACATCCTGAAGCCGGTGGATCCGGGGCTCGGCAACCACAAGCTCGTGATCGACGTGAACAACCGCGGCGACAAGCGCTTCGCGCAGCTGAATGACAGCCCCTTCGTGAACGATCCGACGACCGCTGCCGATGCCGGCGCGGCCTTTTTCCTGGAGCGGGGCTACGCACTTGCGTGGAACGGGTGGGACATCTCGGCGACGCCGGGGGATGACCGTCTGACGATCACGGTGCCCGTGGCACGCAATCCCGACGGGTCGGCGATCACGGGTCCGTCGTACGAGTACATCACGGTCAACAACGCGACGACGACGACCTACGAGCTGTCGTATCCAGCCGCGACGCTGGGAAAGAATCAGGCGACGCTGACTGTCAAGCGGCTCCTCAACGACCCGCCGACCACCATCGAGCCGAGTGGCTGGGAGTACGTCGATGAAAAGACGATCCGCCTGCTGCCGGCCGGCACCGCCTTCGCGAAGAGCCACATTTACGAGTTCACCTACACCGCGAAGGATCCGCTCGTGGCCGGGCTCGGGCTGGCGGCGACGAGGGACTTCGTCTCCTTCCTGCGGCATGCGGCCGTAGACGATGCTGGTGTCGCGAATCCTCTGGCGGAGGACGTGCAGCACACGTTCACGTGGGCCGTGTCGCAGCCGGGGCGGTACTTGAACGACTTTCAGACCCTCGGCTTCAACGAGGATGAGCGCGGTCGGCGAGTGCTCGACGGCATACAGAACTGGGTGGCAGGCGGCACCGGCGTGGCGATCAACTATCGGTTCGCACAGACCGCCCGAACCGAACGTAATCGGCAGAACCATCTCTATCCGGAGGGCGTGTTCCCGTTCGCCTATCCGGCGATGCACGATCCTGTGTCGGGCAGGTCCGGCGGTCGCGCCGAACGGTGTCTGGCCTCCCGGACGTGTCCGAAGGTCTTCGAGATCAACTCGGCGAACGAGTACTGGGTCAAGGCGGGATCGTTGCTCCACACCGACACGGCGGGTCGCGATCTGCCGGATCCTGACCACGTGCGCTTCTTTCTGATCTCCGGGGCCCAGCACGGGCGCGGTTCCAGTGAGCGCGGCCTGTGTCAGCAGTTCCAGAACCCGACAGATCCCGCTCCCGCGATGCGGGCCCTGTTCGTGGCGCTGGACCAGTGGGTCACTGCAGGCGTCGCGCCACCGGCGAGTCGTGTCCCGCGGGTGTCGAATGGAACGGCGGTGTTCGCCGAGCCTCGGGCCACGACGGTCACTGGCGTCGTGCCCCAGTCGAAACTCGGGTTTCCGACTATTCCGGGTGTGACGTACACGGGGGTGGTCACCACCCGCCGCTTCTTCGACTTCGGCCCGTTGCTGGACGAGGGGATCGTGACGCATGTGGCGCCCACGTTTGTCGATCGGCCAGTCTATCCATCCTTCGTGTCGAAGACCGATGAAGACGGCAACGAGGTCGCTGGCATCCGGCTCCCGCCGGTGGCCGCACCCGTGGCCACGACCACCGGCTGGGCCTCGCGCCGTGAGGAATTCGGACTCAACGACGGGTGCGAGGGTGCCGGCCAGAGCATCCCGCTGGCGCGGACCGAGGCGGAGCGCAGGCAGACCAACGACCCACGCCTGTCGCTGGAGGCGCGCTACGGAACGCACGAGGGCTACGTGCGGGCGGTTGCCGATGCCGGGCGAGGGCTGATGTCGGAGCGCCTGCTCCTCGAACGGGACGTGCAGCGCTATATCGACGAGGCCGAGAACAGCGACGTGCTGAGGTAGTGCCTGAGCTCTTAGTAACCGGCGTCGAAGTTGACGACGTACCTGAGCGCCTGCCCTTGCGTATACCGGCGATAGTTGTCGATGAAGATCGGCGCGATCAAGCGTGGATGGCTGATCGCCGCAACGTGCGCCGTCATGGACAGGCCCGGCGTGTCCCAGAGCGGACTGTCCTGCGGCACCGGTTCCTGATCGAAGACATCGACCGCCGCACCTGCCAGCCTCCCGTGTCGCAACGCATCGACGAGCGCGGCATCATCGACCACGTTGCTGCGACCAACACTCACGAAGTAGGCATGTGGCGGGAGCGCTCGCAGCGCAGCCCTGTCGAGTAGTTGATCGGTCGCGGGCGTGTCTGGCAGCGTCGACACCAGGTAGTCGCACTGTTCGAGAAACTCATGGAGTCGCTCGACTGACACGACACGTGCGAAGCCCTCTGTTGCGGCGCCAGACCGGCTGAGACCGATTGTCGTGAGGCTGAAGACGGCCGCTGTCTTCGCGATGTGCCGCCCGATGGAGCCGGTCCCCATGATGCCAAGGCGCTTGCCCGCGAGCACACCGGACGCGTCCGCGAACCAGGTGCGTGTCTGCTGTGCCGCCCTCCGCTCGAGGAGTTTCAGTTCGTGCGCGAGCAGGTAGCCGAGGACGTATTCCGATATCTGTGGTCCGAAGACGTCCTTGATTCCCGTGAGTACGTAGCCGCGGCGCGGATGCCTGATGAGTGGCGTGACGCCGGCCCAGGAGGACTGCACCCATTCGACGGTGGGCATCTCCTGCAAGACCTCTCCGATCATCGTGGGCTCGCCGAGCAGGACCGTTTCGGCGGCGTATGCGTGCAGTGCCGAGTCGGCCGACGGGCAGCACCTGACGGGTACCCGCGGGTCATGGCGAGCGATCTCTTCGGCGAATTCCTCGGCGGCAGCCGTGACGATCAGACAGGCGGGGTGATCGGGCATTCGTGTTGCTTGCTATTATGAAGGGTCAGGTTGTGTCCTCTGGACGATCTTTGAGCGAGGCGTCGGCCCGATTCAAAGGGGTCAAGGGCTTCGCGCCAGCCCGTCTGAGCGGGGACACAGCACACACCAGGAACGGAGAGAACGATGGATACGCAAGGGAAGTGCCCGGTGATGGGTGGCGATCGCAGACACACGGTGGCTGGAGCCTCGACGACTGCCAGCTGGTGGCCGAATCAGTTGAACCTGAAGATGCTGCACCAGCACTCGCCGCTGTCGGATCCGATGGGCGAGCAGTTCGACTACGCCAAGGAGTTCAAGAGCCTCGACTTCGATGCTGTGGTCAAGGACCTTCATGCCCTGATGACCGATTCGCAGGACTGGTGGCCGGCGGACTTCGGCCACTACGGTCCGTTCTTCATCCGGATGGCCTGGCACAGCGCCGGCACGTATCGCATCGCCGACGGCCGGGGCGGTGCGTCCTCGGGCACGCAACGTTTCGCGCCCCTCAACAGCTGGCCGGACAACGTCAATCTCGACAAGGCGCGCCGACTGCTCTGGCCGATCAAGCAGAAGTACGGCCGGAAGATCTCCTGGGCCGACCTGATGATCCTTGCCGGCAACGTCGCGCTGGAATCGATGGGGTTCAAGACGTTCGGCTTCGGTGGCGGTCGCGCGGATGTCTGGGAACCGGAGGACGACATCAACTGGGGACCCGAGGCCGAGTGGCTGGCCGACAAGCGCTACAGCGGCGACCGTGATCTGGCCAACCCGCTTGCCGCCGTACAGATGGGCCTGATCTACGTCAACCCGGAAGGCCCCAACGGCAATCCGGATCCGCTCGCGGCGGCCCGCGACATTCGGGAGACGTTCGCGCGCATGGCGATGGACGACGAGGAGACGGTGGCGCTCATCGCCGGCGGCCACACGTTCGGCAAGACCCATGGCGCCGGCGATGCCACGCTTGTGGGTCCCGAGCCCGAGGCGGCCGGCATCGAGGAGCAGGGCCTGGGCTGGAAGAGCAGCTTTGGTACAGGCATTGGGGGCGACGCGATCGGCAGCGGCCTGGAGGTGACCTGGACCACCTCGCCAACGAAGTGGAGCAACAACTTCTTCGAAAACCTGTTCAGCTACGAATGGGAACTGACGAAGAGCCCGGCCGGTGCGCATCAGTGGACGCCGAAGGGTGGCGCGGGCGCCGGAACTGTCCCGGATGCCCACGACCCGTCGAAGCGTCGCGCACCTTCCATGCTGACCACCGACCTCTCCCTGCGGTTCGATCCTGCCTACGAAAAGATCTCACGCCGTTTTCTTGAGAAGCCCGATCAGTTTGCAGACGCCTTCGCCAGGGCGTGGTACAAGCTGACGCACCGCGACATGGGGCCGATTGCCCGCTACCTGGGTCCGCTGGTGCCGAAGGAGGTGCTGATCTGGCAGGACCCTGTTCCCGCCGTCGGCCATGCGGCGATCGACGAGCAGGACGCGACCGCGCTGAAGGCCACGATCCTCGCCTCCGGACTGTCGATTTCGCAGCTCGTGACGACCGCCTGGGCGTCGGCGGCCACGTTCCGCGGCAGCGATAAGCGCGGCGGGGCCAACGGCGCGCGGATCCGTCTCGCGCCACAGAAGGACTGGGAGGCCAATCAGCCGGCCGAACTGACGAAGGTCCTGTCGGCGCTGGAAGGGATCCAGAAAGGGTTCAACAGCGCGCAGTCGGGCAAGAAGAAGGTCTCGCTCGCCGACCTCATCGTGCTCGGCGGTTGCGCCGGCGTCGAGGCGGCCGCGAAGAAGGCCGGGCAGGACGTCAAGGTGGCGTTCACGCCGGGCCGCACGGACGCGTCGCAGGAGCAGACCGATGTCGAGTCCTTCGCGGTGCTGGAGCCGGTCGCGGACGGCTTCCGCAACTACATCCAGGAGGGCATCCAGATCCCGGCGGAAGAGATGCTCGTCGATCGGGCGCAACTGATGACGCTGACCGCGCCCGAGATGACGGTCCTGGTCGGTGGCATGCGCGCTCTGGGTGCCAACGCCGGAAAGTCACAGCACGGCGTGTTCACCAACCGTCCCGAGACGTTGACGAACGACTTCTTCGTCAACCTGCTCGATATGGGCACCGAGTGGAAGCCGTTGGCCACATCCGATGGAGTCTTCGAGGGTCGCGATCGCGCGACCGGCAAGGTCAAGTGGACCGGCACGCGCGCCGATCTCGTCTTCGGCTCGAACTCCCAGCTCCGGGCGCTCGCGGAAGTCTATGCCTGCGACGACGCGCACGGTGCGTTCGTCTGCGACTTCGTGTCGGCATGGGTCAAGGTGATGAACCTCGACCGCTTCGACGTCTAGAGCGTTTTTCGATTTGGTGTAGACCGAAAAACGCGGGAAAGCGCTTTTCGAAATGGCCTGGCCCCTGCGAGAAGCCCCAGACCGAAACGAAAAGCGCTCTAGCAACCCGCTCGAGTCGTATTGCTGGAAACGAAAGAAGGACCGGGGAACCGGGCCTTCTTCATTTCTGGTGCGGCAGAACGGACAGCCTGGAGAAAGCTATCTCCCCAGCGGCTGCGTCCCTCTGAGCGTGCCCTGCCCGGTCTTGGGCGGGAAGTTCACCCCCCGCAATTCACTCATCGTCATCCCGTTGACCCGATCGACGGCTGCGGCGAATGCGCGGGTGGTGCGCTCGAGGCCGCTGGCAGGAACGAGCTCGGGCACGTCGAGCGACGTGTGGTAAATCACGTGATCGATGATGTGGAGGGACGGTGCGTAGTTGCCGTTCTTGGGCCCATCCTCGTGCGCATACACCGACACGCCGAACTCGCGGAAGGTCTCGAACACCATCTGCTCGAATTGGGGGCTGCCGAGCGCGTTCCAGCGGAAGGCGCCCAGAGCGTTGGTCGCCGTGAGGCCATCGTTATACATGTAGAGCAGCGTCTGGGATGGATGCTCCATGGTCAGCTTCAGGGCGACCTTGTCCCAGGGATAACTGTCGTTGATGCCGACACCGTCACGACCGCGGGCGACCTCTCCGTGATGGTGATCGGGAAACTGAATGAACCGCATTGTGTGAGGGCGTTCCTCGAGAGGCTTCTGCGCATAGAAGCGTGCAATCTCCAGCGCGCTTGCCATTCCCGCCGCGTTGTCCATGGCCGCCTGAAAGTAACCATCGGTGTGCGTCATGACGACGATTTCTTCGTCGGACATGCCCGGGAGGGTGGCAATGGTGTACTCGGTCGCGACATCACGTAGTTCCGGCACTTCGAGTCGGAAGGTCAGTTGGACGCTTTCGCCCTTGTCGAGCCGGTCCCTGAGCGCGAAGCCTTCGTCCATGCTCAACGTGAAGTGAGGCACCTCGGACTCGCCGCCCTCGGGCTGAAACTGGCCATTGCCAGGAACCCCCATGACATTGACCACCATCGCCGCGCCCAGTTCGACCGCCCGGGAGTTGGCATCGAAGAGGCCCGCGCGATCGCTGGCTGAATGGCTGCGCCCTCCAGGGACGAACACGCTGTAGATGACGACCGCCTTGCCCCTGACGTCCCTGCCGATGAAGTCTGCCCCCGCGCCGATGCCCACCCAGACTGCCTCCGCGGTTATTGCCCGGGGGCCGGTGGCCTTCGTGCGAGCCACAGGGAACGCGGTCGTCAGCTGGATCCGCGATCCGTCAGCCGCCGTGTAGCTCGCGGCCCAATCCGTCGGTCTCCAGTCGGTGGGCATCACGTAGGGGAAGTGTTCGACCGTCAGCCCCAGGCCCTCGAACGCGCGCGTCATGTATGCCATGCCTTCGCGGTCGGCGCTGGTGCCGGGCAAGCGACCCCACCACTTGTGTCCGGCATCGCGATAGCGGATGGCGATCTGGGAGAGGTCGACGACCTGCCGCTTCATCCGGGCGCCATCGATCCCGGCATACTGCCTCTGCTCCGGCGTCAGCGGCCAGAACGGGTATTGATCGTCAGTAAAGACCAGCAGGTCGCGGTCTCGTGGCAGGCCTTCGCCGTAGGTCTTTTCCACCTCCGGGCCAAGATCCATTTGCGCGTAGGAAGTAGCCGGACTCGAAAGCGCCACGCCGAGTACCGCCAGCGACGCGTATACGCAGATGTGCGATCTATTCACGTTCCTTCTCCCTGGCTCGCTCGAGACTCCATAAGAGTTCGGCAACACACCAGGCCAGATTCTACGATGCTTACCGTGAACCCGGCACCCTCGTGCCCGGAATAGGCAGACATGGGCTCACGGCCGGCCCGGTGTCAGTTGTCTGGGCGGTCTATCCCGCGCCTCCGGGCTACGATGGTGACCGGAGGCCCAACCTTGGCGATCGAGTTCCTGCCACCGCGGGATGTTGTCTTCTCGTGTTCCGAGTGCGGTGATTGCTGCCGCAGCCTGAACGTGCCGGTGTCCCCAGCCGAACGCGATGCCTTGGAACGCCTCAGCTGGGAGGGTCGTGAGGAGCGGCTGGTCGGGAAGCCTGCGACCGTGCCCACGATGGGGCAAGCCGGGCCTGGCCGTCGGCTTCCGCGAGAGTACGACGGCTCCTGCACCTATCTGGGTGAGGATAATCTTTGCCTGATTCACCGGCACTTCGGCGCCGGCAGCAAGCCATCCGCGTGCCGGCTCTATCCCTTCTCGTTTCATCGACTCGGCGATTCCGTGGCCGTCGACTGCGCGTTCTCGTGCCGGGCGGTCAGCCGAGGGCAGGGCGGACGTCTCAACGACCGTGAAGCGGAGTGGACCGAGCTGGTGGACAGTGGCGCCGTGTCCGAGCAGCTGCCCTACCGCCTCTCTCCGAAGGCTACACTTTCTGGAGCACTGGCGCGGACCTATCAATCCTTCCTGGAGAGCTTCCTTGCGGACCGGAGCCTCGAACTCCCGCAACGGCTCCGCCGGTGCCTTCAATTCAACGCCCTTGCGACGACTGGAAGTCCCGACGGGCCCACGGCGGCCATGCTGCGGGAGGGGATAGCCAAGGGACTCCGCCAGGGGAAGGTTGAGGACTGGCGAGGTGAGGAGATGGACCAGACGCAGGAGGCCATCTTCTATCAATGGCTCTACCTGTTCCTGAACCCGCCACCGGCCAACATGGACACCCTTGCCACGGCGGAGCGGGACACGCTCGCGCGGCAGAGAGTTCAGGCGGGGCTGGCCTTTCGGGAGAAAGGTTCGTCCCCGTGGGTGGACAACACGGAACTCCCGGTGACGTTCGAGCAGGTGCTCGAGATTTCGTCCGCCTCCGTCGATCCCGCCCAAGCTGCCGAGCTGTTCGAACGCTTCCTGCTCGCAAAGGTCACGGGGCAGCGCTTTCTGCTGGCTGGCGAGGCCAGCCTCCCCTTCACCGAAGCGGTGCCCAAGTTCCTGCTGTGCTATCCGATGGTGGTGTGGACTGCCAAGGCGCTGGCGGCAGCCAGGGGGGAGCGAGCTGTGGCGATGGTGGATCTCCAGGAAGCCACGCGCCTCGTCGATCGGTCCATGGGTCAGATCGCGACATCGCGACTTCCCAGGAAACAGGCCCGAGTGTGCGACTTCGTGATGCTCGAGACCGACTTCGTCCTTGCTGCGACCACGACGGTCAGGCGGATCTGAGCGTGATCGTGAGCCGGGGTTGCAGTGCCGACCGGCCCGGAACAGGCCAGACATAATATCTGCGGACCGCAGCGGATCACAGCGGGCCAACGGAGAACATGACGATGGAATGTCGCGCACTTGGACGGACCGACCTGCAGGTCAGCCTCATCGGTCTGGGCACCATGACCTTCGGTGAGCAGAACACCGAGGCCGATGGCCACGCGCAACTCGACTACGCCGTCGACCACGGCGTCAATCTGATCGATACGTCCGAGATGTACGCCGTTCCGCCCCGCGCGGAAACCTACGGCTCCACCGAGCGCATCATCGGCACCTGGCTTCGCCGCAGCGGCAAGCGCCAGGACGTGGTCCTGTGCTCGAAGGTGGGCGGACCTGGCCGCGCGCTCGGCGTCACGCACGTGCGGGGCGGAGAGAACCGGCTCGACCGCCGGAACATCGTCGAGGCCATCGACGACAGCCTTGGGCGTCTGCAGACCGACTACCTCGACCTGTATCAGGTGCACTGGCCGGACCGGAGCACCAACTTCTTCGGCCGCCTCGGCTACGAGCACGTGGAGCAGGAAGACACCGTGCCCATCGAGGAGACGCTGGAGGTA
>JAQBVV010000079.1 GCA_027622905.1 Acidobacteriota bacterium
TTGCCCCGCTCTGCGGGGCGAGAAAACTTGACTCAACTGGTTGGAATTTCCGGAGGTCAAGTTTTCTAGGGTTCGAACGTCGGCCGCCTCCGGCATAACGGGGGCGGCCGTTCTCGTCCAATCAGGTCGAGACGCGACCTGGCCTCACACCGATCTCGATCCTCACCATCGTCGCTCGCCATCGTCTCCACCATCGTCACCACCGTCCTTGTCCCGCTGAGCGCCACCGGCTCGCGGCCCCCTGGATGGTTCCTGGTTCACGGCGCGTCGAGGCAACGCGCGGAGTCGACGCCGTCCTGTTCCACGCTCGTGTCGAGGGGACGAGTGGCCAGATCCGGTGCTTCGTTGCGCAGGGCATCATCCAGCCAGCGTTCGAACTGTGCGTTCATCGCGGCGATCATCTCGTGCCCCACATCGTCGAATTCGCGGAGTTCGATGTCGGCGCCGATGTCCAGAAGATGCGCGACGGCGTCCCTGGTCGGCGGCAGCGGAATCGTGTTGTCAGCCGTCCCTGATGGAACGGTGGAATGTATCGCGGAAGTGCAGCTCGCGGCGGCAGTGCGCGTGACTGCCGGACCGCCGAGGGTGGACGCCGTGTCCTGCGTGCCGTGGGGCCGCATCGACATCCGTTGTGCGGAGGCGGCCTCGCTGGCGGGCGTCGAAGGGCAGCGGAACCCCAGGCCACCGGAGACGTCCCATCAAGGCATGTCAGCCAGCGCGTGGCTTTACTGACGCAGCTGAATCGACGGGACTGCCCGATGCTCACAGACTTTTCAGGCCAATCCCTGTACCATACGGCGCCGAGAGACTGGATGCCCTACCCGCACACAGCCTGCTGTCCCGCCGGGACGCCCGTGTCGATCGCTGGCGGCACCAGGCCGACGCTGTCAGTGCCCCTGGTCGAGTCGTGCCCAGACCCAGGGTAACCTGACACACGAGCGGGACGGACCTGCGGGTGAAACGCGGGTTCATGACCCTGCAGCGACCACATCACTGTGAACGACGCCACATTTGACAGGCGGGATGGTGCCGGCTCGACGCCAACCTGGGCGTGGTGTGCGCTGGTGTTCGTGGTGGCGTTCGCGTGGATGCTCGGGTCTGGCGCCATCTTCGACGATCAATTCAATCGTATCGCCCGAGGGTGGCATATCTGGGCGTACGGCGAGAGTCCGTTTCGTGACTTTCGCGATCCCGGTTACAACCTCACGCTCTACGCGTCGGCGGCCATGCAAGCCGTGTCCGGCGGGAGCCTGCTCGGGGAGGCCATGCTCGACTGCGGGGCCATCGCCGTCGCCGTCGTTCTGACGTTCCTCATGGTGGTCGAGGTATCGCGGTCGGCGACCGTCGGCCTGGTGGCCGTCGCGCTGATGCTCAGCGTGGCCCCGCGCTACTACGACTATGACAAAGTGCTCTTTTACGCACTGGGCGTGCTGTGCTGCTGGCGGTACATCGACCGTCCGTCAGCCTCGCGAGCCGTGGCGGCAGGGGTTGTGGCGGCCACCGCAGGACTGTTTCGATATGACAACGGTCTTGTCCTGGCTGCGGCATTTCTCGCCACCCTCGTCGCGTGCCGCCGTCATGACCGTCGCGCTTTCGTCCGCGAATCCGCCGCGTATGTCATCGCGATGATGCTGGCAGTCCTGCCGTTCCTCATCGCATGGCAGTCGACGATCGGGCTTCCCGAAGTATGGCGGCAGGTGACGGCCTACGCCGCACAGGAGGGTGCACGAAGTCCGTTGCTGGAGCCTCTGACAATCGTGAAGGGGATCGAACCGTTCCTCGCCTGGATCTACGCGGGCAGCATCCTCCTGCTGCCGGTGGTCGCCGGATCGCTGGCTTTCCACCGGCAGTCCGACGAGACGTTCGCCAAGCCGGTCCCCAAGATGCTCGCGACGCTTGTCGTGAGCGGGCTCGTCGCAGCAGTCGTCCTGCGCAACCCGATCGGCGCCCGGCTCGGCGCCGCCGTGCCGACCGCCACGATCCTCGCGGCGTACCTCGTCGGGCGCTGGGTACCTCGGCGCCACCTCACCACGCTGTCACCACGATCGACGGCGCTGGCGATCGTGACCGTCGCCGTCGTCGTCGCCGGCGTCAGGGCCGCGCGAACGCTCGACGAACCGTCGGTGGCGGGGATCAGCCGGCGCGTCGTCGGGCAGGCTATCGGGGCGATCGATGGGCACATCGACGCACTCGCAGCGGCTCCCCGGGGGCTGACGGCGCTCCCGGACCGAGAGCGCTACCAGGGCCTGGTCGAGTACCTTCGGGACTGCACGCCGGCTGGGAGCCGCGTGCTGACGACATGGTTTGCGCCGCACCTGCACTTTTTCGCGCAGCGGGGGTTCGCCGGAGGCATGGTGGTGTTCCTCGGCCAGCCGTGGACCTCGGCCGTCGATCAAGCACGGACCGTCGAGCAACTCGAGTCGCAGGACGTGTCGATGGCCCTGGTCGAGTCGCGACGCCTGGCGGAGTTCAACGCAGACTACGACCGCGTGGCCGGCTATCTGGAGCGGCACTACCGGCTGGCGGGAGTGAGTAGTTTCAGTGAGCCCGACGCCGGCCGCGACACGTATCGCGTGCTGATTCCCGCCTCGACGATTCCGGACCACACGGACGCTCGCTGGAATCTGCCTTGCCTGGTTGCACCGCGGTCAGGCACGGCGTCGCGGGGAGAGCCGGGAGTCCTACCCGGGCTCGTCAGGTGAGAGCGTTTGTTCGATTCGGTGGAGACCGAAAAACGCGGGAAAGCGCTTTTCGAAGAGGCCTGGCCCCTGCGAGAAGCCCGAGGCCGACACGAAAAGCGCTCTAGGTGAGCGTGGCTTCCACTGCCGCGCGCAGATCGGGGGTGATCTCCGGCTCGAGGCCGAACCAGGCCCGCCAGGCCGGCCGCGCCTGGTGGAGCAGCATGCCCAGGCCGTCCACCGTGCGGTGACCGCGGCGTCGCGCCGCAGCAAGGAGCGGCGTCTCCATCGGCACGTAGACGATGTCGCACACCAGCGCACCTGGTGGCAGTGACTCGAGCGTCAGATCGAGTGGTGGCTGGCCGGTCATGCCCTGGCTCGTCGTGTTGACCAGCGTGGCCACGCCCTCCAGCGCGCGATGGCGCTCCTCCCAGACGACCGCGACGACCGGCGGCCCGAAGTCCCGTGCCAGCGATTCCGCGCGCGCCAGCGTCCGGTTGATCACGCGAATCTCACGCGCTCCCCGATCGGCCAGACTGTAGACTACGGCCCGTGCTCCTCCGCCGGCGCCGATGACGGCGGCCGGCCCCTCGTCGGCACGCCAGTCGGGCTGCTGCTGGAGAATGTTGTGCGCGAATCCGAAGGCATCGTTATTGGTTCCAGCGAGCGATCCGTCCGGCTGCACGACCACGCAGCTGATGGCGCCGATACGCCGGGCCGCCGGATCCACGACATCGACGACGGCCAGCGCCCGCTCCTTGTGCGGAATGGTCACACTGCAGCCAGAGAAGCCCAGCGGTGCCAGCGCACGCAGCGCCGCCTCGAGGGTGGCCGGCTTGATCGCCAGCGGCACGTAGGTACCCGCCAGTCCGTGGCGGGCAAAGAGGTAGTTGTGGAGGGTCGGTGAGCGCGAATGCATCACCGGCCACCCCATGACACCCGCGAGCAGGAAACGATCGGGGCTGGGCATATCGACCTTGATCGGCAGGAGGTGTATTAGGATCGCGGCGTCCAGGACGCTGCCGTCCAGGACGCAACTGTCTCCCGCAGTGTCCCCATGATGACCGAAACCCGGACGGAATCACCAGCGGGACGCACGCCCGCCACGGCGGCGTACCTGGCGCGACTGCTGGCAGGGCCGGTGGCCTCGGCGGTCGTCCTGTCGCTGCCGCTGGCCCTGTCCTATGAAGGGCGCATCGCGCTGGCGACGTTTGCGTGCGCAATCGTCTGGTGGATGACGCAGCCCCTCCCGTGGAGCGTGGCGGCGATGCTGCCGTTTCTGGTGTTCCCGGCCGCCGGCGTCATGGACATTCGCGCCACGATGCAGCTGTACGGGCAGCCGATCTTCTTCTGGATCATGGGCACCGTGCTCATGGGCTACGCCATCGAGAAGCACGGCCTCGCGAATCGGTTCGCGCTCGCGTTTCTCGCGCTCCCCGGGATCGGCGGCAAGACCTACCGGCTGACGTTCATGTACATGCTGATCGTCGGCCTCGTCTCGATGTTCGTGTCGGACGCCGCGACCATCGCGATGATGATCCCGATCGGCATGTCTCTGGTCCGACACGTCCGGACGCTGGTCGGCGCAGCGCCGAACGCTGAGACGAACTTCGGCACGTTCATCACGCTGGGCACGTTCTATGCCGCCATCGCCGGAGGGACGGCCACGATCCTGGGCATACCCCACAACGCGATCGCCGTCTCGCTGCTCGAGCGCCTGACCGGGCGGCAGCTCGGGTTCTTCGAGTGGATGATGGTCGGCGTGCCGGTGTTCCTGAGCCTGCTCGTGACGTTCTACATCGTGCTGTGGCTCATGGCGCGGCCGGAGATCGGCGACCTGCCTGGCGGCGAGGCGCTCCTCCGCGCCGAACGCGCGAAGCTCGGCCTGCTGGGTCCGAACGAGCGGCGCGTCCTGTTCGTGTTTGCCATGATGGTGCTGCTGTTCACGCTTCCGGCCTTGAGCGGCCTTGCGCTGGGGGAACCGCACGCGATCGCCCAGTGGGTGAATCGCGCATTTCCGGTGTGGGTCGTCCCACCCGCCGTGATGTTTCTCCTGTTCTCGATCCGCTCGGCGTCCGACCCCGGCGCGCCACTGCTGTCGTGGAAGGACGCCCAGCAGCACGCACCCTGGGACGTCATGCTGCTGGTCGCGGGCGCGGTCGCGATGACCGACGCGGTGACGCAGTTCGGGTTCGTCGAATTCGTGGGCGATATTGTCGGGAATCTGGGGATCGGCGCGACCGCGCTGCCGTATTTCACGGCCGTGCTGGTGGCGGCGACCACCAATCTGATCTCCGGCACCGCCGCCGCCACGCTGTATTGCAGTATCTTCATTCCGGCCGCCGTGGAGATCGGATACAACCCCGCGTCGATCGCGGTACTGATCGCCAACGTCGCGCTCGGTCTGGTCGTGCCATGGTCCGGTGCGGTGGCCGCCACCGCGTTTGCCTGCGGCGAGGTCAGCATGGAGCGGATGATCAGGATCGGCGTCGTCGCCACCGTGGTCTTCACCGGTATCGTCGCCACGATCCACCTCATGATGTCGGGGCTCCTGTGAGCCAGCCGGGCAATACGCGCGCAGGAAGCCATAGATGACCGACACGCCTGACAGGAAGCGCCCGCATCGTCTCGACGATCACCTGCTGGGCATGGATCCGATGCACTCGCACGAGGACGGGGACGCGGATCATGACCACGACCACGACGACCTCGGGGGTGACTATGACCCGACGTCGTCAAGCTTGTGGATGCAGGACAACATCACGCTGCAGTCAGTCGGAATCGATATCGGCTCGGCCGGCACGCAGGTGATCTTCTCGCGTGTGCAGCTCCGGCGGCTCTCGGAGGAACTCACCAGCCGGTATTTCGTCGTGGGACGCGAGACGCTCTATCAGTCCCCGGTGGCGCTGACCCCGTATCTGAGCGAGGAGCGCATCGACGATCAGGCCATCGGGCGGATGATCGATGCCGCCTACGATGCGGCCGGTATCCATCCGGATAACGTCGACACCGGCGCCGTCATCCTCACCGGTGAGGCGCTGCGCCGCGACAACGCCAAGGCGATCGCCGACGTGCTCGCGGAGGTCGGAGGCGAATTCGTCTGCGCGGCGGCCGGACATCACATGGAGTCGATGCTGGCCGCGTACGGCTCCGGCGCGGCCAAGGCATCGCACGATCGCGGCGCGACGCTGCTCAACGTCGATATCGGGGGCGGCACCACGAAACTGGCTCTCGTCGAAGCGGGCACGATCGTGCAGACGGCCGCGATCCACATGGGCGGACGGCTTGCCGTCGTCGACGCGGACGGGTGTCTCACGCGCCTCGACCCCGCCGGCGCGCGCCTCGCCGCCCTGGCGGGTTGCACCTGGGGACTCGGTCAGCGGGTGACCGACGACGACATCGAACGCGTCGCGGGATGGATGGCCGACGCGCTGGTGACCGTGCTCACCGAGGTCCCGGTGCCGTCGCAGATCCAGGCCCTGTGGCTGACCGATCCGCTCGGCGTGCCCAGCGGTGTCCAGGGTGTCATGTTCTCGGGCGGCGTCGGCGAATACGTCTACGGGCGCGAGGAGAAGGACTTCGGCGACCTGGGCCGCCGCTTCGGGCACGCGATCCGGCAGCGTCTGGTCTCAGGGCGGCTCCCGTTGTCACTCCTCCCGGCGGGGGAGTGCATCCGCGCCACCGCGATCGGCGCCTCGGAGTACAGCGTGCAGCTGTCGGGCAACACGGTGTACATCTCGAGCCCGGGGGCGCTCCTCCCGCGCCGGAACCTGCAGGTCATCCAGCCTCCCGCGATACTGGACGGGACGATCGCCGCGGCGGCGGTGGCGACCGCGATCCGGCAGCACTTTCGCCGATTCGATCTCGTCGAGGGCGAGACGGACGTCGCGCTCGCGTTTCGCTGGCGCGCGGAGCCAACCCACCGTCATCTGCTGGCGTTGGCTCGCGGCATCATCGACGCGCTGCCGCGCACACTGGCGTCGGGCGCACCCCTCTTCGTCATCCTGGACGCCGACATCGCGCACACGCTGGGCACGCTGTTGAAGGAGGAACTCGGCGTCGCGTCCGAGGTACTCGTGCTCGACGGGATCGCGCTCTGGGACTTCGACTACATCGATCTTGGCCGCGTGCGTATGCCGTCGTTCACCGTGCCGGTGACGATCAAGTCGCTGGTGTTCAGCGAGGACCCGAGGGTGCCACATCACCATCATCACGACCACGCGCACGGCCACGCGCACACGCACGACCACGCGCACGACCACGGCCACGGCCATGCACATGACCACACCCACGACCGCTAGCCGGGGCCGGCGGGCGAGCTAGCACGCATGTCGGCAGCGATCCCCAAGGAGGTGGTGAGCCAGCCCGTCGGTGACGCGCGCGGTTTCGATTGGAAGTGGATCGTGATCGGCGCCTGTGTCGCCTTCACGGTCTACATCGCGGTGATCCCGCTGGGCTTCCTGTTCTGGCAGAGTTTCCGGACGCCGCAGACGGCGGCGGTCGACTCGGTCTTCACCGTGGCCAACTACGCCACGGCCTACGGCAGCAGCGACACCTGGCGGCTGTTCTGGACCTCGATGCAGTTTGCGTCGGGCACGGCGTTGTTCGCGTTCGTGCTGGGCACCGCGCTCGCGTGGATGAACGAGCGTACGAACACCCCGTTCAAATCGGTCTTCTTCGCGCTCGCGGTGATTCCGCTGATCATCCCGGGCATCCTGTTCACGGTGGCCTGGATCCTCCTGGCCAGCCCGCAGATCGGCATCATCAATCTGGTCATGCAGAACTGGCTCGGACTGGAGGAACCGCCGTTCGACATCTACTCGTTGCGCGGGATGATCTGGGTGGACGGCCTGCACTACTCGCCGATGGCGTTTCTGCTGATGAGCGCGGCGTTTCGCGCGATGGACCCGTCACTCGAAGAGTCGGCCACGATGAGCGGCGCCAACATCTTTCAGGTGGCGCGGCGTGTCACGCTGCGGCTGACGTGGCCCGCCATCGTCGCCACGATCCTCATCCTGTTCGTCCGCGCGATCGAGTCCTTCGAGGTGCCGGCGCTCCTGGGGCTCCCGGCGGGGATCGAGGTCTTCACGTCGGCCATCTACCAGGCCGTGCACCGCTACCCGAGCCAGGTCGGTCTCGCGTCGGCGTACGCGGTGGCGCTGCTCCTCATCACGACCGGCGGGGTGTACTGGGTCTCGAAGCTGTCGGGGCGGGGCTCGCAGTACGCCACGATGACGGGCAAGGGGTTTCGCCCGAGGCAGATCGACCTGGGCGGCTGGCGCTGGGTGACAGCGGCCATCTTCGTCGTCTACTTCCTGCTGATCGTCGTGCTGCCCTTCGCCGTCCTGCTGTGGTCGTCGTTCCAGCGATTCTACGCGGTGCCCTCGATGGAGGCACTCCAGAACCTCACGCTCGATTCCTACCGCTTCATCCTGGACTACCCGAATCTCACGCGGACGATCTGGAACAGCGTGGTGCTCGCTGTCAGCACGGCCACGATCGTGATGCTCGTGACATCGGTCATCTGCTGGATCGTGGTGAAGACCTCCATCCCCGGGCGCTGGCTCCTCGACGGGATGGCCTCGCTGCCGATCGTGTTCCCGGGACTGGTACTCGGTCTGGCCATCATGGTCTTCTACCTGAACGTGGACATCGGCGTGTACGGCACGATCTGGATCATGCTCATCGCCTACGTCACGCGCTTCATGCCGTACGGCCTTCGCTACACCACCACCTCGATGGTGCAGATTCACAAGGAACTCGAGGAGTCGGCGGCCATGAGCGGCGCCTCATGGGGCACCACCTTCCGCAGGATCATCCTGCCGCTGCTCAAGCCGGGGCTGCTGGCGGGGTGGATCTACGTGATGATCGTGTCGATTCGCGAACTGTCCACGTCGATTCTGCTCTACAGCCCCGATACCCAGGTGATGTCCATCGTGATCTGGGAGCTATGGGAGAATGGCCAGTACGTTGAGCTGTCCGCGCTCGGCGTACTGTTCATCATCGCGCTGTTCGTGCTGGTGCTGATCGCGCAGTGGCTCGGCAGAAAATACGGCGTCAAGGAATAGGAAGACGTTGCTGACAGTCGACGGCCTGTTTACCGAATACGCCTCAGCCGGTGGCGACACCGTGAAAGCCGCACAGGACGTGAGCTTCACCGTGGATGAGGGGCAACTCTTCACGTTGCTCGGTCCAAGCGGGTGCGGCAAGACGACGACCCTTCGATCCATCGCCGGTCTCGAGCGGCCTCGCCAGGGCAGCATCACCGTCAACGACCGGGTCGTGTACTCCTCGTCCGCCGGCGTCTTCGTCTCGCCGAATCAGCGCGGCTTCGGCATGGTGTTCCAGTCCTACGCGATCTGGCCGCACATGAACGTGTTCCAGAATGCCGCCTTCCCGCTGGAAGTGGGCGGCCGTCGATACTCGCGGCAGGAGATTCGTGACAACGTGATGCAGGTGCTCACCGCGGTGCAGCTCGACCAGTTGGCCGATCGCAACGCCACCACGCTCTCGGGCGGCCAGCAGCAGCGCCTGGCGCTCGCGCGCGCGCTGGTGATGAAACCGGCTCTGCTGTTGCTCGACGAACCGCTGTCCAACCTGGACGCGAAGCTGCGCGAGAAGATGCGTTTCGAGCTGAAGCGCCTTCAGCGCGAGCTGAAGATCACCACCGTCTACGTCACGCACGACCAGGGAGAGGCGCTCGCCCTGTCTCACGAGATCGCGGTCATGCACGAGGGCCGCATCCAGCAGATCGGCAGTCCGCGTGATATCTACGAGCGCCCGGCGACCCGGTTCGTCGCGGACTTCGTGGGCTCCAGTAACTTCATCGATGGCACCGTGACCGGGGCGGCCGCGACACCTGATGGTTGCGTCGTCGTGCGCACCGAGATCGGCGACGTGACCGTGAGGTCGCTGCAGTCCCTGGTGGCCGATGAGCGCGTCGGCGTGTCAGTGCGGCCGGAAGATGTGGAGTTGACGGAGGACAGGCCCGCGGGGGGAAACGTCTGGGAAGGCCGAGTGGACCAGAAGGTCTTCCTCGGCGAAGCGGTGGAGTTCCAGGTGAAGGTGGGCGCACGCACCCTGCTGTCGCGCCGTCACCCGACGCTGCGCACGAAGATCGGCGACGCGATCTTCGTGCAGCTCGATCCCGAGAAGTGCGTCGTGCTCAAGGTGGCGTGACATCGTCGATCACGCGCACCCCACCGCGGACCGGCGAATCGGTGGACCGGCACAGCACATCGCGCACGCACGATCCGTTCGGAGGGCCTGGTCCACACGCCGGGTGGTTCTGTGGGGATGGTTGATTGCGCTATAGTCCACCAGCAGAACGGCGCCGTCCCCGGTCATGAGATGTCCCAGGCCATAGGGGGCTGACGCGGACCAGGAGGAGGTCGCATGGTGGATCAGGTGAGACGGAAGCTTCTGAAGACTGGTGCGGCGGTGGCGGCGATGGCGGCCACGCCGTCTTTGCTCGCGCAGCAGGCCGGAAACGGACAGAGCGGGCGCTTCTACCAGAGAGGGGATGTCCGCATTCGCTATGAGGAGACAGGTTCGGGTTTCCCGCTGTTGCTCATTGCCGGTGGCGGACTGAACGGCTCGACGATCGCGGGCATCCGCGGCGGCAACCCCTTCAACGCGGTCGAGGCACTGCAGGGAGAGTTCCGCTGCATCTACGCCGACCTGCGCAACTCGTCCGGTGAGTCCACCGGCCCGCTCGAGGTCGACCGCCCGTGGGATTCCCACACCGACGACCATCTCGGGCTGATGGATCACCTGGGGATCGACAAGTTCATGGTGCTCGGCTTCTGCATCGCGGGCCCGTTCATCTGGAACCTCCTCAGGCGAGCACCGGATCGCGTCGTCGCGGCAGTGCCCGCGCAGCCGGCCGGGTTCCGACCGGAACTCCCGACCGCCCTGTATGACAGTCAGTCATCCGGCTGGGGCGCCCGAGTGGTCGAGCGGCGCCCCGAGTTCACGAGTGCAATGGTCGACCAGTACCTGACCGCGATGTTCCGCAACAATCCTGATTTCGTGTTCACCGCGACGCGAGACTTCGTGAGGAGCTGTCAGACGCCGGTCCTGGTCCTGCCGGATGACAGCGCGGGGCATTCGTTCGATGCCGCGATCGAGAGCGCGATGCTTGCGCCACACGGCCAGCTGAGCATGTATCCCTGGAAAGACACGCCGGAGAAAATTCCGCTGGCGGTGCGCCACGTCCGCAGTTTCCTGCTGTCGAGCCGGCCGGCCTAGCAGCACGCTCAGGACCGCCCCTGGCGCTCGCGCCGCGATCGCGCGCGGATGCCGGGGGCGCGGTTCCAACGGGTGCCCAGCCAGGAATCACGGGGACACGAGAATTCGGCTACTCTGTGTCCGGTCCCGATGCCCGTAGATGTATCAGCTCTGGCGTGGGGCCCCATAAGGTTCGAAATCGACGGATGGACGAGCTCGTAGACAGCAGACTGGCGGCGTGGGGGTGGGTTGCCGTGCTCGATCTCGTGGTGGTCTCGTGATCGCCGGATCGTCCCACGAGAGTCGAACCATCCGTTTTCTGCTGGTCGGCGCCGCCGGTGCGCTGCTGTTGCTGCACGCCGTCGGATGGGTGGCCACAGCCACTGTCTTCTGGGAGCAGGCCACGCTCCACGTTCCTCGTATCCAGTCGGCGATCGTTGTCGGCCTCGGGCTTCTGGTCGTGCGCGCGGCAGCGGCTCCCCGGCGCAACCGTCGGCTCGTCGTGGTGTTCGTGCTGGTGTGTACCGCCGTGGCGTTTGTGGCGCTGCCGCTACCGAAGCAGTTCGAGGGCGAAGGCTTGATGCCCGGGGGCAATGACACCGGCAGTTCTCGCGGCCAGTTCGAAAACCGCTTTCGGGTCGGGCAAGGCGACGTGCTCTTCCATTCCCACCTCGGAGACGTCGTGATGACCGCCCTGGACGCTGCCTTCGGCCGGACAGAGACGTCTCCCGCCCGCGCCTATGACACGCTCTCACGGCTGGCAGGCCTGCTGTTTCTACTGGAACTGGGGATCGCCGCGGCGTGGCACAGGTGGTCACGCCAGAGTTGCCGCTACGTCGGACTGGCCATAGCGACGCCGCTGTGCCTCCTGTTCTTTGGATACTGGGACCTGGGGTACCTCAGCATGGCCGTGGGCGTCGTGCCCCTGCTGGCGCTGGCGAGCAAGCGGGGGGCGGTGCGAGCCCACGCGGTGGCACTGGTCGGCGGCGGACTTCAGGGGCTGCACGCGGCCCTGCACGGGTTCGGCCTGCTGGGCCTTGCCGGAGGCGCGCTGGCCGCACTCAGCAGGCCAGGCGACGCGCTTCGTCGATGCGTTCGTGGCATGACCTTTACCTCCGCCGGCGTCGCCCTGTATCTCGGATGGGTCTTCTTCTACGTCACGCTTGGGGGGCTCACAGTGGAATGGGAACGGCAGCTCGGCTACCGACCGCTCTTCGAGCCGATGGTCTTCGACAACAAGATCGCGAACCCGCTGCTCTCGCAAGCCGGATTCGGTGAGTTCGGGCTGTTCAGCGCCCTGTCGGGCGTCCCGCTCCTGGCGTTGGCTCTGCTCCGGGCCCGTAGAGCCACGCTGGTGCCCACCATCCTGTTTGCGCTGCCGGGCTTGATCTTTCTCGTGCGATGGTGGCCGCCGAGCGCACCCTTCAATCTGGACCTCATGCTATCGGTCTTCCCCGGGATGTTCGTGGCGTGCTGGGTGCTGGCGTCCTCCCACAAGACGTCACTGCGTGCAGTCGTCGTACTGGCCGGGTTGCACGTGCTGCTCTGGACCACGGTCGGCAACGGGGTGTTCTCGCGGGTGGACGTCATACCATGACGCCCGACACTCGACGTCTGCTCGGCAGGACCGCTCACTCCGGTCAGGGTGTGCCTGTCGCGAGGCGTCTGGTGCGGGTCTTCTCCTCGGCGCGGGCGCCGATCGCCGTCGCCATTCTCCGACGGGCCCATGCATGGCGACGATGCGACAATGCAGCGACTGTTGTCCATCTCGACGGCACCGAGGACGTCAGAGCGTTTTTCGATTCGGTGGAGACCGAAAAACGCAGGAAAGCGCTTTTCGCAAAGGCCTGGCCCCTGCGAGAAGCCCCAGACCGAAACGAAAAGCGCTCTAGCGCACCATCGAACGTGTCGGCAGGGTAAAGGGTATTGCGAATCGACGAGCACGAAGACATCAGCATGGCCACGGTCAGTCGTGTCCTCGCCATCGGTCCGTTGCTGATCGTGATCGTCTGGTTCCTGGCAGGGCAGTGGGACCTGGCGAGCGCCGAGACGCGCGCGTGGCTGCAATTCAGCGGCGTGGTGTGCCTCGCGTCGCTGGTGCCGCTGCCGGGCACGCCCGGCACGATCGCCGCCCTTCGCGCGCGCGTGCAATGGTGGGGGTGGATCGTCGTGCTTGGATTGGTGGTGACGTCGTGACGCCACGACCGGTGCACACGAATCGCGCCGTGTGGTGGTCGCTGGTCGGCCTGACTGGCGCGATGCTGATGCTTCACGCCATCGGGTGGATAGCCACCGCCAGCGTCTTCTGGGAGCAGGCCACGCTCCATCTGCCTCGCATCCAGTCGGCCATCGTCATCGGGTTCGGGCTCCTTGTGCTGCGTGCGACGGCAGCGCCGCGTCGCTGGCGGCGGCTCGTCGTGCTGTGCGTGCTCGTGGCGGTTGCCGTCGCGTTCGTGGCTGCGCCGCTGCCCAAGCAGTTCAACCTCCCGGCGGCCCAGGGAGAAAGCCTGATGCCGAGCGGAAGCGATGCCGGCCGATCTCGCGGTGAGTTCGAAAACCGCTTCCGCGTGTGGCAAGGCGACGTTCAGTTTCATTCGCACCTCGCGGACGTCGCGATCACGGCCCTTGATGGCGCGTTCGGCCGATCCGCAACATCACCCGCGCGCGCCTACGACGCACTCTCCACGCTGGCGGGCCTGCTATTCCTCCTCGAACTGGGCATCGCGGCGGCGTGGCACAGATGGTCGCGGCAGAGTTGTCGCTACGTCGGGCTCGCGCTGGCCACTCCACTGTGCCTGCTGTTTTTCGGACAGTGGGACCTCGGCTATCTCACCGTCGCTGTGGGCGTCGTGCCACTGCTGGCGCTGGCAAAGGGACGAATGCCCGTGCCCGCCAATGCCGCGGGGCTGGTCGCAGGCGCGCTCCAGGGACTGCATACAGCCTTTCACGGGTTCGGCCTGCTGGGGATGGCCAGCGGCGCTCTGGCCGCACTCGGCCCGCCAGGTACCGCGCTTCGCCGGTGTCTGAGCGGGGCGACGTTCACGTCCGCGGCGGTCGCCCTCTATCTCGGGTGGATCTTCCTGTATGTGACATTCGGCAGACTCTCCCTGGTCTGGGAACGGGAGGTCGGCTACCGGCCGTTCTTCGAGTCGACGGTCTTCGAAGGTAAGCTTGCGACTCCATTGTTCTCGCAGGCCGGGCTCGGCGAGTTCGGCTTGTTCAGCGCGTTGGCGGGCGTTCCGCTCCTGGCGCTCGCGATGCTGTGGACTCGTCGTACGATGCAGGTGCCAACGATGCTGTATGCGCTCCCCGGCCTGGTGTTCATCGTGCGGTGGTGGCCAACGAGTGCGCCGTTCAACCTCGATCTCCTGCTCTCGATCTTTCCCGGAGTCTTCGCTGCCTGCTGGGTGTTGGCGGCCTCCAGTCGAAAGTCGATGCAGGCACTCGTCATGCTCGTTGGCTTGCACGTGCTGCTGTGGACGACGGTCGGCACCGGAATCTTCGCCCGGCTCGAGGTGACACCATGACGCCTGCCACCAGGACACGACTCCGCAAGACCGCCGTCGCAGGTCACTGTGTGCTGATCGCGCTGTGTACCGCGTGGGCCTTGTTCGAGAGCACCGTCCCCATCGCCAATATTCAGTGGCGGGACGGGCTGTCGCCTGAGGCCCGCCGGCAGGCAGAACGCGAGCTGTATGTCGAGGAGTACCTCGACAACGGCAACGAGGGCCACTACTCGTTGTGGTCGCCGCGACGCTCTGACATCGCCGCTCTCGTGGCGCATCCCGACGTGGCGGATACGCATCGGATCAGTAGACAGGACGCGACGCTGACCAAGGAATCGTATCGTGGCACTCGACGCATCTGGTGGGGAGGGCCGTTCAAAGGCAAGAACAGCGCCGTCCACTTTCGTGTCGCCCTCATCGTCATCGGATTCGTCACCGTCCTGTGCGCGTCGCTCGCAGCCCCCCGGCCGAGGGTCTACCTGCGGCGCGTCATCACCGGCTCAGATCGCTAGGCTGAAGTTCCCCACCCCGAATCTGCAGAAGCCCATTGTTTCGATAGAGATGGGCGCAATACGCC
>JAQBVV010000080.1 GCA_027622905.1 Acidobacteriota bacterium
GCTCCGTTCGCTGGCACGCCGTTAGCTGCGTCTGCCGGCGCCACGTTGACTGGCCCTGGCGCTCCGTTAGCTGGCACTGCGTCGACTGGCGCTGCGCCTGTTGGCACTGCGTCTACTGGAGCGCCGGCGGCGGGCGTTCCCTCGACAGGCCCCGCCGGCGGCAACCCTGCCCCAGGGTCTGGGGTACCAGGAATCTGCGAACTGCCCGCAGGTGCCGCGATCCCACCATTCCCGGCCGGCAGCACCGGCTCAGGTACCAGCTGTTCCGCCGGTGACGGCAAGCCCACGGGCAAATCGGCGTCAGTCACTGTCGGCGCGATCAACGGTGGCGGCCCACCCAGTCCAAGACTCTGTTGCGAGCCGATGAAGATCGGACTGACGTCTTCGGCGGTCAACTGCTGCGTCCGGACAATCCGCGGCGTGAGCAGCATCACGATGTCGGTCTGACGAATTTCAGTGTCGTTAGCAGCCAGGAGATTCCTCAGGATCGGAATCCGCAGCAACCCCGGGATACCGCGAAGCGAGCTCCGCTCATCTTCCCGCAGTAATCCGGCCAGGAGGTTCGACTCGCCATCCCGCATCCGGAGCTGCGTCTGGACCCGCCTGGACCCGAACGACGGCAGATTCTGGCCCGCGATGTTGACGTCCTGCCCGCGCGTACTGTTCTCCACCACGAGGTCGAGGATAATGTCGCCATCGAAGGTCACGCGCGGCGTCACCTGCACATTCACGCCGACATCCTTGTAGTTGAACGACGTCAGGGGGTTGAAGTTGGCGCCTCCCTGAGCCACCGGCGTGAAGACCGTCGCCGGCACCGGGATCTGGTCGCCGAGGTTGAGATTGATCTCCTGTCCCTCGGCACCCCGGAGCTGCGGTTTGGCGATCAACCGCGTTTCCGAATCTGACTCGAGAAACTGCACGACCGCCGAGGGCACCGACAGGTAGAAATCGACCGTCGAGAATCCGCGCGAGACGGTATTGAGATTGAACGGCTGAGGGGTCAACCCCCCGCCCTCAGCGCGCGGGTCACTCTCCGGAGAAAAGGCGCCGCCGATGGCGAAATCCGAGAGATCGATACCGAACTGCCTTGCCCGGGATCGGTTGACTTCCAGGATCTGCACGTCGATCACGACTTCAGCCTTCGGGTTGTCGTTTTGCGCGATCACCCGCTCGATGATCGCAACGATGTTCGCCGTGGCCCTGACGGTGATGGTATTGCTGGTCTTGTTCGCCACGATCTGCGGCGCCACTGCCAGCGAGGGAATCCGAATGACGCCGTTGAGGATCTGCGCGACCTCCGTGGCGTCCGCGTGCGAGACGAAAAACGTCCGTATGACCTGCTCCGAGTACAACGCACGCTTCTGCGCATTGTCCGGAATGACCAGAATCGTGTGGTCGTTGATCGCCTTGTAGAAGAGGAGGTTGCCGGCGAAGATCTGGTCGAGTGCCTCCTCGAAGGTCACACCGCTCATCTGCACCGTGTAGCTGCGGTCCTGATAATCGCGCTCGAACGTCACGTTGATGCCGGCTGATGTGCCCAGCGATGTCGCGATGTCACGAAGGCTCGCGTTGTTGAACACGACATCGATCGGCTCCCGCGAGGCTGGATTCAACAGCGGCTCGGGGTTCTGTCGCGCGCCTTGCTGCAGTTGCTGAATGTTCGGTATCGGGCGAGAGGCCTCGGCCAGATCGCGGATCCGTCGCTCGAGTTCGCCCACCGTGGCCGCGATCTGGCGGTTGCTCGGGTCGTATTCGCTGGCGCGTCGATACTCGCGCAAGGCGTCTTCCAGTTGCTCGCGCGCCTCGAGCACGCGGGCCTGATCCAGATGCTGGACCGACGCGTTGATCATCGCGCGCTCGAGTGAAATCTGATAGTCGGGGCGGCCCGGATCTTCCTGCACGGCACGGCGGAAGTGCTCGACCGCCGAGTCCCAGTCGCCCCCACGGGCGGCGCTCTCGCCACGACCGTTGGCCCTGCTGGCGGCGCACCCGGCCACCAGCGCGGTCACCGCGATGACCGCCACGAGATAGCCAACGGATCGGGCGTATCTGTGCATCATTGTCCTGAAAGACGTATTGTCTGGCGGCCGCGTCCGTCGAGATACGCAAGCTCCGCAGAATCTGGGCTGACCGTCAACACCCTGTATTGCCCTTCGATGATATCGCCTTCCCTCCCGAAAAATACACGTCCGCGTCCGTCGCTGAAGTAGACAACCTGCCCAGCCGTCCCTGCACCACCGACGGCCCCGATGAACTTGACGGGAATCGGTGGTGGCGGGGCCGGACCGGTAGGACCCTGATTCGGCGGCGGCGGCCCGGCCGGCGGGCCCAGAGGCAGCGGCGCCGAGGGCGCTTGTGACTGAGGCTGAGACTGGGGCTGAGGCGCCGGCGGAAGCTGGAATCGGAACAAGTTCCGCTGAGCCTGCCCGACGTCCTGGCGCGCCCGCTGCAACGCTTCGAGACGCACATCCACCACGGGTGCGTCGCTGTTCGCCGTCGGGCGGTCATCTGCGCTGAACTGCGGTGTCGCACCCGTCTCGCCGACATCTTCGGCGAGGAACATCATCAGCCCACCAATCAGCACGATACCGACGCCCCCAACACCCACGATGCGCGCGGTACGTCCGGTCACGGCACACCGCTCGTGAAATAGGTCGACAGGTCCAGCGTGACCACGAGCAATCCGCCCGTGCTGTCTTCATCGAGTTGCACGTTATCGATGACCACGAACTCCGGCGACGTCTCGAGCCGGTACATGAAATCGCGCACGTCAGCGTAGGCGCCAAGCAGGACCATCTCGATCTGAAGGCGCGTCAGCGTACTGCCGTCTTCCGTCTCCGGCTCGTACGACGCTCGCTCGTACCGCAGGTTCGTGTCCCGAGCCAGCTGGGCCAACCTGAGAAACGTGAGTCGGCGTGCGCCAGCCAGATCCCGCGGCAGCACCTCGTTGTAGAAGGTCGCCAACTCGGTCGACGCCTGCGCCTTCCCATTCAGCGTGCCCGAGGCACGCGCGTGCTCCAACCGGGCATCGCCGAGCGCGCGCACGGCGGCCTCGTCACGTTGCTCGACGTTGGCGACCTGCTGGGACAGCGGATAGACGAATACCGCGTAGACCAGCACGTTGGCCGCAAAGACCAGTCCCAGTGCCAGCAGGACGCGCCGGTGCTCCGCTGCGGCGCGCCGCAAGAGCGGGATACCGTGCGTGGTATCCGTCACAGCCCTTCCGCCCCCGATTCCAATATCTCGGGTTCCAATCCCTGCGATTCCGGCGTCGCCACTCCGACGTCGTCCGAGGTCGGCGCATAGACGCCCTGCACGATCGCCTCGATCAACCCGTCGTCGTCTGTCTGAGACTGAATGGCCAGGGCGCTATAAAATTCGGCATCCGCTTCGAGTGATTCGACAAACAGGTCAAGATCTTCGGCCCGGCGAGCCTGCACACCGATCGCGACGACGAACTCTCCGGTCCGCTCCAGGCGCGGCTGCACGGCTGTGATCCGCACGTCGGCGGGCAGCGTGGCTTCGAACCGTTCGAACAGCGCCGTCCATGAAAACGCGCGCTGATCGATGATCGCGTTCGCTTCACGCGCCGCATCCGCCACCACCTCCAACTCCTGCGCGTTGATCTGTGCGAGCATCCCCTGCGCCTCGAGACGCAGGCGCACCGCCTCGTCTTCCGCCTCCGACGCTCTGGCACCGAGGGACTCCTGGCTCATGCCGAGGCTGACCAGCCGGGTGCCGTTGAAGACCGACGTCCCCAACAGGATCACCCCGGCCAAGGCAAGGGCCATCCGCACCGCGCGCACGTTGTAGAAGGGCCGCGTCGACAGATTCGTGCGCAGCATCACACGCCCACCGCTTCCTGCTGCGCGCGAAGCAGCATTCCGGTCAGCGGAGCCAGAATATCCGCCACGGCGCCGACGACGCCGACGTGAGCTGACCCGCCCTCGACAATGGGCGCATTGATCGGCTCAACCGTGGCGCCGAGGCGCTCCTGAAGGTTTCGCCTCGTCTCCTCCACCGCCCCTGCCTCGCGTCCACTCCCACCAAGCAGCACGCGCGCAAAGCCCTCGCCGGACAGACGGTCCTGGTAGTACATGGCGGTCTGATGCACAAGGTCTGCGAGGGTCTCGTCGCCACCCTCCGGACGATTGCGAAAGAACGCCACGGCACCGCCACGGATAATGGCGATCGAGGTGTACTCCGGACGCACGTGGACCACGAGGCAATCGGAGGTTGGGGTGACCGCCCCAGCCAGTACCAGATTCAGCATCGAAAAGGTGCTCAGATCAACCAGTCCGGCATACGTACCTGCGTCCCCGCACACACCCTCGTACTCCTCCACGACGTCACGTCGGGCCAGCGCCACGACGAACTCCGCACCGCCGTCGGCGCCGGGCACGCCCGGACTGTAGGTCACGGACGCATCGTCAATCGGGAACGGTGCGGACTTGCGCACCTGCCATCGCACCAGCTGATCCAGATCGTCACGGCGTGGAGGCACATCATCGAAATGCACGATCGAGACCTTTGCGGCGAGGTCGGGAATCACGAGCGCCACCCGCGCCGTCCGCGTCTCCAGCCGTTCCAGCACCGTGCGCACCGCCGCCGTGACGGCCGGTCGGTCGACAATGTTCTGGGAGCCGAGCGATGCCTCGACCGCCCCCGGCGTCAACGTCTCAACGGCGTACGATCGGACGACCACGCCCTCCCGGCGATATTCCACCGTCGCCGCCGACACATGCGTTGGCGCGATCTCGACTGCCGCGTCAGGCGGAGGACTCGCCAGCCAGGAGGCAAGCAGACTCATTCGACGAATGTCACCTTGTTGATCTCCCGCAACGTCGTCCGCCCGAGCAACACCGCCTCGACGGCCGACTCGCGAAGGAAGCGCATGCCTTCTTCGCGCGCCGCCCTCTTGATTTCAGAGTTGGGTCGTCGCTCCAGGATCATCTCACGGATGTGATCCGTCAGATCCAGAAGCTCGCAGATCGCCGTGCGCCCCTTGAACCCGGTTCCACCGCACTCCAGACACCCTGCCCCTTCGAAAAACTGATACTGCTCGGCGAGCGCGGGGTCGAGTGAGGATTCCTCGAGCAACGCGCGCTCCACCCGGACCGGACGCTTGCAATCCGCGCAGATGAGTCGGACGAGCCGTTGCGCCATCACGCAGTTGAGCGCCGAGACGAACTGATACGGCTCGACGCCCATGTTCAGGAAGCGACCCAGCACATCAACGACGTTGTTCGCATGGACCGTGGTGAACACGAGATGCCCCGTCAGCGCCGACTGGATCGCGATCTGCGCTGTCTCGGAGTCCCGAATCTCACCGACCATGATCTTGTCCGGGTCGTGCCGCAGAATCGACCGTAGCCCGCGGGCGAACGTCAGGCCCTTCTTTTCATTGATCGGTATCTGCGTAATGCCGCGTAGCTGGTACTCGACCGGATCCTCGATCGTGATGATCTTGTCCTCAACGGATCGAATCTCGGAGAGCGCCGCGTATAGCGTCGTCGTTTTCCCGGATCCCGTCGGTCCGGTGACCAGCACCATCCCGTACGGCTCGCGAATATACCGTCGAAACCGCGCCAGTTCATCCTCGGCCAGACCCAGGATGTCGAGTTTGAGCTCGGTAAACTGCTCGCTGATCGACTCCTTGTCCAGGATGCGGATCACGACGTCTTCGCCGTGTGCGCTCGGCATGACCGACACGCGGAAATCGATCGTCTTGCCCGGCATTCGCACCTTGAACCGGCCGTCCTGCGGCACGCGTTTCTCGGCGATATCGAGTTCCGCCATCACCTTCACGCGCGAGACGATCGAACTGTGAAAATGCTTTGCGATGGGGCGCATCGCCGGCTGCAGCACGCCGTCGATGCGGTACTTCACATGGACCGCGTCGTCACCGGTTTCGATGTGAATGTCGCTCGCACGCCGCTGAATCCCCGTGTAAATCGTCGAATCGACCAGGCGAATGATCGGGCTGACGTCACTGGTCAGCCGTTCCACCGTCAGATCTTCGTCGCCCTCGTCGTCCTTCAGGACCTGCAGTTCGAAGCCTTCGGTCGCATCCTCGAGCACGCGCTGCGAACTCTCGCTCTTCTTCAGAATCGACTGGATCGCCGACGGCGCGCCGACGGTGACTTTGACTGGCGTGCCCAGCACCACGCTCAACTCGTCGATCATCGGTAGATCGGTCGGATCAGACACGACGATCACGAGCGACTGGCCGTCACGTCGGTACGGAACGAACCCGTACCGCAGCATCAGATCCGCCGGAATCGCCCGGAAGAGATCCTGGTCGATCCGGAACTTGTCCATATCGACGTATTCCCGGCGGTAACGCTCCGCCAGCGCACGCGCGCGCGCCACCTCGGCGGAATGATCCTCCGGAGCCTGCGCAATCGGTTGAGTCGGTTCTACAGTCGCCATGCTGTCCCGGCAGGATCGACGCCTGCCTCTCACTCCCGTTCAATTGTGTCGGCGGCGCACCGGCGCCCCGTCCGCCGCGCCGCGTCGCGACCTATCCGCTCATCACCGAACTGAGCTCGAACAGTGGCATGTACAGGGCCAGCACCACGGCGGCGATGACCACGCCCATGACCACCAGGATGATCGGCTCGATCAATGTGATCAAGCGCGCCACCTCGGTCTCGATCTCCTCATCGTAGAAATCCGCCAGACTGTTCAACATCTCCTGCAGCGCGCCGGTGGACTCCCCGACTTCCACCATCTTGATCGCCACGTCGGTAAACACTCCTCGCGCCCGAAGAGCCTCCGCAAAGCTCTCGCCCTCCTGGACCCGACGGGTCACGCCCTGGATCTCCACCGCCAGGTAGCGGTTTGTCATCGCCGCTCCCGCAACCTCAAGGGCATGCACCAACGCGATGCCGCCGCCCAGCAGCGTGGCCACCGTTCGTGCAAGTTGCGATGTCGCGAACTTCCGGATGGTCGCCCCGACCCACGGCAGCGTCAGGACCACCTGATCGAGCCGCGCGCGCTGCCCGGGGTTTCGCAGCCACGCCACCGCCGCGACGCCGGTCACGAGCGCGCCAACCACCAGAAACCAGAAATTGGCCAGTACCACATCGGACACACCGACGATCATTCGCGTCGACAGTGGCAGTTCGCGGTCGAAGGTGGCATAGAAGCCGGAGAACGCCGGCACCACGCGCAGGACGATGATGCCGACCAGACCGATCATCAAGGTGACGAGAATGGCCGGGTAGATCAGCGCCGAGATCGTCCGGCTCCTGACGGCGCCGATCAGCTTCTCGTAGGCGACATACCGCCGAATCACTTCGTCGAGGTTTCCGCTCCGTTCCCCCGCCGTCAGAGAGGCGGAATAGATAGCCGGAAAGATGTCCGTGTGCGCCCCGAACGCCTCGGACAGCGAGGTGCCCGCCTTGACCTGCTCATGCACGCCGTCGAGTACCGACTTGAATGCCGGATTCGACACGCGCTCGCGAAGGATGTCGAGCGATTGCACCAGCGGCATGCCGGCCTTCAGTAGCGTGGCGAGCTCCTGGTTGAATACCAGAAACTCCTGCCTGGTGACCCGACGGCGCCGGCTCCCGATCGCCAGCCCGGAGAATGTGCCGCGAGCGCGGAGCGAAAGGACGTACAGCCCTTTCTCCTCGAGATCGCGTCTCAGCCGAGATTCGCTCTCGGCGACGTACACGCCCTCGACGATCTCGCCCCCTGGCGTGCCGAGCCTACAGCGGAATTCCATTGACCCAGTGTGGCATACCGTATCCCTATCTATCGGCTAGACCCATAGCCAGCCCCAGCGGCCGGGGTGCGAATGCGGGAAAATCGCGCAGGCGGAGAGTCTAGAGCGGCTGGACGAAGGCCCGGAATACCCGGACCCCGAGCTCCCTGGAGTCGCTGCTGGCGAGCGCCGGCACCGATGCCGGCACAAAGGTCTGGTCGACAGCGATGGTCAGATTGACCGTGTCGGCGGTCCCGAGCGCACTGGCTGGAATGGTCATGCGCCGAAGCTCCATTGGCCCGGACGGCAGCGCGAATTCGTCAACGATCTCCGCCCCCAGCAGCACCCGCACCTGCTGGGCATCGGCAAACGCGGCTGCGGGCTGATCCAGCTCCAGGTAAAACTGCACGTCACGACCCGGGTTGGAAAAAGACAACGCCGCCTCCCCCATCGACCAATGCCACTCCAACCCCTCGGTGGTGTTGGCAGTCTCGGCGGCGTGCCACCCCTCTGCATACGCCACGAGGCGGTTCTCGCTCGGCAATCGGAGATCGAACGTCGCGACGTGATACGACCGCTGTCCAGGCGAATCCCCGGCCAACGGCAGCCGATCACCCGTGGCCGCCGACACCAGCCCCATCTCGACCCGGGTGTCTCCTACGTACGGGAACCTCGGAAGGAAGATGGTCCACATGTACTCGACGCCCAACCCTGGTGTCCACTGCCTGGTCGGCGTGGGCGTGTCATGATCGTCGGTCCACATCAACTCGCCATCTGCGTCCAGGAAGTGCACGAAGACCCGGTAGTCCTCGGCAAACGGCGGTGCGTCGTCCGCGACGGTGAAACGGTACGTCAGGTCAACCGGGCTCCCGATCGCGGCGACGGCCGGCATCGCCAGCGATGGGGTTGCCACCGGAGCCGCTCCGTCGTCAGCAGCGGAGCATCCGAAACCGAGGCCGGCGGCGACGAGCACAACCCCAAATGACCGGTAAATTCGTCCCATCGCCCAGGCATGATACCTCGCAATCCATGTTAGAGTTGCGGCAACGAGCCACACGGTTCGTCCCAAACAGCAATGGCAGCAGATGCGCTCGGCATGGTGGAGACCAAGGGTCTCATTGGGTCCATCGAAGCGGCGGACGCAATGGTCAAGGGCGCGAATGTCGTGCTCGTGGGTAAGGAATACATCGGTGCCGGCTACGTCACCGTGCTCGTCCGGGGTGACGTCGGTGCCGTCAAGGCCGCGACTGACGCCGGCGCCGCAGCGGCCAGACGGGTAGGTGAGCTGGTGTCGGTCCATGTCATCCCACGACCGCACGCCGAAGTCGAAAAAATCCTCCCACGGACTTAGTTAGCAGCTAGCCATGTCGGTCGAAGACGCCGGGCAGCAGGCCAGCAGAGACCAGCAGTCGGTGTCCGAGGCTGGAACGCTGGCGGTCAGCGCCCGGCAGGCGCAGACCCAGCTCACGGAACTGTCCCAGGAACAGATCGACAGAATCGTCACCGCGATGGCGGAGGCTGTCACACCGCACGCCGAGGCACTGGCCCGTCTGGCCGTCGAGGAAACAGGGTACGGCGTCGTCGCCGACAAGATTCAAAAGAACCTGTTCGCCTCCGACCGGGTCTACCAGTTCATTCGCCCCATCAGGACCGTGGGCGTCGTCAACCGTATCGAAGACCGGAAGATTATCGAGATCGCCGAGCCGTTCGGCGTGGTCGCGGCCATCGTGCCCTCGACCAATCCGACGTCGACGGCTATTTACAACGTGCTGATCGCGCTCAAGGCTCGGTGTGCGGTCATCATCAGTCCGCATCCCTCCGCCGTCCGCTGCATCACGCGCACCGTCGAGATTCTGGCCGAAGCCGCCGCCGGCGCCGGCGCGCCGGCCGGGAGCATCGGCTGGATGAACACGGTCACCCTGGACGGGACCCAGGCCCTGATGAAGCACCGTGAGGTCGCGGTCATCCTGGCCACGGGCGGCATGGGTCTGGTCCGCGCGGCCTACAGCGCCGGAAAGCCAGCCTACGGGGTGGGCCCTGGCAACGCCCCCTGCTATGTGGAGCGGACGGCGGACATCGCCAAGGCCGCGAGCGATATCCTCGTCGGCAAGACCTTCGACAACGGCGTACTCTGTTCGTCGCCGAATTCTGTCGTCGTGGACGAATCGGTGTCCGAGGAGCTAGCCCGGGAATGCGAAGCGCGCGGGGCCTACTTCCTGAACACCGCCGAGGCGGAGGTACTCGCCGCGGCTCTCGTCACTCCGCAACGATTACCCAATCCCGCTCTGGTCGGGAAATCGGCCGCCTTCATCGCTGCGCAGGCCGGGTTGTCGGTCCCTGAAGGCACGCGGGTCCTGATCGCGCGCCTGGACGGCGTCGGCCGGGACTACCCCTTGTCGATAGAAAAATTGGCGCCCGTGCTGTCCTGGTACGTGGTCAGCGACTGGCGTGAGGGATGCGAGCGGTGCATCCAGGTCCTTCGCTATGGCGGCATGGGCCACACGATGTCGATTCACTCCCGGGCCGAGGACGTCATCCTGGAGTTTGGTCTGAAAAAGCCGGCGGGTCGTATTTGCGTCAACACTCCCACAACCCACGGCTCGATCGGCCTCACGACCGGTCTGGATCCTGCCCTGACACTGGGGTGCGGCGGGTGGGGCGGGAATATCACGTCCGACAACATCTCTCCCCGCCACCTGCTGAATATCAAGCGGCTCGCCTATGAGATCCGCCCAGCCGTGGTGACTAGAGCGTTTTTCGATTCGGTGGAGACCGAAAAACGCTCTGGCGCCCAGGCGACGACCATCGATGTGTCGCAGCCGGCCGCAAGGGTAGGCTCGCGGAGGGACGGCATTCCCGTTGAGGTACTGGCGTCGCGGATCGACGCGTTTCTGGCCTCGAAAGGCTTCGGCAGCGCCTCAGCGCCCCCCCCAGTGTCGGTTCCTCCAGCGTCGGTTCCTCCAGTGCCGCTCCCGTCCGAAGCCGAAGAGGCCACCGATGCCGCCGCTGTGACGGCCGCGCCCGTCGCGGAGTTCGTCTGCGAGGAGGACGTTCGGGAGGCCATGCGGGCCGGGCGCAAGCTCGTGGTTGGCGAAAAGACCATCCTCACTCCGCTGGCTCGTGATCTGGGAGAGACGGAAAGGGTGTTCGTCA
This sequence comes from Acidobacteriota bacterium, assembly GCA_027622905.1. Lineage (GTDB taxonomy): Bacteria > Acidobacteriota > Vicinamibacteria > Vicinamibacterales > UBA2999 > JAQBVV01. Next base: position 10,865 of record JAQBVV010000080.1, read on the forward strand.
TCGCGCCCTGACGGCCTGCCACTGGCTTTTCAAGTGATCGTCTATAACTGCTGAGTCCAATAGACTTACTGTTGACCGATCATTTGGCGAATGCTAGACTTCCGCTCTATGATCGGTTCGAGTCGCATCCAGTTGGCCGGTGTCGTGTGCGCCATCGCCCTCCTGGCCGCTGCCTGCTCTGGCCGGTCGGCGCCCCGCTTCCCCGGTGCGATAGCCTCAACAGCGGGTGGGCCAGCTGATTCCGAACCCGCGGCTCAGCCACAGGCCGCCAAGCCGGTCGAGCCGCCAGCCGAACTTGCCGTCCGGCTCACCGATCCGGGCAGCGACACCACGGGAGAGGATGCCGAGGACGGTGCCTCCGGCACACCGCCCCCCAGGGCTGCGACGGACCGGGTCACCGCCGCCGACCTCTGGCCAAGCGCGCCCGACATCGATATCCCGATGAACGCCCACGTCAAGGAGTTCATCGAGCTGTTCACCGGCGAACGGAGGGCCTTTCTGGAGAGGGGCCTCAGCCGCGGCATGCAGTACCTGCCAATGATCCGGGAGATTTTGAAGGCCGAGGAGTTGCCGATCGATCTGGCCTACATTCCCCTGGTCGAGAGTGGGTTCACGACGACGGCGGTCTCAGGAGCCCAGGCCAAAGGCATCTGGCAGTTCATGTCGATGACCGGACTGGAAAACGGCCTGACGCACGACTGGTACATTGACGAGCGTGCTGAGGCGGAAAAGGCCACCCGGGCGGCAGCCAAATATCTCAAATCGCTGCAAGCGATGTTCGACGGTGACTGGGCCCTGGCACTCGCGGCCTACAACGCCGGACAGGGAAGGGTGCAGCGGGCGATGAAGCGATCCGGTCGCTCGGACTATTGGTCGCTCATCGGCTCGACCATGCACCTGCCACGCGAAACTCGAAACTACGTGCCATCCGTCATGGCCACCATGGTGATCGCCAGGGACCCAGCGAGGTACGGCTTCGACATCCAGGCTGCCGAGGCACCACGGGTCGAGACGGTGTTCCTGCCGGCAGCCGTCGACCTGCGATGGATCGCGACATGGATCGGCTCGTCGGTCAGCGCCATCCAGGCGCTCAATCCCGAACTGCGCCGGTGGCTGACTCCCGTCCGCGCCGCCGACCATCCGCTCAAAGTGCCTGCGGGGACGGGCGACATCATCCGCGCGAATCTGGCGCAGGCGCGTCCAGATGCGTGGGCGCCGCTTGACTGGCACACTGTCGAGAAAGGCGAAACGCTGGTAGCCGTCGCCAGAAAACTGAACGTCACGCGCACTGACCTGGCGGAAGCGAACTACCTGTCAACCCGCGCGCGTCTGCAGGCTGGGCAAAGATTGATCGTTCCCCGCGCACCGGAGCTACAGCTTGCGAGGGCGGAGAGCCCGCCGACTTCGCTCACGCCGGCAGCACGTGTCTCCAGCGCCGAGACCGACGACGATGCCACGGGGACCCAGGGCGACACACGGGTAGCGCAGGCTCAGCCCCTCCCGGTTGAGACGGCTGCCGCCCAGGTCAGCGCGACGGCGGATGTGGCTTCACCCTCGGCCCCGATAGTGCACCGGGTCCGACCAGGCGACACGCTGTATTCGCTGGCTAGGTTGTATCAAACGACGGTCGCGTCGCTCAAGCGTTGGAATCACCTGCAAAGCAACACGATCCTGATCGGACAGCGTCTCACCATCATCACCGGCCAGACGACGACCGCCACCTACTGACCGCGTGCGGTTCTGCGCCGCTCCGTGACGGATGGCTGCTAGGCCAGCTGCCGGCCTTCGTCGCCGTCGGCCCGGCTGCGCAACTGCCTGATGCTCTTCTCGATCCGCTCCGCCAGCTCTCGCTCCTGATTGAGCACGCGCACCGTATTTTGCGCCTCGAGCATCACGAATTCGAGTTTGGCCAGCCGATCCACGATGTGGTCAACCACAGCCTTCTGTTCCGCGACCGACTCCAGATTCACGCGCACGTCTCCGAGGAGGTTCGAAATCAGCGTCGTCTTCGAATGCACTTCTTCGACGTTCCGGCGGCGTGCTTCGATGGCCGCGATGGTGTCCTGGGTCTTGTCGGCTGTCGACAGCAAGCTTTCGACGTTCTGTCGAAGCTCAGCCACCTCCCTCCGACGATCGGAGATGTACTGCAAGTCCTCTCGGCTCTTTTCGCTGACCTGGTGAATGCTGTCGATCTGGGCCTTCACCGCCGCGATGACGCTCCCGCGCTCGGCGAGGGCCTTCATCTGCTGGTCGACAGTGGCCGCCGTCTGCGTGAGGGCACCCATCTTGGCCTCGACATCCGCGAGTTTCTTATCTGAAAACGCAAGCTGCGAGCGGCGTTGGTCCAGTCCCCGATACATCGTCTCCGTGCGGCGAAGCTGATCCTCGGCCGCCTCAACCTGCGCGACGGCTTCGCGCTGCCGCGCCTGGATCCTGGCGAGTTCGTCGATCAGCTCACCCTTGGTCGCTGTCGACTTCGCGAGCTGTTCGGTCAGCGCCGTCGCCTGCTGCACCCGCTCGGCCGCCTCGCCCGCCAGGGCACGGCTGGCCTCGGCCAGTTCCGTGAGGCGCGCGTCCTGCTCGGCAAGCACCTCCTCGTCTCGCTGCACCGCCTTCACCTGCTTCGCTGTCGCGTCCAGCCGTTCCTGCATGATGGTCAGACGGGTCTCCATGCGCAGAATCCTGCTCTGCCGGGCGGCGACGCTGCCGATCTTCTGCTGCGTATCCTGCATCTGGGTGGTGACGCTGTCGCATTGCGCCTTGAGCGAGTCGAGCTCGTTGCGCCGCGCCAGCTGCGCCTCGAGCTTGCTCTCCACGTCGGCCGACACGGTGTGGAGCGTGTCGAGGCGCTCCTGGACAACGCCGAGCACCTCAAGGCGTTCGGTCACCATTAACACCTGTGCGTCAAGATCCTCAGCGATCTGACCGATCCGCTCCGCGTGCCGCGCCCCATGCTCCACCAGCGGCAGCTTCTTCAGAATCGTATCGATGGTCCGATCCAGCTCCGGCGCCTGGAGGCGGAACGATGCAAGGCGATCAACGAACCCTTCCAGGGCCGCGCGGTCAGCGCCAAGCCCATCGCGTAACTGGGCAACGTCGGCATACGCCCCATGGAATTGGTGGATCTCGGCTCGCACCACCTCGAGATCCTCTCGGCTCTGCACCAGACTCTGGAGCGATGGCGGTCCAGAGCACCTCAGGGAGCCGAATGAGGGCCCGAAGAGTGTCAAGCAGACGGCCAGCCCGGGGATCAGGATGCCGAACGCCCGCCTCAGCGTGGCGGGTGAGGGCGATGGGTCCGGCGGCGTGGGCGACTTAAAGACGTGAGCAAACTCGTTCACGCCCGACGGGAACGTGTCGGTCGGGATCACGGCGTAACTGGAAGAAGCACCCCGAGGCTCGCGACTCGAAGACGAACCCGCCTGCGCGCTCCGATGGCTCGTCGAGCGTCCATCCAGTGAACGCCCGCGCCACCGCAACGACGTCGGATTGTGTGTAGCCGCCGTCAACCCCGAGGGTGTGCAATTCCAGCAGCTCCCGCGCATAGTTCTCGTTCAAGCCGGGTGCGCGCCGCCGGTCGTAGATCGCTCGACGGAGCTGATCGGGCACCGCGTCGGAAGGCCGAGACAGCAGAGCGAGCAGGCTTCGAACCACACGCGACGCGCTCCCCATCTCGCGATCGCGCGCAACCGTCGCGGCGGCCGGCCCGTCCGGATCCGAACTCAACCAGTTGTCGAGGTAGAACAGCATGGCGGGGCTCTCGGCGACGGCGCCGAGCAGGTCACGAAATCGGCCCAGGGCGTGCGGCCGGACCGTGTCTCGCTCGTACTCGGTCAGGTACAGCCAGACCGGACCCTTCCGGGCAGCCACGTTGAAGTGATTGAACCAGAAGTCCACCATGACCTCACGCAGCTGTCGCTCGCTGGCGATCGCTCGGAGCAACTTCTGCTGTCGAAGTTCCTCGTAGGGGCGCGTCGCGCGCCGCTGCACATCGACGGCCTCTGGCTCCTCGCCCGTGGCCGGCGAGTCGTCGTCGCGCGCCGGAGGCTGAAACTGGTCGGTGCGTCGAGCACGGATCGCCGGCTCGTAGAACTCCTCC
>JAQBVV010000081.1 GCA_027622905.1 Acidobacteriota bacterium
GTCGTGACCGAGCGCCTGGTCGACGTGGGAGCGCTGGCGACGCCAGCCACGCCGCTGCTCGTCGTCGAGGAGGCAGGACCAGCAACACTGGAGGTGACCCTCGACGATACGCGTGCCCGTACGATCTCCGTCGGGCAGCAGGCCGAGATCCGGCTCGACACCAGCGCGGCGTGGGCGAGCGCAACGGTGAGCGAAATCGCGCGGGCTGCCACGTCGACCAACAGCTTCGTTGTCACGATCGAGCTGCCGCCCGACATGCCCGTCCGCACGGGCACGTTCGGCTACGCCAGATTTGCCGGTGTCACGCGACGGACGCTGACCGTCCCGTCCTCGAGTGTGGTCCAGCGCGGCCAGCTCACGTTCGTCTTCGTTGTCAGCGCCGACGGCCTCGCGCGAATGCGCCCCGTCCAGCGCGGAGACGTGGACGACACCCGGACGGAGGTCCTTGCCGGGCTGGATGCGGATGATGTCGTCGTGACCTCCCCGCCACCTGGACTGTCGGACGGCCAGCTCCTCGACGTCGTCGCCGCGCCCGCCATGGAGCCTCGACCGTGACCGAGTCTGGACGCACCGGATTGGCCGGGCGGATGGCCGCCGCGATGCTGCACTCGAAGCTGACACCGCTCGCCATTCTTACGTCGCTGCTGCTCGGAGCCTACGCCGTGCTCGCGCTTCCCCGCGAGGAGGAACCCCAGATCGTGGTGCCGATGGTCGACATCTTCATCGATCTGCCCGGCGCCTCCCCCGAAGAGATCGAGCAGCGCGTCGCGCGCCCTGTCGAGCAACGTGCCTGGGAGATTCCAGGCGTCGAGTACGTCTACTCCACGTCGAGCGAGGGCCGGGCCATCGTGATCGTTCGCTTCACCGTGGGCGAGGATGAGGACCGCGCGCTCGTCCGCCTGCACCAGAAGCTCAATGCACGGCCCAACCTGCTACCGCCTGACGCCTCTGCTCCCCTCGTGCAAGCCCGGTCGATCGACAACGTGCCGATCATGGCGCTCACCCTTTAGGGCGCCGGCTATGACGACGTGTCGTTGCGCCAGATCGCGGCGCAGCTCCAGGAGGCGCTCAAGGAGGTCCCGGACATTTCCGAGGTCGCCATCATCGGCGGCCGACCGCGCGAGATCGGCGTGGAGATCGATCCCGCTGCGCTGGCCGCTCGCGACCTCGACCCGCTCGTCGTCCAGCAGGCACTCCAGCGTGCCAACACCCGGACGGGCGCGCTCCGTATCGTCAGCGGCAACCGATCGACGCGCGTCGAAAGCGGCAGCTGGCCCGAGTCGGCCGATGACATCGGACGCGTCGTTGTGGGCCACGTGGCCGGCGCTCCGGTACACGTGAGCGACGTCGCGGCGGTGCGCGACCAGGGAGGCGAGCCGACGTCGTACGTCGTGCAGCACCCGGACGCCGGCGCATCCTATCCGGCGGTCACGCTGTCGATCGCGAAGCGCCCGGGCACCAACGCCACGACGCTCACCGAGGCCGTCACTCGAAAGATCGACACGGTACGCGGCTACCACCTGCCGTCGGACCTGCAGATCTCGATCACCCGCGACTACGGCGCAACGGCGGATCGGAAGTCGAACGAGCTGCTGTACCACATGTTTCTCGCCGTGGTCTCGGTGTCGCTCCTCATCTGGTTCGTGCTCGGACTGCGCGAGTCGGCGATCGTCCTCACGGCCATTCCGGTGACGTTGGGCCTCACGCTGTTCGTCTTCTATCTCTACGGCTACACGCTCAATCGCATCACCCTGTTCGCGCTCATCTTTTCGATCGGCATCCTGGTCGACGACGCGATCGTCGTGGTGGAGAACATCGTACGACACGCCCGCCTGGCCGGCCCGTTGGCGCGCCTGGACGAGGTTGCCGTACGGGCGGTGGACGAAGTGGGCAATCCGACGATCCTCGCCACGCTGGCCGTCATTGCCGCCATCCTGCCGATGGCCTTCGTGGGCGGCCTGATGGGCCCCTACATGCGGCCCATCCCGGTTGGGGCCTCGGCCGCCATGGTCTTCTCGCTGATCGTCGCCTTCGTGGTCACGCCGTGGACCGCCGTGCGCCTGCTGGGACGGTCACACGCGCCGGTGCACGACCGCGAGGACCGGCTCACCGCGCTCTACCGACGCGCGATGGCGCAGCTGATCGCCAGACCGCGGGTCCGCTGGGGATTCCTCGGGCTGGTGACCGTACTGCTCCTGGGCGCCGTCGCGCTGGTGCCACTGAGGCTGGTCACGGTGAAGATGCTGCCATTCGACAACAAGAGCGAATTGCAGGTTGTCGTGCGCATGCCGGAGGACACGCCGCTCGAGACCACCGCCGGCGTTGCCGCCGCGCTGGCCGACGTGGTACTCGCCGATGAGGCGGTCGATAGCGTGCAGACGTACACGGGCACGGCCGCGCCCTACACCTTCAACGGACTGGTCCGGCACTACTTCCTGCGCCAGGACGCCAACATGGCCGACCTTCAGGTTGTCCTTGTCGATCAGGACGAGCGGAGCGAACAGAGTCACGACATCGCCAAGCGCCTCCGGGTGTCACTCCGGCCACTGGCTGAGCAGCTCGGGGCCACGCTGCAGACGGTCGAAGTGCCACCCGGCCCACCCGTGCTCCAGACCCTCGTTGCGGAGGTGTACGGGCCGGATCCGGCACGGCGCGAAGATCTCGCCCGCCAGGTGCGCGACGTGTTCGAGGCAACCGCCGGTGTGGTCGATGTCGACTGGTACGTCGACGCCGAACGGCCCAAGTGGCGCTACACCCTGGATGAGGAACGGGCCGCGGCAGCCGGCGTCGACGCAGCCAGCGTCTCGGCCGTCCTGCAGATGGTCGGCGCAGGTGCCCCCGCCGGGCTGCTCGTGGACCCAGCCGCCCGCGAACCCGTCCCGGTGGTCCTCCGCCTCCCCAGGCACGACCGCGGCTCCCTCGACGCTGTCGACGCGATCCGTCTTGGCACGCGCGCGCCGACGGCCATCGGCGACCTGGCGACCCTGACGCGCTCGAACGAGGCGCAGAGCGTCTATCACAAGAACCTGCTGCCGGTGACCTACGTGACCGGTGATGTCGCGGGCGACATCGAAAGTCCCGTCTACGCGATTCTCGAGATGAACCGGACGCTCTCGACGATTACGTTCCCCGAGGGGTACGCGCTGGACATCTTCAACGCGCAGCAGCCGTTCGACAGCACGCGCTACGCCATGAAGTGGGATGGCGAGTGGCACATCACCTACGAGGTCTTTCGCGATCTCGGATTGGCGTTTGCCGCCGTGTTGATCCTGATCTACGTGCTGGTCGTCGGCTGGTTCCAGTCATTCACGACGCCGCTGGCGATCATGCTCGCCATTCCGTTCTCGCTGGTCGGCATCCTGCCCGCGCACGCGCTGCTGGGCGCCTTCTTCAGCGCGACGTCGATGATCGGCTTCATCGCCGGGGCCGGCATCGTCGTGCGGAACTCGATCATCCTCGTCGACTTCATCGAACTGCGCCTGAAGGAGGGCATGCCCCTCGCCGAGGCCGTCGTGGACGCAGGCGCCGTCCGCTTCCGACCCATGGCGATGACCGCCGCAGCCGTCATCGTCGGCGCTGGGGTCATCCTGTTCGACCCCATCTTCCAGGGCCTGGCCATCTCGCTGATGGCCGGTGAGGTCGCCTCACTCTTTCTCTCTCGCGTGACCGTCCCGATTGCCTATTTTCTCACCCACCGCTCTGCGGTGGTGGCCTAGGAGGGCCCCATGAATGTTGACCGCATGCTTCGCCTGATCGCCGGACTCTTCGTCGCAGCCAGCGTGCTGCTCGGGATCTACGTCCACCCGTACTTCTTCGGGTTCACGCTGTTTATCGGATTGAATCTCGCGCAGTCGGCGTTCACCAACTGGTGCCCGATGATGACGATCCTGCGGAAAAGCGGCGTGCCGGACCAGCTTCCGCGCTCGACGTAACGCCACGCGGAGGTCTCGCGCCCCTGTCCGCGCGCGCCGTTTCGAGGTTCAAGACCGTGCGCCGTGCGATCATGGCTGCCGTGACCTCTTCCCTCCTCGACGACGCCCTCGCCCGTTACTGGGGGTACACGGAGTTCCGGCCGCTTCAGCGCGAAGCCATGGAGGCGATCCTCGCGGGCCGCGATTCGCTCGTCGTCCTGCCGACCGGCGGCGGCAAGTCGCTCTGCTTTCAGGCGCCAGCCGTCGTGCGTCCGGGTCTCGCGGTCGTCGTGTCACCGCTCATCTCGTTGATGAAGGATCAGGTCGACACGCTGGTCGGTAACGGCGTACCTGCCGCGCTCTACAACAGCTCGCTCACCGGCGCGGAAAAGACGCGCGTCGCGGCGGGGCTGCGCGAAGGACGCTACCGCCTGCTCTACGTGTCGCCGGAGCGTCTGGTCGGGGAAGGGAGCGACGGCTTTCTCACGCTCCTCGAGTCGTGCGACGTCTCGTTCATCGCGGTCGACGAGGCGCACTGCATCAGCCAGTGGGGGCACGACTTCAGGCCCGAGTATCGCCAGCTTGCCCAGCTTCGAGAGCGCCTTCCGGGCATCAGCCTCCAGGCGTACACGGCCACCGCCACCGCTCGCGTCAGACGCGACATCATGGCCCAGCTCGGTCTCCACGACCCGGTGGAACTGGTGGGAGGCTTCGACCGTCCGAATCTGCTCTACCGCGTGCTGCCGAGGGCATCGCTGAAGCGGCAGATCCTCGACGTCGTGGCGCGCCACAAGGGCGAAGCGGGCATCATCTACTGCATCTCGCGGCGCGAGGTCGAAGCCCTGGCCGCCTGGCTGACGACCGAGGGGACGCCGGCGCTTCCGTATCACGCGGGCCTCGGCGAAGCCGAGCGAAGCGGCAATCAGGACGCGTTCCTCCGAGAACGCGTCGACGTCATCGTCGCCACGGTCGCCTTCGGCATGGGCATCGACCGGTCAAACGTCCGATTCGTCGTGCACGCCGGCTCCCCGCGATCGATCGAGCACTATCAGCAGGAGTCGGGACGAGCCGGACGCGACGGTCTCGAAGCGGAATGCCTGTTGATCTACTCGGCCGCCGACTTCATGAAGTGGCGCGTGATGCTGGAAAGCAACGGTGAGCTGAACGACGGGAACATCGCACTGCTGCGCCAGATGGAACAGTACGCGGCGAGTGTCGGATGTCGTCACCAGTATCTGGCCGAATACTTCGGCGACCGCTACACCAGGGATGGCTGTGGAGCCTGCGACTTCTGCCTCGACGAACTGGAGCCGTCCCCCGAGCCCGTCCTGCTCGCGCGCCAGATCCTGTCGTGCGTCGCCAGGGTCGGGCAACGGTTCGGATCCACGCACGTCGCCAGCGTCCTCCGTGGACACGCCAGCGACCAGGTCGTGTCCAGAGGTCACAACACGCTGAGCACGTTCGGCCTGCTTCCCGAGGCCTCGGTTGGCGAGGTGCGCGGATATATCCAGCAACTCAGAGCGTTCGACCTCCTCCGCACGACCGACGACATGTACGCGGTGCTGACGCTGACGCCCAAGGGCCTGGCCCTGCTCAAAGACGAGACCAGTTGCCCGGATCTGAGTCTGGCCAGGCAACGTCCGCCGCGCAAGGACGCGACGCGTGCCCGGTCGCGGGTCGACACGGAATCGTGGGAGGGCGTCGACCGCGCCCTGTTCGAGCGCCTGCGCGCCATCCGGCTGGAGACGGCGCGCGAACGGGCCGTCCCTCCGTACGTCATCTTCCACGACGCCACGCTGCGCGAGATGGCCCGGCTCCGACCGGACTCGCTCGACGCCTTCCGCGCGGTCAAGGGCGTGGGCGCGCGCAAGGCGGACGACCTCGGCGAACGTTTTCTGACAGCCATCCGCGAGCACGCGGTCTAGCAGCCCGTGGCAAAAGTCCGTCTGCATTCGACGAGCGATGCATCCTCGCGATCTGCGTTGCTCCTCCGTCAAATACAGGCGGTATTCTCGGTCGTCGCGCCTTGTCCGCGACGGTCGGGTCGCGGCGCGACCCGACGAGGCCAGTGCTGCTTTGTCGGTCCGCGTCGGCGGACCGACCCGCTCGTCTCGGTGCAACGCCGGACTTTCACCTCGGACTGCTAGCCCACCACAACCAATGCCACTGATCACATTCGACCGGGTCTCGCTCGCATACGGCCACCTTCCGCTGCTCGACGGGGCCAGCGTCCAGATCGAGGCGAAGGAACGGCTGTGCCTCATCGGACGCAACGGCACCGGAAAATCGACGCTCCTCCGGATCGCCGCTGGCGAACTTCCGCCGGACTCGGGCAGTGTCTGGACCCAGCCAGGCCTGCGCATCGGACGCCTGGCGCAGGACGCGCCACTGCAGGACACGCGCCAGGTGGCCGACGTGGTGGCGGAAGGCCTGGCGGGCATCGACGAGGAGGAGTGGCAGCTCGACCAGCGGGTCGCACTGGTGTTGTCTCGCCTCGACCTGCCGCCCGACGAGACGGTCGCCACGCTGTCCGGGGGCTGGAAGCGGCGCGTCCTTCTCGCACGCGCGCTGGTCGGCCAACCGGATCTGCTGCTCCTCGACGAGCCCACCAATCACCTCGACATCGAGTCGATGACCTGGCTCGAGACGTTCCTCGTCGACTATCCCGGTGCCGTGCTGTTCGTCACGCACGACCGCGTCTTCCTCCAGCGCGTCGCGACGCGTATTCTCGAACTGGACCGCGGCACGCTCACGTCCTGGCCGGGCGACTACGCCACATTCCTGCGCGACAAGGATCTGCAGCTCGCCACCGAGGCTGTGCATCACGCAAAGTTCGACAAGCGGCTGGCCGAGGAGGAGGCCTGGCTCCGGCAGGGCATCAAGGCCAGGCGGACACGCAACGAAGGACGCGTCCGTGCGCTGCTCGAGATGCGCACAGCCAAAGCCGCGCGCCGGACGCAGGAGGGCACGGTGCGCCTGCAGGCCGATGCCGGCGACCGGTCGGGCCAGCTCGTCATCGAGGCCGAGGGCATCTCCAAGGCCTTCGGCGACACGCCAGTCGTCCTGGACGCCACGGTGAGAGTGATGCGCGGCGACCGCATCGGCCTGATCGGCCCCAACGGATCTGGAAAGACGACGATGCTTCGGTTACTCATCGGTGAACTGGCGCCGGATGCAGGCGACGTGCGGGAGGGTGCCAACGTCCAGGTTGCGTACTACGATCAGCAGCGCGAGCAGCTCGACCCCGAACGCACGGTCTTCGACACCATTGCCGACGGCAACGACACGGTGACCGTCAGCGGCACCTCGAAGCACGTCCATGGGTACCTGCGCGACTTTCTGTTCTCACCCGAACGCGCCCGCTCCCCCGTGAAGGCGCTGTCGGGCGGCGAGCGGAATCGCCTGCTCCTGGCGCGACTGTTCACGCGGCCCGCCAATCTCCTCGTGCTGGACGAGCCGACCAACGACCTCGACATCGAGACACTGGAGCTGCTCGAAGCGCTGCTGATCGACTGGCCGGGCACGCTGCTGCTGGTCAGTCACGACCGAGCCTTCATCGACCATGTGGTCACCAGCACGCTGGTCTTCGAAGGCGGCGGGCGGGTGCAGGAATACGTCGGCGGGTACGCCGACTGGGTGCGTCAGCGCCGCCACCCCGCGGCCCCATCCACTCCACGGTCACGACCCGCCGGCACTGGTCCGCAACCGGCACTGCCCGCCACACCACGGCCCCGGAAGCTCTCCTACCGGGAACAGCAGGAACTCGGCAAGTTGCCGGCGCGCATCGAGGCGCTCGAGACCGAGCAGCGGGGTCTGGAGACCACCGTCGCGGACCCCGGGTTCTACACGAGTGCGCCCGAGACCATCCACGAGGCGCTGGCCCGCCTGGAGACGCTCCAGCAGTCGATCCTCGACGGGTACGCGCGGTGGGACGAACTGGACGGCCGGACCAAAGGGTAGGCTGACTGTCGCACCGCGTCGCCAGCAGCCGAGCAGAAGTATTGGCGGGAACCCAAGTTAACGGAAGTCCAAAGTAGCGGAAGCCCCCACTATTCGACCCTGGCCCGTTGACAGCCGGGCGTCTGGGAACGACTCCCGATTCTAGGGTTTGGTGTTGTAGAAGGCGATGTTCATGGCTGGCACGCGTTGAATGACGTTGACGGTAACTTCTTTGATGCTGAACTCATCTGCTCATTCGGGCCAGAGTGTCGCCACATAAACAATGTATCCCACCAGGAGCAATCCGCCCTCCCAGCGTTGCAGGATGCGTCCGCTCCACAGGACGGGGACCAGAGCGACAGCGAATGCGATGGCCACATACAGGTCCGTCATCCTAATCCCCTCGCCCGTCATCGGACGGATCAGGGCCGCTGCGCCCAGGATGCTCAGTACGTTGAAAATGTTGGAGCCAATGATGTTGCCGAGCGCGATGTCGGGCTCCTTCTTGCACGCCGCCACGACACAGGTGACCAGCTCAGGCATGCTCGTGCCCAGCGCCACAATGGTCAGTCCGATGATCGCTTCGCTGATGCCAAAGCCCCGGGCCAGTCGCGTCGCGCCATCCACAAGAAAGTGCGAGCCGGCGGCGAGCAACCCCAGGCCGACGAGGATGAACAGCAGATCGCGCCAGATACTCCCGTGCGGCGCGGGCACCGCCTCGGCGAATTCCGCCTCCACCTCGGCCGAGAGTTTCATCTTGTTCGCATACAGCACGGTGAAAGCGGTGTAGGCGATGATGCCGGCGAACAAGATCCCCCCCTCCACCCGGCCGATCGCGAGGTCGGAGAGCATCCAGGCGGCCACGAGGGAAGCACCGACCATGATGGGAGTGTCGATGCGCAAAACCTGCAACTGCACCTTCAGCGGATAGATCAACGCGGTCAGCGCGAGGATCAGTCCGATGTTGAGGGAGTTAGATCCAATCACATTGCCGATGGCCACAGCGCCCTGACCGGCAAGCGTCGCCTGCACGCTGACCACCATCTCCGGCGCGCTCGTGCCGAACGCGACCACGGTCAACCCGACCACCAGCGGCGTCAGTCCGAGCCGCAGAGCTAGCGCTGAACTGCCGCGCACCAGTCCTTCCCCGCCGAAGAACAGCAGGACGAGACCACACAAGACGAAGATGGCGGGTACGGTGATGGACATTTGGAAATGCTACCGAACACTCTCGGTCTTCGTTTCGGGCTTCGGCTGCGTCTGGCGTGCGCTGCAGGAAGCTGACAGCAAACATTCGCCGGGAGCCACCCCATTGTGCGATATGGCCCGTCGACAGGGCTTATTGTCGCCGATGGCAGCAGGCCAACAGCGCGCATGAGATTTGCCTATGGCGGGCCTCGTGCGAGCCGCCGGACCAAAGGGTAGATGAGATGGCGCCTGACGGCGGCGCCTGACGGCTTTTCGTTCCGGCTGCTAAACTAGGGGGTTCACTCACACCCGCGTAGCGGCTATGAAGGATCTCTGCTCATGATTGCTGTCAATGGCGTATCGATGCGGTACGGCTCGAAGGTTCTGTTCGAGGACGTCGCCACGACGTTTGCGGCCGGACGCCGCTATGGCCTGACCGGCCCGAACGGCTCCGGGAAGTCCACGTTCATGAAGCTGCTCACCGGCGAGCTCGATGCGCAGCGCGGAAGCGTGAACCGCCCCCGCAAGCTCGGCGTCCTGCGGCAGGACCAGTACGCCTTCGACCAGTACCGCGTGCTCGATACGGTCATCATGGGCAACGAGCGGCTCTGGTCGGCGCTGACCGAGCGAGACGCGCTGTACGAGCGCCCCGAGATGTCCAACGAAGACGGCATGCGCCTCGGCGAGCTCGAAGGCATCGTGGGCGAGGAGGACGGCTACTCGGCGGAAAGCGACGCCGCCGTGCTCCTCCAGGGGCTCGACATTCCCGACGCGCTCCACGACCGCACGATGGCCGAGTTGCAGGGCGGTCAGAAAGTACGCGTCCTGCTGGCGCAGGCGCTCTACGGCCAGCCGCAGGCGCTGCTGCTCGACGAGCCGACCAACCACCTGGACCTCGACTCGATCCACTGGCTCCAGCACTTCCTCACCCGCTACGAGGGCACGCTCATCGTGATCTCGCACGACCGGCATTTTCTCAACGGCGTCTGCACGCACATCGCGGACATCGACTACGAAACGATCATCACGTATACCGGCGGCTACGACGACATGGTCATGGCCAAGACCCAGATCCGGTCGACGATCGAAGCCGGCAACGTCCAGCGCGAAAAGAAGATCGCGCAGCTCAATGACTTCATCGCCAGATTCGGCGCGGGCACCCGCGCAAGCCAGGTCACGTCACGACGCAAGGAAGTGGAACGACTGCAGACCACCGAGCTGGCACGCTCGAACATCCAGCGCCCGTATATCCGGTTCCTGACGCGGCGTCCGTCGGGCAAGGTCGCCATCGAGTTCGAGGGCCTCGCCAAGGCCTACGGGGCGACATCGGTCTTCTCCGACTTCACCGCGGTGGTCAACCGCGGTGAGCGGATCGTGCTCGCCGGGCGCAACGGCGTCGGGAAGACGACGCTCCTGAAGGCGCTGCTGGCCGACGCACCGGATATGCCAGCCTCACCCGACGACCGCGACGGCGGCACGCTCCGATGGGGGCACGAGGTCTCGATCGGGTATTTCCCGCAGGACCACACCGGTCAGATCGAGAAGGGACTGACCGCAGTTGAGTGGCTACATCGATTCGACCCGGACGCCTCGCGCCAGGAGATTCACGGCCTGCTCGGCCAGATGCTCTTCAGCGGCGAGGAGGGCCACAAGCCAACCGCCGCTCTATCAGGAGGCGAGACCGCGCGGCTCCTGTTCTGCCGGATCATGCTGCTGAAACCCAACGTGCTGTTCTTCGACGAGCCGACGAACCACCTCGACCTGGAATCGATCAACGCGTTGAACGTCGCCCTCCAGAAGTTCGAGGGCACGGTGTTCCTCGTCACGCACGACCAGGATCTGCTGGAAGAGGTCGGGACCAGGGTCTGGCAGTTCGAGCGCGGCCGCATCATCGATTTCAAGGGCACCTACGAGGAGGCCCAGGCGGCATCGCCAGCGTAAGCTTTCGCACTACGATAAGGGCCGCTGTGCGGTCCAGGCCATCCCGGCCTGCGTCGCACAGCCGCTCTCGGACAGCAGGAACCCTTCATGACGCTTCGGCAACGCTGGCTGACCCGCCCGCAGGACATCTGGTTGCGCAAAGCGCTGTTCCAGATACATCTGTGGACGGGAGTCGCCATCGGGCTGTACCTGGCCGTGATCTCGCTGACTGGCGCGATCCTGGTGTTCCGGATCGAGCTGTTCCGCAGAGACGAAGACGGGCGCAACCTGGGCGATTCCACCTTCATCGCGTGGCTCCTCGACCTGCACGACAACTTGCTGGCCGGTGAGACGGGACGTGCAATCAACGGCGTCGGAGCACTCCTGCTCCTGGTGCTGGCCGTGACGGGCGTCGTGATCTGGTGGCCAGGTATCCGGACCTGGCGTCGGAGTCTCTTCCTGGATCCGCGAGCGAGCTGGAAACGCCTGAACTGGAACCTGCACAGCGTCCTTGGGGTCTGGTTCCTGGGGTTCGTCCTGTTGTGGGGCGTGACGGGAGCCTATCTGTCGTTTCCGCAGGTGTTTTATTCCGTCGCCGACTACCTCGAGCCGATGGACTACACCACCGGCGCCGACCGTGTTGCTGACGAGGTCCTGTACTGGCTGGCGTACGGCCACTTCGGGCGCTTCCAGAGGCGGATCCCAGGGTGTGGCGACGGGTGCGATCTGGCGCTCAAGGCCGCCTGGGCCGGAGCGGCGCTCGTTCCGCCGGCGATGTTCATCACCGGGGCGATCATGTGGTGGAATCGCGTGCTTCGTCGATTTCTTCGCTAGTCCACCTTGGAGTCCACCTTGCGCCCCGGCGGCGCTGCGACCTGGAGCCGTGCCGCCCGCGTCCGCCACCAGGCGGCCGTGCGACGCGCCCGTCCGCTCCGCGCAGCGGCGTGCAGATCGTCGGGAGTATCCACGTCGCTCATCGTGGGCAGATACGAGACGCGCAAGCCGTCTGCGACGGCCGCCTGCGCGGTCTGTGCGAGCACCTCCGCGCTTCCCCATGTGATGCCTGTGAACACGTCTGGGACACGACCGGCCGCGATCAGGTAGTACCCGCCATCGCTAGCTGGCCCGAGGACCAGCCCATCGGGATCCGCCGTAACGCGCGAGCACGCCTCGGCGATCACCGTCGCCGGGATATGTGGCAGGTCCGATCCGATCAACGCCACCGCTGGTGCGCCGCGCGCAAAGAGCGCCGCCATCGTCTCGCGCATCCTCATGCCCAGATCGCCATCCGGCTGCGCGATGACCTCCGCATCACCGACCAGCGTCCGCAGTTCGCCGCATGCCGACGCGGGCGTGACCGCCACGAGGCGCCGCAGGCCTGGCGCGGCTACGCCGTCCAGCGTGTCGAGGAGCATCGCGGTCAGGAGATCCGGATCGGGTGGGATGCCGAGCGCGCGAAACAACCGCGTCTTCCCTCCCGAGGAAGGCGCTCGCGTCAGGACCGCGAGGGCAGGCGTGTCCGCAGCGTCCACCATGCGCGAAATCCCAGCAGTACACTCAAGGCCACCGCCCAGAGTCGAGGCTCTCTGAAGTCGGCCTTCACGACCCACCAGAAATGCACGACCGCGGTGATGGCCGCCACGTAGACGAGGCGATGCAGTTGCTGCCAGCGCTTCCCGAGTCGCCGAATCATCCCGGCCGTGGACGTCACGGCCAGCGGCAGCAGCAGGAGAAATGTCACCATCCCGAGCGTGATGAACGGGCGCTCGACCACATCCGACGTCATGCTGGCGAAGTCGAAGAACCAGTCGAGCACGACCCAGGTCGACAGATGCAGACACGCGTAGAAGAAGGCGAACAGGCCGAGCATACGCCTCAGCTTGATCAGCTCGTTTCGGCCGGTCAGCCGTCGGAGCGGCGTCACGGTCAGCGACAGGGTCAGGAAGGTCAGCGCGGTGAGACCGGTGATGTCGGTGATGTAGTCGATCGGATTCGCCGTCAGGTTGTTGGTGAACGCCCCGTACGTCAACGCGGCCGCAGGGACAAGTGCGGCCGCGAAGACCAGTCGGCGGAAGGTCGTGAAGCCCTTCAAAAGTTCTTGCGCAGATCCATTCCCGCGTACATCCGCGCCACCTGATCGCCGTACCCGTTGAACATCTCCGTTGGTCGGCGACGGAACTCGCCCAGCCGGCGCTCGGTCGCCTGGCTCCACCGCGGGTGATCGACCTCGGGATTCACGTTCGCGTAGAACCCGTACTCACGTGGCGCCGACACCTGCCACGAGTTCCGCGGTTCGCTGTCGGTGAATCGAATCCGCACGATCGACTTGGTACTCTTGAAACCGTACTTCCACGGCACGACCAGGCGAATCGGCGCGCCGTTCTGCCCCGGCAGCGCTTCGCCGTACACCCCGACCGCCAGTATGGACAGCGGGTTCATCGCCTCGTCCATCCGGAGGCCCTCGACGTACGGCCAGCGCAGCACCGGCACATTCAGCCCTGGCATGCGGCGCGCGTCGTTGAGCGTGGTGAACTCGACAAACCTCGCGCCCGGTTCGGGCTCGAGCCGGTTGATCACGTCAGCCAGCGGAATCCCCACCCAGGGGATCACCATCGACCACCCCTCGACGCACCGGAGTCGGTAGATCCGCTCCTCCAGCGCGTACGGCTTGATGAAGCTGTCGATGTCGTGGTCACCGGCATTCTTGACGCGTCCGTCCACCTTGATGGTCCACGGCCGTCCCGTGAAGTCCTTCGCGTTGGCCGCCGGATCTTCCTTGCCAGTGCCGAACTCGTAGAAGTTGTTGTAGCCGGTGACGTCCGCGTAGCTGTTGAGTCGCTCACCCTGGCCGTATGGGGTCTTGCGTACGTTCGGCAGCTTCGGCCCTGTCTGGGCCCCCGCGCCGCGTGGCGCCAGCACCGTCGCCGCCGCGAGCGCGCCGCTGGCCGCCGCCTGGAAGAATTCTCGGCGCCGCAGGTAGAGCGACTGGGGCGTCACCTCTGAAAACGGGATGTCAGTCGGTTTTCGAATGAGCATGCCTCATTATAGGGCCTGATGCCGCTGGATGGGGGCTGCACCATGACTCCGCGTGTGACCGTTATTTCGCCAGTGCTCGGGGACGCCGACGCCCTCCGAGCCCTGCTGCGGCAGCTCCCGACCACGCCAGATCTGGACATTGTCGTGGTCGACGGGGGCGCGGAGCCTCAGATCGAGGCGCTCGTGGGAAGCCACGGCAGAGCGACGTTGCGCCGGTCATCTCCTGGCCGGGCGCGCCAGATGAACGCTGGCGCCGCGGGTGCCACCAGTGAGTGGCTCCTCTTCCTGCACGCCGACTCGACCCTGCCACCGGGATGGCTGGCCGCGATCATGAGTCTCGGCGACGACGCGGCGGGAGGCTGGTTCCGGTTCGCCCTCGAGGACCCGGCCTGGCAGGCTCGGGTCATCGAGCGGCTGGTTGCGTGGCGGGTACGGCATCTGCGCCTGCCATACGGGGATCAAGGGCTGCTTGTCCGGCGGCGGATCTTCGAACAGCTCGGCGGGTATCGGGATATGCCGCTGATGGAAGACGTCGAGTTTGTCCGACGCCTCGTGCGCGCAGGTCCCATGGTGGAACTGCCCCTGTCGCTCGGCACCTCGGCCAGGCGATGGCGCCGCGACGGGTGGTGGCGCAGGAGCCTGAAGAACCTGACGATCCTCGCGCTCTATCACGTTGGCGTCTCGCCCGCTCGACTCGCGCTCTGGTATCAAGGCCCCCCGCGTGCCTGACCACATGCGATGCCCCCACCGGGGTCGGGCTAAGGACCCGGGCAGGAATAACTTGCTCGTCGTGGCCACCGATGCATCCCACCGGGCTGCGTTGCT
>JAQBVV010000082.1 GCA_027622905.1 Acidobacteriota bacterium
GGCCAGCAGAACCCCGTGAAACACGATCGACAGGAAGATCCCCTCGCGGCGCGGGATAGCGCTGCCGACGACGTTGTCGTCCTGGTACCGATCGTCGAGATCGAAATGAATCACCGGCACTGTCGATTATAACAGCGCGCCAGACAAGGACTTACGGCCGATGCGCCGCGCCCATTTGAGGTCACCTTACCGTTTCGTGGCCGTATACAGATACGCGATACCAAAGGTCAGCGGTTCCGCGCGCACATCGGCAAACCCCGCCTCCTCCAGCATCGCCACAAACGCCGGAGGCGGTGGAAAGGTTCCGACAGACGCCGGCAGGTAGGAATAGGCCACCGAGTGACCAGAGACGATGCGCCCGATACTTGGGAGCAGGTACTTGAAGTACCACGAGTACAGGGTGCGAATCCCCGGCACGCGCGGGACGCCGAACTCAAGAATCGCCAGACGGCCGCCTCGACGTATCACGCGTGCCAGCTCTGCACAGCCCTGTTTCGGATCTTCAACATTGCGTATACCGAACGCCACGGTTGCCGCGTCGGCGACACCGTCGCCCACCGGCAGACGGGTGGCGTCGCCGCGAATGAGCGCGACCCGCCGGCTTTCATCAGCAGCACGGACTTTGCGCAGCCCGACCGAGAGCATCGCGCCGGCAAAGTCGACGCCGATCACACGAGCGGCGCCGCGCGCCTGCAGCGCCACGTCCGCTGTTCCCGTGCACACGTCGACCAGCGTTTCGCGGCCCGTGAGTCCGAGGGACCGCAGGGCGCGATCCCGCCAGCGCCGATCGATCCCGGCGCTCAGCACGTGGTTCAGGAGATCGTACCGGGGAGCGATGGCATCGAACATCCCGGCAATACGATCGGGAGCCTTGTCGGGAGCGCCGTCGGGAGCGCCGTCGGGAATGCTGCCGGGTGCCTTCGCCGCCGTCATCGATGCCTCACGCATGTCTGGCCAGTCGTCCCCATGCGGCTATCCAAGAAACAGCGACAGAGCCGTGACAGTGAAATACAGAATCCCGACATACCCGTTCACATCGAATGCCTTCTTGACCTGTGACAGGTCACGCTCGCTGACCAGCGACTGCTCGTACGCGAGCAACCCCGCGACCATCGCCACACCAGCCAGGTACAGCGGCGGCAGATTCGCGACACGCCAAAGTGCAGTCATCGCGACGACGGTGGCCACATGCATCAGTCGCGAGAGGCGGATCGCGGTACCGACACCGAATCTCGTGGGAATCGAACGCAGTCCGTGGGTGCGATCGAACTCGACATCCTGGCAGGCGTACAGAATATCGAACCCGGCCACCCATAACCCGATCGCCACACCCAGCAGCCACGGCTCCAGCCCCTGGCGCCCTCCAGCAGCGATCCACCCTCCGACCGGCGCCACCGCCATGGCCAACCCCAGGAACAGCTGGGTGTACGGCGTGTATCGCTTTGCAAGGGAGTACCAGAAGACAATGACCAGCGCGACCGGTGACAACACGAGACACAACGTGCTCAGTTGAGCTGCCCCGTACACGAAGACCGACGACGAGGCCACGACAAACGCGGTCGCTTCCGTGGTCGACATCGCTCCGCGCGGTAGTTCCCGCATCGACGTGCGAGGATTCAGGGCGTCCAACCTGGCGTCGACCAGACGATTGAACCCCATGGCCGCGCTCCGCGCACTGACCATGCAGACGATGATCCACAGCACCTGCCACCAGGAGAACATCCCGTCGTGCCAGGCCAGCAGGGCGCCGGTGAGCGCAAACGGCAACGCGAACACGGAGTGACTGAAGCGGACGAACGACAGATAGGTGGCGAGTCTGGCCACTAGGAGGGTGCCCCTTCTGGACCGAGCCACGATACGGCCGCAGGCTCCACGCCTGAGAGCAGGTGGTCCTCCGGGTCCGACACTCCCCCGGGCATGCGCACCGCGATCAGTCCGGCGCGCTTGCCTTCTTCGATGCTGCCGTATTGCTCACCGAAACCCAGCGCGCGCGCGCCGCTCAACGTCGCGCTCTCGATGAGATCGCGGGCAGACACCCGGGGCGCAATGCGCCTGGCGGCGGCCAATTCCGTGAACATGTTCATGTCTGCGACGCTTGCGAGGCTATCGGTGCCAAATGCGACCCTCACTCCCATCGCATAGAAGGCCTCGAGTGGCGGATCGCCGACGCCGACGTGGCGACTGCTGCGCGGGCACGACACGATCGTGGCTCCGAGCGTAGCCAGCCGTGACAATTCCTCCCCGTCACACTGGACGGCATGCACCGCCAGCACTCGCGAGTCGAGGAACCCGAGGTCGGCCAGATACGTCGCCGGGGTCACACCCGGGGGCCGCCACGCGTCGCTCCAGGCGCCAAGGCTCATTAGCATGGCTCGCCACCCTCCTGTACCGCGCGTCATGAACTCCACTTCGTCGGCGGACTCGCCGACGTGGACGCTCGATACGTCTCCGTGATGGGCGTCCAGATCGTCTCGAATCGCCGCGAACAATGCCGGGGACACCGAATACGGCGCATGCGCCGCAAGCGACACTCGCACTCCACCCACCTCGTCGGACAGGCGGTTCACGCGGGCGCGCGCGTCGCGCACCTTGCCGACCGGGTCGCCAGGGTTGAAACCCAGCAGCTCATAAAACACGCGCGCCGGCACGGCCGCCTCTCGCAGCAGCGGCACCGTGACCAGCGTGTTGCTGACATCTCCTATCAGGCCCGTGCCGCTGGCTTTCGCGTCCTGAATGGCCACGCGCGCCGACTGCAACACGGCGGCGTCCTCCGGATCCGACAATCGCTGACGCGCGGCAATGACCTGGCCAATCCACTCGAGGAACTGATCCGCAGGAGGCACGGCACCCCGGAGGTACGACAGTTCAAGATGCGTGTGGGCATTCACCAGCGCGGGAAGGATGACCGCGTGCCCCAGATCGACGGCCCCGGGCGCATCGCCACCGCCGATGCCAGCAACGAGACCGTCCTCGATCGCCACCCATCCCTCCGCAATCGGGTCGCTCACAACGGGCAGTACCCAGCTGGCTCGATAGACGGTCATCGGCGGGTCAGCCGTCTGACCCGTGGTCCTCACGCGATACTGCCGGCCGCCGGCCAGCAGAACTAGTGGGCGTTTCGTTTCGGTCTAGGGCTCCTCGCGGGGGCCAGGCCTTCTCGAAAAGCGCTTTCCCGCGTGTTTCGGTCTCCACCAAATCGAACAACGCTCTAGTGGGCGACACGCGACTGCTTCCCCGATCTGCTCCGGGCGGGGTATCCGCGAAGCTCGTCAGGCACTGACACGTCACCATCGGCCCGGGCCGTGCCGAGCGTCAGCATCCGCGGGAGGTCGCGATCACGAAACACGGGGGCGCCGAGGGGCTCGTAGTGCATGTTCCGCCGCCTGGCTGTGAAACCCGCGTCTTCGATGTTCGCGACGATCTCCACTTCGTCCATGCAGTACGCCGCGCCGGCGGCACGCACGACGTTCTCCTCGATCATCACGCTGCCCATGTCGTTGGCGCCATAGGACAGGCTCAGCTGCCCGACCTTGCCACCCTGCGTCACCCAGGATGCCTGCAGATTGTCAAAGTTGTCGAGCACGATACGCGCCAGCGCGAGCGTGCGGAGATAGTCGATCCCGGTTGCCTCTGTCCCGCCGAGTTCAGTGTGATCGGGCTGATAGCTCCAGGTGATGAACGCGGTAAATCCACCGGTCTCATCCTGCAGGTCGCGAAGTCGCATCATGTGCTCGATGCGCTCCTCGTCCGTCTCCACCGTTCCGTACATCATGGTCGCGGTCGTTCGAAGACCAGCCCTGTGCGCCTGTCTCATGACGTCGAGCCACTGGCTGGCGGACGCCTTGCCGTAACAGTTCAGCAGCTTGCGGACCCGATCGACAAGTATCTCCGCCCCTCCCCCGGGGATGCTGTCAAGGCCTGCGGCCACGAGTCGCTCGATCACCACGTCGACGGGTATCTGGTTGATCTTCGAGATATGCAGCACCTCTGGCGGCGAGAGCGCATGCATCTTGAAGCCGGGATACTTCGCCTTGACCGCGCGGAGCAGATCCTCGTACCACGCGATCGGCAGGTCGGGATTGTGCCCCCCCTGCAGCAGAAGCTGATTACCGCCGACGGCGATCGTCTCGTCGATCTTCTGGAACACTTCATCGAAACCCAGCACGTAGCCTTCAGCGGATCCCACGGGGCGGTAGAACGCGCAGAAGTTACAGCGCGCAACGCAGATGTTCGTGTAGTTCACGTTGCGGTCGATGATGTACGTGACGACACGATCAGGGTGCTTTCGCGCGCGGATCCCGTCGGCGAGACGACCGAGCAGGTGGGTCGGCGCATGTCGATAGAGTGCGAGCGCGTCGGCGGCGTTTACCCGCGCTCCGTCCGCGACCCGTCTGGCGAGTTCATCAACCATCAAAGAATTCCAGCGACCGCCTGCGCGGAGCCAGACCGAGATCCGCAGCGTAATCGAGAAACAACTGCAGTCCCCGCGCGTCGTCCGCACCCATCCCGTATTTCACATTATCCCTTAGATACGCAACCGCCCGGCCTGCACGGACGGCATCTCCACCGGCGAACTCCGCCGCGATGGACACCAGCGCTCGCCGTCCTTCCTCCTGTGCCGCCTGCAACAGTCGAACCTCCGACGGACCGACCGCGCCCGTTCTGCCGGTCCACGCGGCATAGACGAACGGGAGTCCTGTCATCGCCGTCCATTCCGTGCCCAGATCGATCTTGATCAGCCCGAGGGCCTCGTGGTCGATCTCCAGCGCCGGGTCACCGATCAGCAGCGCCGCGTCGGCGACGCGTGTCATTTCCGCAATGTCAGGGCCATGCGAGACGAATTCAGGAGTGATGTGAAACCGATGTCGGCACAACACCTTCACCAGGGCGACCGATGTGCGAGAACTGGCGTCGAGGGCGATCCGCCGAACGCCCTCGAGCGGCACGCGGGCAAAGAGCGCGACCGATGCCACCGCCCCGCACGACCCGATCCCCACGCCTGGCACGAGCCGATAGTGGTCGCTCGAGAGATAGTCGAACGACGGCACGAGCGCGAGATCGACCTCACGCATGTTGAGGCGGCTGGAACAACGGGCTGGGGTGTCGTAGCGGATGTGCCAGTGCTCAGGCGCGCGATCGAGCGCCCACGTCAGCGGTCTCGCGTTGAGATACCCCACGGCGCCAAGGCGCACCGGCTTCGTCACGCGACTACGGCGAAATACCCGTCCCGCTCGACCGGCGTCAATCCAGCGGCCTCCACATTGCGGCGCACGTCCTCAAGTGGAGCCCGGCGTCGTCCTTCCGGCGCCTCATCACTCGGCGACACCGTGTCGAGGTCATCGGCGCCGAATGTCAGCGCCACCTGAGCCAGCTTCGGTCCATAGCGCAGCCAGTCCACCTGGATCGACGGCACATTGGGCGCCGCCAATCGCGCGATGGCGACCGCCTTGACATCGTCGTACCCGGTCGTCGGACGAAACGCGTGGGGCACCGTTGGAAGCGGATTGATGCTCTGGATCGCACCGTACTGCTTCTGCAGCGCAGACGCTCGCTCGGCCAGCGCCTGTCGTTCCGAGGCGGGAGCCTTCTCGATCGTGAAGCGGAGTCGCTCGAACCCGGCACCCATCAGACTGCTCAACACGCGGTCGGCGTCTCCGATGGCGTCCAGCGGTACGTCGACAAGCGCCTCGAGGCCCGCGCTGCGCAGCATCGCGAGCGCGCGTGACACAGGCAGTCCGGCGGCCACTGCCACGCGATCTACATCGCCCCACGAAAAGCCAGACACGACCCGATTGCCGGCTGCCGCACGCGCCCGCTCGACGATGGTCGTGGCCGCATCGAGCGACGCGGGCGACCCGACGATTCGTACCTCCCTCGCACCGGCGGGAACCGCATCAACAATGGGGGCATCGCAGGCGCAGGTGGCCACGCGGAGATACGTGACCTGCGCGCCGTGGATCAGGCGGCGCACCACGTCGGCCAGCATGCCGAGCGACAGGATGTCAGGCGCCACCGCGAGCGCCGTAATCTCGGGAGCCGTCAGGTGTCCGCCAGCCGTCACGCGGTCGAGCAGGTGATCGAGCGTCGAAGACGTGGTCATGCGCGGGGCCGCATCACGCGGCGTCCTTTGATATGAGGTCACTGACGTGCGTCGCCAGCGCCAACGCGGCCCGTCCATCGCGCCCTGTCACCGCGGGCTGGCGACCCGCGCGAACCGCGTCGACAAAGTCCGCCAGTTCGAGACGCAACGGTTCATCGCGGACGGTCTCGATGCGTCCGCCCCGGATCGCCGGGCGCGCCCCCGGCTCCGGAACCAGCTGGTACGCCTCCACCTCCTGCGCTGCGTAATCAATCGAGACGTAGGAATCCCGCTGGAAAAATCTGGCTTTCCTCACCTGGTCTCGACTGATCCGACTGGCCGTGACATTGGCGATACACCCCGACGCGAACCGAAGACGGGCGTTCGCGATATCGATTCGCGGCGTCAGCACGTTCACGCCCACGACCTCGACCGACGCCACGTCGGGACCAACGACGGACAGCAACACGTCCAGATCGTGAATCATCAAGTCGAAGATGACGTCGATGTCGAGACTGCGATCGGGAAACGTGCCAAGGCGATGAATCTCGATGAAGCGGGGATGCGAGACGAGCGGCAGGGCCGCAGTCACGGCGGGATTGAAGCGTTCGGTGTGTCCCGTGGCGAGCAGCGTGCCTCGGGCGACCGCAGCCTCCACGAGTCGGTCTGCCTCGGCGACGCTCGCCGCGAGCGGCTTCTCGACCAGGACGGCCGCGCCCGCGTCGATCAACGGCAGCGCCACTTCCACGTGAGTGGTGGTCGGCGTGGCGACGATCGCGGCGTCAACCGATCCGAGCAGCGTCGATGTCTCGGTCAGCGCCACCGT
The DNA here is from genome assembly GCA_027622905.1 of Acidobacteriota bacterium. Lineage (GTDB taxonomy): Bacteria > Acidobacteriota > Vicinamibacteria > Vicinamibacterales > UBA2999 > JAQBVV01. The sequence continues at coordinate 6,906 of JAQBVV010000082.1, forward strand.
GCCGTACTGTGCGGCGATCTCGGAGGCCCGGTCGGGGTTCGTGTCGACCACGGCGACGAGCTCGACCTCGGGCATCGCGGCGAGCAGGCGCGCATGATGCTTTCCCAGGTGCCCGACCCCGACGACGACGATCCTCAGCCTATCCACCTGCCTCCTCATCGTGCACCGCGCGCCCGGAGACGGCGATGCCGGCCTCATCGGCGGCCGCGACCACGGCGTCGCCTTCGATCACCAGCGTTCGCCCTGCGTCGATCGACAGTGCTGACGCACCCGCCGCCCGCATCGCCTCGACCGTCGCGATCCCGATCACCGGAACATCGAAACGCATATCCTGGTTCGGTTTCGCCACCTTGACGATCGCTACTCCTGGGCCCGCGAGTCGGCCCGCTCTCGCAATCACCTCGTCGGTTCCCTCCATCGCCTCAACCGCCACCACAGCCTGCTGCCGGACGGCAACCGTCTGCCCGATGTCGAGCGCCGCAATGGCGTCCGCCATGCGGTAACCGAACTCGAAGTCCTTCTGCTCCTCCTCGCTGGGGCTGCGTCGGGTCAGCACACCCTGACGCGCCAGCAACGGCCGCAGCAATGCAGTGGAATCCATCAACTCGATCCCCTGGTCGCGCAGCACGTCGGCGACCGCACCGATCAGGCCGTCGGTGTTTCGGGAGGTCAAACGCGCCAGCACGCTCAGAAACAGCATATCGGGAACGATGCCACCCGAGAAAATCTTGGTGTGCTTGACCTGCCCTGCCATGACCGCATGCGTCACGCCGTCCTCGGTAAGCAGCTTGATGCACGCGCCCAATTTTCCGAGCGACACCCAGTGGATGGCAGCCCCGTGTTGCGCGGCGGCGTCGGTGAGTTCGGGGAATGCCTCCTCCTGTGCCGCGACGATCGTGACCTCGTGACCCTGCGCACGGGCGGCCTCGAGCACCAGGAACGGAAACCTCCCGTTACCCGCGATCAGCCCGAGGCGCATGCTGGTGCCTGGCGTCCTGCTCTCGGAGCCTGTTCGGGGCTGGCACCCGACGGACCGCCTTCACCGACTGCCCGTGTGGGCACGTGCGTGAGCGGCGTCAGTGCGCTACTCATCGGCCAGTAGATCCTCTACGCGCCGGTTCGGTCGGCGCAGGATGCCCCCTCGTTTCGAACTGCGGATGAAATCCACCAGACACCGGACCTCCGGCGACGTGAGAGACGCGTCCTGCTCGATCTGCACCAGCGCTCGGGACGTATTCAGCTTCGACTGCAGCAGATATCGATACGCACGCTTGAGCTGGCTGATCGTGTCGGAGGAAAAACCGCGACGTTCGAGACCGATCGTGTTCAGACCGTAGATACGCGCGCGGTTACCGACCGACTTTCCGAACGGCAGTGCGTCCTTGGTCACGACCGAGTATCCGCCCACGTAGGCGTGCCGGCCCACCCGGCAGAAGGGGTGCACGCCAGAATACGCGCTGACCGTGGCCCAGTCCTCAACGGTCACATGACCGCCAAGCGTGGCGCCGTTGCCGAAAATCGTGCCGTCGCCAATATGGCAATCGTGCGCCACATGGACGTACGCCATGAAAAGATTGCCATCGCCGATCGTGGTATGTCCGCCCCCGCCAAGCGTACCCTTGTTGATCGTGGAAAACTCCCGGAACGTATTGGCCCGGCCGATGGTCAACCGCGTGTGCTCGCCCTTGTACTTCAGGTCCTGCGGTGCCAGACCGATCGAGGCCATCGGATACACGCGGGTGTCGTCGCCTATCTCAGTCCAGCCGTCAATCACCACGGACGCGCCGATGCGACACCGCTGACCGATGACGACCTCGGGCCCGATCGTGCAGAACGGCCCAACCGTCGTGCCGGCTCCGACGCGCGCCGCTGGATGCACGATTGCGGTCGGATCGATATAGGCCGCACCCGGTTCAACGGCAAGCAGGAGGTCGGCCTCCGCGACCGGTTGGTCGTCGACGAACGCAGAGGCCCGAGCCTTCGCCAGTCGTGACCGAATACGTCCGAGCCGAACCTCCAGGCGAAGCCGATCTCCCGGCACGACCTGCCTTCGAAACTTCGCGTTGTCGACGCCCCGGAGCCAGATCCGCGCCGTGGCGGGCGCCTCTGCCCGATCCAGCAGCAGGACGGCGGCCACCTGCGTCAGTGCCTCGATCATCAACACGCCGGGCATGAGGGGAGAACCCGGAAAGTGTCCCTGGAAGAACTCCTCGTTGACGGTGACATTCTTCACCGCCACGAGACGCTTGCCCGGCTCATGCTCGTCCACCGCATCGATGAGAAACGACGGATAGCGGTAATACACGCGACCCAGGAGCGAAGGCAGATCGATAGGCGGTGGCACTATGGAATCAGTATTTGGGAACTGGGAACCCCGACAGGCGGGGACGCGGTGTCCAGACTCATGCTTCAGGAATCACGGGTGATTCACTGCTCCAACGCATGCTGAACCACCCGGCTCACCTGGTACACAAGAACCTGAGCTTACTGCGCCGGCGCAGCGGGGGCGGGCGCAGCGGCACCGGCCCCGAGCGAATCGAATCTCCGGATCACATCCGTGGTGACATCCAACGACTGGTCGGCCCAGACCAGCCCGCTGTCAGCGACGCTGAAGAGCAGATCCAGCTCGCGCTCGGTCGCCACTGCCTGAATCACTGGCGACAACCGCAGCTGAAACTCCTCCTGCAGCTGCGCCTGCAGCATGGTGACCTCCTGCTGGGCATCCTCCGTGTAACGCTGGATGTCGATCTGCTGGCGCTCGATTTCCCGCTGGAGCAGGGCAGCCGCTGTTGGGCTCAACACGGTGGCGCCCGCGTCCAACTTCTGCTGGGCCGCCTGCAGCGCGACGTTCTTCTCGTTCAGCTCGTTCACCTTCTGCTGGTTGAGCGCCTGCACCTTTCCAGTCAGTGTCTTGCCTGCCGCCGATTCGGCTGCGATGCGCTGGATGTTCACGAAGGCGTACTTCGTACCTGCGGGAAAGGGCGGCTGCACGGGCGCGGCGGCCTGCGCCGGTTGAGCGGGAGCAGGGGCCTGCGCGTAACCCGGTGCAGCTGCCAGAACCACACAAAGAGCCACGACACCGATAAACACTCTCATCACGATCGCTGTCCTTTCATTCTCACAAGCATCACGCCCCCCGGGGCGAGTCGGCCACCCGTTGTAGAACCGACCGTCCTATTGTACGGCCGACTGGCCATCTGGTGCCCGGCAACCGCCGCAACGTCCCTCCGGAGGCCGGTCGCCTCAAACGACGAGTACCCCCTCCGCGCTAGAACGTCGATCCCACCGCAAATCGGAACACGAAGCTCTTGGCGGGTTGGAGCCGGTTATCCCGCACGCCATCCCGCTGCGGATTCGCCGCGAAAATCAGGCGGAACGGCACGTTCAGCACCGGCATGAAAAACCGAATCTCTGCTCCAGTCGAGGTGCGGAACTGATCCATCGCGAAGGGCCGGCGCTCAGCCACGACCTGCGCGGCGTCATAGAAGGCAATCAGGCGGACCTGCGGCACGATCGAAAACATGTACTCGACGTTGAAGACCAGGCTCTTGTTCCCGCCCAGCACGAGTCCCGTAGCCGGATCGGATGGCCCAATCGAGCGAATGTCATAACCGCGGACGCTGTACTCCCCACCCGACACCAGCTTCTCGAAGATCGGCAGCGTCGTGGTGTTCCGGACAGGCGCGATGAACTGGAACTGACTACGGACGCCGAGCGTCGTACGCGACGTGTGCCGGAAGAACTGTACCGCTTCGACGCTCGGCCTGTAGAACTGGGTGTTGCCGCCAAGCACCGCGAGATCGATCGACGCCGTAAGCTTCCGACCCGTATTGGGGAAGATCGGGTTGTCGACCGTGTTGTGCACGAAACTCGGGGTCAGCTTGCTCACCGTGCGACGACCACCCTCGCCGATCAGCAACGAATCGAAGATGAACGGATTCCGACGCAACCCCTCGAGCACGTCGGGGTTGATCGTGGAGAGGTCGGTCAACGAAATATCCGAACACCCGTCGGCGCTGAAGATACAGTTGGGATCCAGAAACGCCTCGTTCAGATCGGCCATCTGAATTCGCTCGTTCGAGTAGTTAAAGAACATCCGACTGAAGTCGGCGACCGGAAACCCCACCGTGACGTTGGCGCCCGTGGTTCGCTGCGTGTAAAAGCCGATGTACTGCAACGAGCGCTTGTAGACGTCGAAGCCAGCCGTGATATTCCGATCAAAGAGAAACGGCTCCGTAAACGCGAGCTGATAGTTCTGCGAGCGGCTCCCGGCCTGCATCGAGACGTTGAGCGTTTTCCCCCGGCCGAGAAAATTAGCGGTCTGGAATCCGAGCTGGCCGAACACGCCCTCGTACTGCGATACGCCGGCACCAAACGTCAGCTGGTTGCGGTTCTGCTCCCGGAGGTTCACCGTCACGTCCACGGCGCCGGTGCGGCCTGGCGTCTTGTCCACCTGAATAGCCGTCTGATCCTCCTCGTTGAGCTGCTCGAAGTAGCCAAGCTGATTGATCCGTCGAACACTGTATTTCAGCGCCTCGGTGTTGAAGATCGAGCCCTCGACCAGGCGCATCTCTCTGCGGATGACGTGGTCTCGCGTGGTCGTATTGCCCACAAACGTCATCCGATTCACGAGGTACTGCTCCCCTTCCTGGAGTCGCATGGTGACATCGACGGTGGGTGGATCACCCGAGGGGGGCGCGGCGATGGCGTCGGGCACCAACCCGGACCCATCGTCAACCGGTATGATGTCCGGGAAGCCGGTAAACTCCATGTACCCGCCGGCACCATACATTTCCTGTGCCTTCACCAGCCCTTCGCGAACACTGCCCTCGCTGTACCAGTCCCCAACGGCCACTTCAAAAATCGGCTCCAGCACCTCGGACCGCACGACCTTGTTGCCGTCGACGGAGAATGAGCCCACTCGAAATCGCTCGCCCTCGACCACGGGGATCACGAGCTGCACCCAGCGTGTCTTCCCGTCCGCCGTTTCTTCCAGTACCTTGATCTCGGGCTGGCCCACCTGCGCCTGCACGTAGCCCTCGTCGCGATAGTAGGCCTGGATCAGATCGGCGTCCATTTCGAAGAGTCCAGACTTGTACGTGCCACCGCGCGTGATGAAGCCGAAAAAACCCGGAGTCTTGTTGTTCTTCATCTTGCGCCGCAGCGTTCGATTCGATTTGGCGACGTTGCCAACAAAGTCGATGTCGCGGATCTTGATCTTGGGTCCTTCGTTGATCCGAAAGGTGACGTTCACGAGCTTCGGCCCACCAGCCACCTCCGTGACCTCGTGGGACACCCCGGCATCGGTGAACCCCTTCTCGGCCATCATGTCGCGCAACACGGTCTCAACCCGGCGAATCATCCCGTTATTGACGAATGCATCCAGCCGCATCTCGATGCCACGTGCTCGCAACTGCTCATCGATCGCCGCTCGGTCGATCGCAGACGTTCCGTCGTAGGTGACGATCTTGACGCGCTGACGCTCCTCCATCTGATAGGTCACCAGCTTCCCGATGACGCCATTGGCGAAGGTGTAATCGGTCACCTCGATGGACAGGTTGGACAGAAACCCGGTCGCCCAGAGTCGAGCGTGATCGGCGATGGCCGTCCGCTCCGCCTCCTCGTCCCACGGCACCCAGACGTTCTGCGATGGCTGACTCGGCCGCAACTGCATGTAGTAGAGATACGTCTGCGGTTCCACGGCCGACACATTGCCCTGGGCAAGGAAACAGGGCGCGATGAAGTAGACCACTGGACCCGACTCGGCGGGCGGCAGGTTGGCCGGCTCAGGGACCGGTGCGCCGCAAATCGTCGGCGCGTCCGGCGTCGTAAGGGTGGCCGCCGCCAACGACTGCGCCGAGGCGGCAGACGCGCCGACTGTCAGCAGGGCTGCGAACGCGAGCGCCGATGCGACGACCTTTGGCATAATTCTGAGCAAACCCCTACAAAACGTTTAGTTTACAAGATTTTAGACGCTCAGAGACGGTGGCTGGTCTGCCCCGTCCTCTGAGACGAGCACCACGGCCGAAGGGACGAGGGTCCGGACTCGCCACCCCGACCGGCACCATCCCAGACCGATCGGCGTGATCAGGGGAGACGCCGTCCCCCGGTCAGCTCTCCTGCGGGACGGTACGACAGCTGCCCGCCCTCCAGAAACACCTCAACTTCGCCATCCCGCAGGTTGCCTCGAATCAGCTCTTCCGACAGCGGATCCTCGACATAGCGCTGGATCGCGCGCCGGAGCGGCCGCGCGCCATAGGAGCGATCCTTGCAGGTACTTTCGATGATCCAGTCCGTCACCTCAGGAGCAAGTGTGATCTTCATCTGCCGATCGGCGAGATTGGCATTGAGCTGCTCGATGAGGAGCGTCATGATCTGCCGCAGATCGTCGTCGGTCAACGCCTCGAACACGATGATCTCGTCAACGCGGTTGATGAACTCGGGATTGAACGTGCGCTTGACTTCACCGAGCACCATCTCGCTCACGTTCTTATCGATCGCCCCCGTATCACTCGACTGGAACCCCAGCGACGCCTTCTTCTGAATGAAGCGAGCGCCGATGTTCGACGTCATGATGATGATGGCGTTCTTGAAGTTCACCCGGTTGCCGAGACCGTCGGTCAGGTGGCCATCTTCAAACACCTGCAGCAGGATGTTGAAAATGTCCGGATGGGCCTTCTCAACCTCATCCAGAAGCACCACCGAGTACGGGTTGCGCTTGACCTTCTCGGTCAGCTGACCGCCTTCCTCGTGGCCGACATACCCGGGGGGCGAACCGATCAGCTTCGACACGGAGTGCTTCTCCATGTATTCGGACATGTCGAAACGAATCAGCGACGCGTCGCTCCCGAACAGAAAGTTGGCAAGCGCTCGCGCCAGCTCGGTCTTCCCGACGCCCGTTGGCCCGAGGAAGATAAAGCTGCCGACCGGCCGGTTGGGGTTCTTCAGCCCGGCGCGCGACCGGCGGATCGCCCGCGACAATGCCGAGATCGCTTTCTCCTGGCTGACAACCCGCCTGTGCAGGTCCGCCTCCATGCGCAGCAGCTTGTCGCTCTCGTCCTGATTGACGGAGGCGATCGGTACGCCGGTCCACTTCGACACGACCTCATCGATGTCCGACTTGGTGACCACGACTTTTCGGACACTCGACTTGACGTCGAACTTCTCTCGGACGAACTGCAGGTTCTCGCGCGCCGACACTTCCTGCTCTCGGTAGAACTGCGCCCGCTCGAAGTCCTTTTGCGAAACAGCGTTCTCCATCTGTTCGACGGCGACGCGAATGCTCTTGTTGATCTCACCGAACTCATCACTGCGGCCGGCTTCCTTCAGCTTGGCCCTGGCACCCGCCTCATCGATCAGATCGATCGCTTTGTCCGGCAGAAAGCGATCGGTGATGTAGCGGCTTGACTGATACACCGCCGCCGAGATGGCCTCGTGGGTGTACTCCACGTGGTGAAACTGCTCGTAGCGGTCCTTGATCCCGAGCAGAATCTCGATCGTCTCCTGCTCGGCCGGCGGCTCGACCTTCACGGCCTGGAACCGGCGCTCCAGCGAGCGATCCTTCTCGATGTACTTGCGATATTCGGCAGGGGTCGTCGCGCCGATACACCGAATTTCACCCCGCGACAGTGCCGGCTTCAGGATATTGGCTGCGTCGAGTGATCCTTCGGCGGAACCGGCACCCACCAGCGTATGCAATTCGTCGATGAAGACGATGATGTTGGGATTCTCGGTGAGCTCCTTCATGATCGCCTTCAGGCGTTCCTCGAACTGGCCGCGATACTTCGTACCCGCCACGATGAGCGAGATATCGAGCGCGAGCAGGCGCTTGTCGCCCAGAAAGTGC
>JAQBVV010000083.1 GCA_027622905.1 Acidobacteriota bacterium
TCTGGCCGAGCGTTGCCAGCGCCACCGCCAGGCCGCGCCCCGAACCCAGCGCCTCATGCAGGGCCACACTGCGCTCGGCGAGGGCGAGCGCCTCGTCGTGGTGGTGGCGCATGAGCGCCACGTTCGCCTGGTTGTGGACGATGCCGGCCAGCACGTCGTTGGCCTCGACGGCCTGCGCGAGCCGCTCACCCTGGCGAAGCGCACCCGTGGCCTCGTTGGCTCGGCCGGCCTGCGCGAGCAGGACGGCTGACAGGGAGTGGACGAGTGCCAGATGACGGCGGTCGCCAGCCGCGTGGAGGGCGGACGCCGCTTCGGTGAGGTGATCGCGGACGATGCCCGAATCGCCGACCTGCTTGTAGCAGCGCGCCAACTCGTGGTGACTGAGGCCGATGGCGCGAGAATCGTGCGCACGTTCGGCGTGTTTCAGCGCGCGCGTGTGCAGCGCGATCGCGCGAGACTGCTCTCCCCGAGCAAAAGCCACGCAGCCGTGCAGGCGCCACAGCGTCGACAGTCGAGCGTCGGACACGGGGTCTCGAAATGAATCGGGTGTACGACCGAGGGCGCCTGTTGCCTTGGTCAGATCGTCCTGCAGTAGCCAGGCCTCTGCCAGCGCTGCGCGGACCGACATGTTGTCTTCGTGGCTTAGCGCGCCCCCGCGCAGTACCGGTGTCAGCAGCTGGGCGGCCTCGGCACCAAGACCGCGCTCAAGCGCGACCGCTGCCCTGGCAAGAATCGACTGCGTGGTGGCGGCGACCATGACGTCGCGAGAGTATACAAGGTATACAGGCGTGCAGCGGCGCGAGGCTTGAGCCTCCCATGCCCGAAAGGATACATGTCAGGGGTGTGGCTGTCTCTGATCGACGCGGCAAGCGCCCTCATGCGGGACATCCGGGACGATACCCAGTTGGGCAGGTCGAGCCAGCCGAGACGGTTGCCAATCTGCTACTGGACCGAAGGTTCGGCGCTCCAGCGATCGAGCCGGTGTGAAAGTGAAATCGCGCCGGACTGGCGCGCGCCTGTCACGTGGCTGCCACGCCGGAGGCTACAATGAATCGGTTGCGCATGCCGAAAATCCTACGCGTTCTGCTCATCGTGTTCCCACTCCTGGTTGCCTCGTGCGCTCCAGCGGGTGACGCCGATCCGGATCTCGCGGGTGGTCGTTCCGCGCCGGTAGATACCCGGCGGGACCCCGGCATGTCGTTGCCGCGCATCGTGTTTCTCGGGGATAGCCTGACCGCCGGGCTTGGACTTCCCCGCGAGCAGGCGGTGCCCGCGCTGATCCAGGCACGGCTTGATGCCGAGGGGTATGCGTATCACGTCGTGAATGCCGGCGTGTCAGGAGACACGGCGGCTGGCGGATTGAGCCGTCTGGACTGGTCGCTGGAAGGCGACGTGGCGATCCTGGTCGTGGAACTCGGCGCCAATGATGGCCTTCGGGGTTTGCCCGTGGCCCAGATGAGGCAGAACCTGAACGAGATCATCACGCGCGCCCAGCGGCGGGGCGTGACGGTCATCCTCACCGGCATGGAGGCACCACCAAACTACGGTGCCGTGTATACGTCAGAATTTCGGCAGGTCTTCCGCGATCTTGCCAGCGAGTTCGACGTGGCGTTCGTGCCGTTCTTTCTGGAAGGCGTCGCCGGTGTTCCGTCGCTGAACAACCCCGACGGCATGCACCCCAACAGCGAGGGCGCAGCGATCGTGGCCGAGACCGTCTGGCGGGTGTTGGAGCCGGTGCTCGCGACCCAAGACCAGTGATCGAACTGCGCGGCGTGTCGAAGACCGTCGAGAGTGGAGATCGTCCGTTGACGATCCTGCATCCGATGGATCTGGTGATCCCCTCCGGTACGTTTGTCGCGATCGTCGGCCCCTCCGGCAGCGGAAAGTCCACGTTACTGGGGCTGTTGGCCGGGCTCGACGCGCCGAGCACGGGCCAGATCCTCGTGAACGGTATCGATATTACGGCGCTCGGAGAGGATGAGCTGGCGAAGCTGCGCGGCGACGCGATCGGGTTCGTGTTCCAGTTCTTCCACCTAGTTCCGTCGCTGACGGCATTTGAAAACATTCTCGTCCCGATGGAGATTGCCCACCGGCGTGACGCCGTGCCGCGCGCGCGGCAGTTGCTGGACGAGGTCGGATTGTCCGACCGTGGCCATCACTACCCGTCGCAGCTATCCGGGGGAGAGCAGCAACGGGTGGCGATCGCCCGCGCCCTTGCCAACGATCCGCCCATCGTACTGGCCGATGAGCCGACCGGGAATCTCGATTCCACAACGGGCAGTCACATCATGGACCTGCTGCTCAACGTGCGCCGAGTCCGCGGGTCGACCCTCGTGCTCGTCACCCACGATGCCGAACTCGCGTCTCTGGCCGACACGCAGCTCACCCTGAGGGACGGCCGACCGGTCGAAGCACTCGCGGAGCTGTCTCGATGAGCTTCGTCATGCGGATGGCGCTACGCGAGATTCGCGCATCCTGGCAGAGGCTGCTGTTCTTCTTCATCTGTATCGCCATTGGCGTCGGCTCGATCGTCGCACTGCGATCGGTGATTCAGAGCGTGCGGATTGCGCTCGCGGGCGAGGCCCGCACGTTGCTGGGCGCGGATGTCACGCTGAACAGCAATCGCCCGTTTACGGACGTCGTCCTCTCGGCGCTCGACACCGAGCAGCAGGCCGGACGTATTTCGCAGCGCTCGGAGGCAGCCGAGTTGCCGACGATGGTCAGGGCGGCGGATCCGTCGAACCCGGTGGCACGCACGGTGGAGCTTCGGGCGGTCGGGTCGGAATTCCCCCTGTACGGGCAATTGACGCTGCGCGACGGTGCGTACAGCCACGGGCTTCTCTCCCAGCACGGTGCCGTGGTCCGCTCGGAATTGCTCGTCCAGCTCGGCCTGGATGTCGGGGATCGCGTCCTGATCGGAGAGCAGGCGTTTGAGATTCGCGGGGTCATCACGGCAGAGCCCGACCGTCGTATCGGGGCATTCACGCTGGGCCCGCGCGTGATCATCGATCGGGCGGATCTGGATTCCACAGGATTGTTGGCGTTCGGGAGTCGCGTGTCGTATCAGCAACTCCTGCGGGTCCCGGAGCCGGGGACCGAGGCTCTGGCCGCCCACCTCGATGAGGTGCTGAGCAATGAGTTCGTCCGGGTCCGATGGTACGGGCGCTCCGAAGATCAGATGGGTGAGAACCTGGCCCGAGCCGAGGACTACCTGAGCCTCGTCGGGCTCGTGGTGCTGATCCTGGGCGGGATCGGCGTCTCGAGCGTCACGCGGGTCTTCGTGCAGCAGAAGGTTCGGAGCATCGCCATTCTGAAGTGTCTCGGCACGACCTCGCCACAGATTCTTGGCATCTACATGACGCAGGTCCTGCTGCTTGGGGCTGCCGGCAGCGCGCTGGGCGTTGCCATGGCCGCTGGCGTGATGGCCGCCGTACCGTCCATGGTTGGCGATCTCACCGAACTCATGCAGATTGACTTCGGACTGACCCCTGCCGCGGTGGCGCAGGGCTTTGCCATCGGTCTCCTCGTGTCGGCGTTGTTTTCGCTCGTGCCGCTTCTCGATGTACGCCATGTCAAGCCGTCGCAGTTGTTGCGGCAGGAAGTGCCGCCGTCACAGGGCGTGGACTGGTTGAAGTGGTCGGCGACGGGGGGCGTGGCGGCCACGCTGGTGGCGGTGGCGGCCTGGCAGGCCGGGTCGCTTGAGGTGGGTCTCATGTTGTCCGGGGGCTTCGTCGCGACCGCGGTGGTCCTGCAATTGACTGGCGCAGCGCTCGTGCGGGCCGTCCAGCCTCTTCGGCACTCCCGATCCTTCGCGTTGCGGCAGGCGGTATTGCGTATGGCGCGGCCGGGTAACCAGACGCGCGTGATCTTGCTGGCGGTGGGGCTTGGCGCGTTCTTCATCCTCGGCGTCCGCACATTACAGGTCAACCTGCTCAGAGATTTCGAGGTGCAAGCGGGGGCGGACGCGCCAGACATGTTTCTCATCGATGTCCAGCAGGACCAGCGCGACCGGCTGGCGGCATTTCTGGACGAGGCTAACGGGGCGGCGCCCGCTCCCAGAATCATCCCGACCCTGCGGGCCCGTGTTGTGGCGGTCAAAGGGCAGGAGATGAACATCGACAGCTACCAGAACGTCCGCGGGAGGGGGCTGGCGCGCGAGTACACGGTCACCTACCGTGCCGACCTCGAGGCGAACGAGACACTGGTAGACGGGGAGTGGTGGGGCGACGCGCCTGGTGACGGCCTTGCCGAGGTGTCGATCGAGGAGCGGTTCTCGGATGCGGACGACGACGGCCGGTTCCGCGTGGGTTCCCGGATCCAGGTCGGCGACGAGATGAGCTTCGACGTCCTTGGCCGTGTCATCACCGCACGGGTCACAAGCGTGCGCCATGTCGACTGGCAGGATTTTCGCGCCGGTGGGTTCATGTTCGTCTTTCGTCCCGGCACGTTCGACGGCGCTCCGCACACCTACATCTCGGCGCTTCAGGGGCCGAGCGACGCTGACGCGCGCGCCAGGATGCAATCGGCGCTGGTGGCGGAGTTCCCGAACGTGACCGTCATCGACCTGCGCGAGATTCTGCAGACGATTCAGGCGCTCGTGGCCAACGTGACGCTCGCGGTGACAGTCGTCGGTGCGCTGGTGCTATTCAGCGGAGGGTTGATTCTTGTGGGTGCGGTGTCGATGACGAAGTTCAGGCGCGTGTATGAGGCGGCGATCCTCAAGACACTCGGTGCGAGCAGCAGGTTGATCGCGACCATGCTGGTACTCGAGTACGGCGTGCTCGGCGCCATCGCCGGTACGGTCGGTGCGCTTGGGGCGATCGTGTTGAGCTGGGCCGTGGCGAACTTCGCACTGGACCTGGCGTGGCAGGCCACGCCAGGTGTCACCGTCGTTGGTATCGTCGCGACCGCGGTGCTGGTGGCCGTCATCGGCGTGCTCGCAAGTCTGGACGTGCTCCGTCACCGGCCGCTTGCGGCGTTGCGGGCTGAGTGAGCTAGAATAAACGGCTTGGAGATCGCACACTGATGGATATGGAGACGTACAGAGGGGCGCTCATCGACAAACGTGGTGAGCTGGTCGGCGGCTCGGCCGTGAAGCCGCTGCAGTGGACGATGGAGAACAACTCCGGTCGCCAGGGTGACATGGCGGACCAGGCCACTGGGAACAACGAAGTCCACGTGCAGCTCAAGCGTAAGCAGACGGATGCCAAGATTCTGCAGGCGATCGAAGAGGCGCTCGATCGCATCGAGCAGGGCACCTACGGCACCTGTCGCGATTGTGGCGAAATGATCGCGGAGGCGCGGCTGAAGGCCATCCCGTGGACGCGCGTGTGTATCGCGTGCAAGGAAAAGCAAAAGGCATAGCCTCACCGTGCAGCAGTCCGATCTACAACAATTTCTGACCGATTTCACGGCCGACCGTTTGGCGTTGCTCCAGCGTCACGAAGCCGGTGCCCGCGTGGTGAGTCACTACGACTTCAACAACGCGTATCAGTACGTCATCAGCCGGGAAGAGACGCAGATCGGCTGGTTGCAGTCCGCACTCGCGGAACTGGGCGCCTCGCTGCCGCCGCCGTCGCGTACGATCTCGGTGCCCGAGGTTGAGGCCAAGGGAGCCGGCGACGGGCGGACGGCGTTTCGAGGCATTCTTGAGGACGACATGCGCCACCTTGGCGCGTGCGTGGATCAGTGGCGACCGCGCGTGACCGTGATGACACATGCGCGCCACCGGATCATGCTCGATGTGATTCTCGGCGAGTCGCGGGAGCACCAGCGCGTATTCGAGCAGGCGGCGGCGGGGATGGAAGACGTCCTGGGCAAGCGTACTGGCGGCGTCGCGCGCCAGGGCGCTGTCTTACCGACTCGCTGGATGGAGTAGCCGCGGCGGGTTCCACGTTCCGAGGCTCGCTCCGTTGACCTCGATGACTCCCGTCGCGCTGGCGCTGGGTAGCAACCTGGGCGACCGGGAGCGCACCCTGGCGGGGGCACTGGAGGCACTGGCGTCCTCGATCGCGGGGCTGCGAGTTTCCACATTCCACGAGACCGACCCGGTTGGCGTGGGTGAGCAGCCGCGGTTCCTGAACGCCGCGGCCGCGGGCCGCACGCCTCTGTCGGCACTCGATCTTCTTGACAGGTTTTTTGAGCTGGAACGTCAGTACGGGCGTACGCGGCCGCATCCCGGGGCGCCTCGGACGCTCGACCTCGATCTGATTCTCTATGGGGCTCAGGTCATCGAAGAGCCGGATATCCAGATTCCGCACCTTCGGTTTCGCGATCGACTGTTCGTACTGCAGCCGTTGGCGGAGATCGCGGCGGACTGGGTGGATCCGGTGACCGGTCAGACAGTGGGCGCGTTGCTACAGTTGCTGCAGCCGGGTGGCTCACAGGACTGACACCAACGGCAATCGCCCGCGGCCGCAGAGCCCCGGCTAGCGCTTGCTTGATGGTTTGGTTGAGGAGCCCTTGCCTGACGAGCTCCTGCCTGATGAGCTCCTGCCTGATGAGCGCTTGCCCTCGTCGGCGAGCGCCGTGAACTTCGCCCATTGTTCGGTGGTCAGGCTCCGGCGCATGCGCAGCAGCATCAGCGTGCGGGTCTTATTGAGCTCAGCCCTGGCCGCCTCGACGATTCCAACGTAATCCAGCACCGAGGCGTCGTCTCCGCTTTCGACAAGTCTGTCGAATTCGGCTTCCGCCCGATTCAGCGCTCGCATCCGCTGTCGAAGATGCGGCTGGGTCTTCTGGAACACTGCCTCAAGGTTGGCACTTTGCTCGGTGGTCAGGCCAAGTTCACTCTCAAACCGCTCGTCCTGCCACCATTTGCCGCGCTGCGCGGCCGCTGGAGCAATCCAGCAGGCGACGAGAGCCGCAACCGCGACACCACGAATAAGGACCCTGGACATTGGTAATGACATCAGCGCTTCCTCTGGGCATTACGACCGCCCGCCGCTGGCTGTTTACGTGGCGCCACGCAATCGGGATATTCAGGTGGCCCCGACCCCTGGTCACCGGCGCGGGGTGCCCCCCAGCGCCGGCGACGGCCGGCGACGCCAGGCTTTCACCACGGGCTGCTGCTAGGCCCCGTTCGCCAACACGGACAGCCGCTGAATCGTGGCCCCGACGAGATTGTCTGGCGTCGAGGCGCCGGAGGTCAACCCGATGCGCAGGTCGCCCGGGGGGAGCCAGTCCTGCGATGTGACCTCTCCGGGACGCCCGACAGCCTTGTGTCGGATCGTTTTAGCGGAGAGGAGTCCGTCCGGGTCGGCGATGTGGTAGGTCGGCACCCTGTCGACACAAATTCGAGCCAGGTTGCAGGTGTTGCTGCTGTTCAGGCCGCCAATCACCACCATGAGGTCGAGCGATTGCTCGGCCAGGAGCGCGAGGACAGCGTCCTGGCGGTCCTGGGTGGCGCTGCAGATCGTATCGAAGGCACGAAAATGATGGGAGAGGGCCGCTTCTCCGTGGCGATCGCGCATGGCCGACCGGAACATCTCGCCGATCTCCAGTGATTCTGAACTGAGCATCGTCGTCTGGTTGGCGCACCCGACGCGCTGCAGGTCCCGCCCGGGTTCGAATCCCGGCGAGGTGGCGTGCTCGAACCGCGCCAGGAACTGCTCGCGGTCACCGCCCGATCGGATGAAGTCGCACACGACCGAAGCTTCGTCTCGATCGAGCACCACGATGTAATGACCGCTCCGGCCGTCGGTTGTCTGGAGTGCCTGGGAGACCGTGGCTCGCGTTTCCTCGTGTCGGTACTTGCCGTGCACGATCGACGTGAACCCTTCTTCGGCGTAACGCTTGACGTTCTTCCAGACGTTGAGCACCGATCCGCACGTCGTATCGACCAGCGTGCAGCCTCGGCCCTGGAGATCGACCAGCATTTCGATCGTCACGCCGAAGGCCGGGAGGATCACGACGTCGTCCGGGGTCAGCGTGCCCAGCGATTCGCCAGGATCACTGAGAAAACGAATACCCTGGGCGCGGAGTTCATCGTTGACGTGCGGGTTGTGGATGATCTCCCCCGTCAGATAGACCGCCCGGTCAGGGAAGCGGCGACGCGTCTGATACGCATAGTCAACGGCTCGGTCCACCCCGTAGCAGAACCCGAATTCACGCGCGAGATGGATCGTGATCCGTCCGGCGGAGTACTGGAAGTCAGCCTCTTTGACGGCGTCGATGAGATCGCTGTGGTAGCTGTCAGCAAGGACGCCTGCGACCTCGTGCTTGAGGTTGAGGCCTTTTCGGAAAATCAGCTGTGGCACTACGGCGCCGCCACCTCCCATACAAGCGGCGTCATTTCGTGCAACGGCCGTAATGTGGATCCGCCTGCACCGTCAACGGCGAGTTCAAGGCGGCTGAGAAACTCCTCCTCTGACAGCGCTGGCGTGCTGGTCTGCTGCGGGGCGACGGCCGATGCCTGGCCAGCCTGTGAGAATAGCGATGTGTCGCCGTCTGGAATATTCTGCGCGAAGTGCCCGCCCAGGATGCCGAGCAACAGACCTGCGGCGGCCGCGCCAGCAATCCAGCGTCGTTCAGGATGGCCGCGGCTGGGCTCCGGAGTATGTTCGTGCCCGGATGGAAAGCTGATGAGTTGCCCATGCGGTTCTGTGTGCTCGATGAGCCCGAAGATCCGGTCCCGCTGTCGATCAAGGCGCTCGGAGGTAAAGACCGCGTCGGCGTCGGCCCGCGCGACGTCTGAGACCTCCCGCAGGAGGCTGGCCAATGCCGCACGACGACCTTCGCACAGCTCGCAACGCTCCAGGTGCCGCTGTTCGACCTTCGATGGTGCGGCGTGGAGGCACACCTCGGCAAGCTGGTCATCGGAGAGGTGCGGGTGGCCTGTCATGATCGCTCCTGTTCCAGCGACGCCCTGAGTTTCCTGATCGCGCGAAACAAATGCACACGCACGGTTGATTCGCTGAGCCCAAGAGTCTGACTCACCTCTCCGGCCTTCAGCCCGGCGACCTGGCACAACGTAAAGACCGTGCGTTGACGCACAGGGAGCAGGGCCACGGCTGCGGCAATATGACGGCCGCGCTCACTCGCCAGCAACTGGTCCTCGGGGCCAGCCTGCGGGGCCACCGGTTCGCGGGGTGCCGAGTGTTCCGCAGTCACGGTGGGCAAGATCCACCGCAGCCGTCTCGACCGTGACTTGCGCAAATCCAGGCAGCCGTTGACGAGGATGCGAGTAAACCAGACCTCGAACGGCAGCTCCTCGCGATACCCCACGATGTGAGTGAAGACCTTCACGAAAGCGTCCTGCACCGCCTCGTCTGCGTCGTGCGCGTCCCGCAGATAGTGATAGGCGACCCGTGCCGCTCGGCGTTGTTGCAGCAGGACCAGTCCAGAGAAGCGGTCGCGAGCGGCCTCAACTTTCCCCGCGACGACGAGCGCCTTGATCTCGGCAGCCAGCACGGACGCGTCCGACGGCGCGACGGGGGACGCTGTCCGGTCGGCCTCCTCGGGCTCCAATGCGCGTTGCTGAGTCGTTCTGGCCATGTATACGGCTGGTAAGGGTGCGTGTTTACTAGAGGATCGAACTATACTTCAATTCGCTGTCCCCGTAAGAGCGTGCGCCAGTGTCCATCTGCCGTCACCTATGCCACCGATTGACTTGCCTCGGCCCCGGCCGATACGATTGCCTCTTACGATGTCCAAGCAAGCACGCGCCGTCCATGGTCTTGACACAGTCGGTCTTCTACGCTCCGGCCATGTTCACTGGAACTTAAGTCCCCCAGCATTATTCGAAGAGGCGGTGCGACACGGCGAGGGTCACTTTGCCGCCGAAGGGCCGTTTGTCTCTGGCACGGCGCCACATACAGGCCGCTCGCCCAATGACAAGTTTGTCGTCCGCGAGCCGTCAAGCGAACAGCACGTCGATTGGGACGGGAACCGGCCGCTCGAGCCCGCGGCCTTCGACGCCCTACATCGCGAGATGGCAACGTACCTCGAAGACAAGACGCTGTTCGTGCTCGACGCGTGGGCTGGTGCCGATCCGGCCTACCGGCTGCCTATCCGGGTGGTGAACGAGTTCGCGTGGCATAACGCGTTTGCCCGAAACATGTTCTTGCCGGAGAACGATCCGGCCAGGCGCGCTGCGCATGCGCCGCAGTTCACCGTCATCGACGCTCCCGGTTTCAAAGCCGACCCAGCGCGTCACGGCGTCCGGTCGGAGGTGTTCATCGTCCTGAATTTCGCCAAGCAGCTGGTGTTGATCGGTGGCACGCGTTACGCCGGTGAGATCAAGAAATCGGTGTTCACGCTGCTCAATTACCTGCTGCCGCTGCAAGGTGTCCTCCCGATGCACTGCTCGGCCAACGTTGGCGAGAAGGGCGACGCGGCCTTGTTTTTCGGCTTGTCCGGCACCGGCAAGACCACGCTGTCAAGTGATCCGGAGCGGAGCCTCATCGGCGATGACGAGCACGGTTGGAGCGACGGGGGTGTGTTCAACTTCGAAGGTGGCTGTTATGCGAAGGTGATCAAGCTGTCCGCCACAGCCGAGCCCCAGATCTACGCCGCGACTCGCCGCTTCGGCGCGATTCTTGAAAACGTGGTGATCGATGCAGAGACCCGTGCGCTCGACTTCGACGACGATTCGCTGACCGAGAACACGCGCGGTTCGTACCCGCTGGGGTTCATCGACAACGCCATTCTGTCCGGCCAGGCCGGTCATCCGACGAACATCGTCATGCTGACGGCCGATGCCTACGGCGTACTGCCGCCAATCGCCCGCCTGGGACCGGATGCGGCGATGTATCACTTTCTGTCTGGTTATACGGCCAAGGTTGCCGGCACCGAGCAGGGCGTCACCGAACCCAAGGCCGCGTTCAGCACCTGCTTCGGCGCGCCATTTCTGCCGATGCGTCCCGGCGTGTACGCGGAACTGTTGGGCCAGAAGATCGCCAAGCACAACGCCAATGTCTGGCTCGTCAACACGGGGTGGACGGGCGGCCCGTACGGTGTCGGGAAGCGGATGGGCATCGCTCACACGCGGGCGATGATCGCGGCGGCACTCGCTGGACGGCTTGGGGACGCGACGTATCGCAAAGACCCGATTTTCAATGTCGATGTGCCGACGACGTGCCCCGGGGTGCCTGAGGGCGTACTGGACCCCCGGAGTACCTGGTCAGATCCGAAAGCCTACGACCAGCAGGCTGCCAAGCTGGCCGGCATGTTCGTCGAGAACTTCAAGACGTTCGAGAAGGGTGTGCCTGCATCGGTAAAGGACGCCGGCCCGAAGGTCTAGCCATCCATCGATTCCCAGTGACCACACCCCAGCTCCCAGTGCGGCCCGCGCGTTCGGTCGGGGCCTGGGCGCCGTTCGTGGTGGGGACGTGTCGGCTGTGAAATACGAGCCGGTCATCGGTCTCGAAATCCACGCGCAGCTACGGACCCGCACAAAAATCTTCTGTGGCTGCAGCACTGCGTACGGCGCGGCGCCGAATACCCATGTGTGTCCGGTGTGTCTGGGAATGCCCGGGGCGCTGCCGGTGCTCAACCGGCAGGCCGTCGACTACGCGATTCGGGCGGCCACCGCGCTGGGATGCGAGGTGCAGCCTGTCTCGGTCTTCGCCAGAAAGAACTATTTCTATCCAGACCTCCCCAAGGGCTATCAGATCTCGCAGTATGAGCAGCCCCTCGCATTGGGTGGGGGGCTCGACGTCGTTGGCGGTGACACCCCGCATGTCGGGCTGACAAGAATCCACATGGAGGAGGACGCCGGGAAATCCCTGCACGAGGGGTTCGTGGACTCGTCCCGCCGAACGTACGTCGACTACAACCGCGGCGGCGTTCCCCTCATCGAGATCGTCACCGAGCCGGACATGCGTTCGGGCGCGGGCGCGGCAGCGTTCTTCTCGCAGCTGCGCGATATCCTGGTGTGGCTTGACGTCAACGATGGCAACATGGAGGAAGGGAGCCTTCGTTGTGACGCCAATGTCTCGGTCCGTCCGGTCGGACAGCAGCGTTTCGGCACCAAGGCCGAAGTGAAGAACGTGAATTCGTTTCGGTACGTCCAGAAGGCCATCGAGTACGAGATCGATCGCCAGATCGAGCTCCTCGAAAACGGAGGCACTGTCGTCCAGGAAACGCGCCTGTGGGATTCGGCAACGGGCCGCACCATGTCGATGCGGAGCAAGGAAGAGGCACACGACTATCGGTACTTTCCCGAACCCGATCTACCGCCGCTCGTCGTCTCCGACGAGCGTGTCGCCGCGGTTCGCGCAACCATGCCGGAGTTGCCGGAGGCGCGGCGCCGACGTTTCGTGGCCTCGTACGGACTGCCGGATTACGACGCGGGGGTGCTCACGCAGTCGGTCGGACTGGCCGACTACTTTGAGCAGGTCGCGGCGACGGCCGGTAACGTCAAGGCTGCCAGCAACTGGGTGATGGGCGAAGTGCTCCGGACCCTGAACGACCGTGGAAACACCATCGAGGATGTGCCGCTTGCTCCGGACGCGCTCGCCGGCCTGATCGGGTTGGTCGACAAGGGGACAATCAGTAGCTCGACGGCCAAGGACGTATTTGCGCGAATGTACGACTCCGGCCGCTCGGCGGACGACATCGTGGCGACCGACGGACTGGCGCAGATCGGCGACGAATCTGCGCTATTGTCGATCGTGCGACAGGTACTCGAGAGTCACGGAGACGCTGTCGCGCAGTACCGAGCTGGGAAGACGGCGACATTCGGATTTCTTGTCGGCCAGGTGATGAAGGCCAGCAAGGGTAAAGGCAACCCGAAGCTGATCAACGGGATACTCAGACGGGAGCTCGACGGTGCCGCCTAGCACGAGCGCGTGGTTCCTTGCTGAAGTCGCGGAGCGCGGCGCCCGGATGTTCCCGGTGCGTCGCACATCAACGGCGTGATCGAGACTCACCATCTTTCAAAGTTCTACAGCCGGGGCGTCTACGCGCTCCGGGATTTGTCGCTCAGCGTCGAGAAGGGCGAGTTCGTGTTCCTCGCCGGTCCGAGCGGCGCTGGTAAATCGACCTTCCTGCGCCTCCTGCTGATGCAGGAGCGCCCGAGTGACGGCGAACTCTTTGTCAACGGTGACAACCTGAACACGCTCTCGCGCCGTGAGGTCCAGGAGTATCGTCGCGGTATCGGGTTCGTCTTCCAGGATTTCAAGCTGATTCCCACGCGTACGGTGCTTGAGAACGTCGCGTTCGTGCCGCAGGTGTTGGGCGTGCCAACCGGACAGCAGCGTCGCCGTGCCTTTCAGGTACTGAAATGGGTGGGACTGCAGCACCGAATGAACGCGTACCCGAGAGATCTGTCGGGCGGGGAGCAGCAGCGCGTGTCGATCGCGCGCGCACTGGTGGGCGATCCTTCGATCCTGCTGGCCGACGAGCCGACCGGGAACCTGGATCCGGACCTGTCCCTCGAAATCATGAATCTGCTGCGCGAGGTCAACGCCGGGGGCACGACGGTGCTCGTCGCGACGCACGACCGTGAGCTGATACGCCTCGTGGGTCGGCGTACGATCACGCTCGACGCCGGTCGCGTGGTGGAGGTCACGTGAGGGCCATCAGCTACGCGTTTCAGGAAGGATGGAAGAGTCTGTGCCGCGGCCGGGGTTCGAGCGCACTTGCCGTGGTGGCGATTGCCCTCGCCATCATCGTGCTTGGCGCGTTGCTGCTCGTGACGTGGAACGTCGAGCGATTACTGGCGCAGTGGACCTCCGCAACCGAACTGTCGGTCTACCTGCGTGACGATACGACGTCCGAGCAACGGGGGGCGATCGAAGCACTCATCGACGCGAGTGGCGTCGCGGCCGGACGGGAGTATGTGTCGAAGGCCGACGCCCTCGTGAGGTTCCGGCGTGAATTCGCGGATCTGGAATCTCTGACAGCAGGCTTCGACGAGAATCCCTTTCCGGCCTCGGTCGAGGTGCAATTGCGTGCCGATACGGAGACGGATGGTCGGGCCGATGCTCTGGTACGCCAGGCTGCGGAACTTCCGGGCGTCGCCGACGTGCGGTACGACCGTGAATGGCTGGCCCGGATCGCTTCCGGCCTGTCTGCGATCAGAGGCGCCGGCCTGGCGCTGGGTGCCTTGATGGCGCTCGCTGCGTCACTGACGGTCGCCAGCGTTGTCCGGCTCGGCTTGCAGTGGCGCAGGGAGGAGATCGAGATCATGCAACTCGTCGGGTCGCCGATGGCCTTCATTCGAGGGCCGTTCGTGGCCGAGGGTGTGCTCCAGGGCGGGCTGGGAGCCCTGATCGCGATGGCGTGCCTGTGGCTGGGGTTTGCCCTGGCAGGCAGGTGGTGGGGCGCTGAACTCGGGGTGCTCCTCGCAGGCGATTCGGTGCAGTTTCTCCCGTTGCAGTTCTGCGTGGCGCTGGCAACTGGCGGAATGGTGGTTGGTGGCGTTGGCGGCTTCGCCGCATCGCGGCACGCAGCCTAGTACCCCGTCGCAGTGGTTTTGATGGGTTCACGCCGCGACCTGGGTACGACAGGCGGGCGACGGATACCGGCGCCCGA
>JAQBVV010000084.1 GCA_027622905.1 Acidobacteriota bacterium
GAGGGCGTGGCACGCGGTACGCGTGCGCGCGCGGTCGCCGATCTCCTGATTCTCGTGCTGGATGGCAGTCAACCGCCTGCGGCCGAAGACAGGGCGCTGCTGGCAGAGACCGCCGACCGTCAACGGATCGTCGTGAGCAATAAATGCGATCTGACGGCGGCTGTGCCCGGTGTGGCCGAGTGCGCTCCCCCTGGGGGGCTCTTGAGCGTATCAGCGACGACCGGTGCCGGGATGGATACGTTGCGGCGCGGGGTCGCCGCTGCCCTGTCTGGAGCTGAATCGCTTCGTGATGGCGCGACGATATCGAACGTGCGCCATATCGAGCTGGTCGAGCGGGCTCGTGCGAGGCTGTGCGCGGCGCAGAGCGCCGTTGGATCAGGCGAGACGCCCGAGGAGTTTGTCCTTGCCGATCTGCAGGCCGGGCGAGCGTCTCTGGAGGAGATCGTCGGCGGGCGGACGAGCGAAGATCTGTTGCGCCATATCTTTGAGACGTTCTGTGTTGGAAAGTGAGCCGAGATCCCATGCCGGCGTTTGACGTCATCGTGATCGGTGCAGGACACGCAGGAGTGGAGGCGGCGCACGCCGCCGCACGCCTGGGGTGCAGCGTTGGCCTGTGCACGCTGTCGCGCGACACTGTCGCGCACATGCCGTGCAACCCCGCGATCGGGGGCACGGCGAAGGGCCACCTGGTCCGTGAGATCGATGCGTTGGGCGGCTTGATGGGCCTGGCGATCGACGCCACGGGTCTTCAGTTCAAACTGCTGAACAGAAGTCGCGGCCCGGCGGTGTGGTCACCGAGAGCGCAGGCAGACAAGCGGCTGTACGGCAGGTGGGTGACCGAGGTACTCGAGCGCGAGAACGGTATTTCCTGGGTGTTCGGTAAAGCTGCAAGACTGGACGTGCAGCACGGGCGGATCGTGGGTCTCGTAATGGAGGACGGCGACCGGCTCGGGTGCCGGGCACTCGTGGTCACCACTGGCACTTTTCTCAACGGCATCATTCACATCGGGCAGGAACAGCGGCCGGCGGGCAGGTACGGCGAGCCACCGTCCTGCGATCTTGCGGAGTCGATCAGATCTCTTGGGTTTATGGGGGGACGCCTTAAAACAGGTACTCCTCCAAGGCTCCATCGTGACTCGATCGATTTTGAACGTGCCGTTCGGGCCGGTATCTTCGCCGAGGAGAGAGGTGACGATACACCAGTGCCGTTCTCCTTTTTGACAGTGGCACCTCCGAAGAACCAGATCCGCTGCTGGGTGCTGCACACGACAGATCGTGTTCACGACCTTGTCCGCGAACACATCGGGTCAAGTCCGTTGTTCAATGGCCAGATCAAGGGTATCGGGCCGCGGTACTGTCCATCGCTAGAGGACAAGATCATGCGGTTCCCGGAGCGCGAGCGGCATCAGGTTCACCTGGAACCAGAGGGACTCGACGCCGACGAGATCTACGTGAACGGATTTTCGATGTCGCTTCCGAGACCGGTACAGGAGCAACTGGTGCGCGCCCTGCCGGGCCTCGAGGATGCGAGGCTGATTCGGCCCGGGTATGCGGTGGAATACGACTTCATTCAGCCGACGGAACTCAGATCGACGCTGGAAACCCACCGAGTCGGAGGTCTCTTTTTCGCCGGGCAGATCAATGGAACCTCCGGGTACGAGGAGGCTGCAGCGCAAGGACTCATGGCCGGCATCAATGCCGCCCGCGTGATCCGGAGTGAGTCTGGGTTTACGCTCGGCCGCGACGAGGCCTACATTGGCATTCTTGTCGATGATCTGGTGACGCAGGGTTGCTTGGAGCCTTACCGGATGTTCACGTCCCGAGCGGAGCACCGTCTGCTACTTCGCATCGACAACGCCGACATGCGTCTGACACCACGCGGACGAGAGATGGGCCTGGTAGACGACGCACGTTACGCGCGGTTCGAAGCCCGCCGTTCACGTCATGCCAGGAATGCCGCCACGCTCGAGAGGGAGAAAGTACGAGGGGAAGGCGGCGCCAGGGTCACGGCGAGCACCCTGCTCCGTCAGCCCGCTGTCCGGCTTGAGTCGCTTCTGGAGAGAGGCGACGTGGTTCTTGATCTGGATCCATCCGGACGCGCACTGGATGTCGCGAGTCTCGAAAGTGAAGTGAAGTACGCGGGGTACGTGAAGCAGGAAATGGTGCGTGTCGCCAGGGCCCGCCGCCACGAACATCGGCGTATTCCAGCTGGATTTGTCTTCGAGGGCGTATCCGGCCTGTCTCGTGAGGCCGTGCAACGTTGTATGCAGGTACGCCCGGAAACACTGGGACAGGCCTCCCGGATCCCAGGCGTGACGCCCGCGGCAGTCGCGGTGATCGGATCGGCGATTCGGAAACCGTCCCAACGCCGTGAACAGTAGGGATTTTCAGAGCAGGCTGGCGCGTCGCGCGCGTCGCGCCGGCCTGGCGCTTCCCGCTCAATTGTCGGAGCAACTCGAGGCGTACTATCGCTTGCTCGCCATCTGGAACGCGAAGATTAATCTGACGGGGCTGAAACTGGCCGATGCGCCACCTGAGGCGGTCGACCGGCTGCTCATCGAGCCGGTGGTTGCGGCGAAGCATGTCCCGGTCGGGACAAATCGGATGCTCGATATCGGGACGGGTGGCGGATCCCCCGCGATCCCATTGGCACTGGCGTCGGCGTGCTCCGGTCTGTCGATGGTGGAGTCGAAGACGAGGAAGTCGGTCTTCTTGCGTGAGGTCGTGCGCACGCTTGGCTTGAGCGGCGCAGACGTGATCACGGCGCGGTTCGAGGAGCTTCTTGCGAGGCCGGACCTCCACGAAGCGTTCGATATGGTGTCCGTTCGCGCCGTCAGAGTGGAGTCGCGGCTGCTGGTGACGCTCCAGGCGTTTGTCAGACCCGGGGGAGTTGTGTTGCTCTTCAGGGGACCAGGAACATCGGGACAGTCAGAAACCGTGACGCCCCCATTGGCATGGCAAGCCACGTACCCCCTGATCGAGTCACTCAGAAGCCGCCTTGTTGTTCTCACCAAGCGCCAGGAGGTTAGAACTGTTCCACGTGGAACAGTTCCGACCTAGCGTTGGGTCTCAGAACTTCGTTTGCGTTCGGCCGGCGATGCATCCCGGCTCCATTCCACCGCGCTCAGTCCGCGCGGCCGCGGCTCCGGTCTGGCTGCGTTGCTCGTAGGTCGCATACTCCCGAAACTCGCCATCTTCGCGTCGTGCCAGCCTGGCGCCTCGCCACCCTCGGTGCGACAATGAACTCCTGAGACTCGAAACCAGCGGCCCGAGACAAGAGCCCAGCTCAATTCGACGAGCACTACTCCACAGGACATCAACATCGCGGCGGGGAACGATAACATTTGTATTATCTTCGCGTGTTCCACGTGGAACATTGCTCTTGACCCTGCCTTCTCGTGCGCATTAGAGTTGAGGCGCTCGCTGATAGCCGCTAAACATTATTATTGGTTATATGACATACATTGCTTCGCCACCAGGGCGGATTATTGCCGTCGCCAACCAGAAGGGCGGTGTCGGGAAGACAACGACGGCGATCAATCTCGCGACATCCCTCGCGTTGTCAGGCCGGAAGATCCTGCTGGTCGACCTTGATCCCCAGGGAAACCTCACAAGCGGAGTTGGTCTGAAAGGTCGTCGCGCGCAAGCCGGCACGATATACGACGCCCTCATGACTGACGTCGATCCTGCCGTGTTCCTGCTGGAAAGCCAGATCGAGAACCTGACGGTCATTCCGGCAGACCGAAACCTGACAGGCGCCGAGATCGAACTGGTGTCGATGCCTGCGAGGGAGCGGCGGCTCCAGCGCGTGCTCGAGCCCCTCCGCGCGCGTTTCGACCGCATCCTGATCGACTGTCCACCATCCCTCGGACTGTTGACGCTGAATGCGCTGGTCGCCGCCGACGCGGTGCTCATTCCGCTGCACTGCGAGTACTTCGCGCTGGAAGGGCTGGCCGAACTGGTGGCGACCATGCGGCGGGTGTGCAGCGGCTTGAACCCGGCGCTCGATATCGAGGGCGTACTGTTGACCATGTACGACGACCGTACGAACCTCGGCCAGCTCGTCGCGCGCGATGTGCGCGAGTTTTTCAAGGGCAAGGTGTTCGACACCGTCATCCCGCGCAACGTCCGCCTGGGTGAAGCGCCAAGCCACGGCCTGCCGGTCGTGCTGTACGACCCGAAGTCGCGTGGCGCCGAGGCCTATCTCGGTTTGGCGCGCGAGATGCTCGCGCGCGATGCCGCGCACGAGTCAGACCCGGAGGAAACCGGAGGAGCCGCCCGATGAGTGAACGTCGACCCGCGCTGGGCAAGGGCCTGAGCGCGCTGATCCCTGATGCTCCCGCACAGCCCCGACAGGGCGCAATCGAGGTTGATATCGATCTGATCGCACCCAGCGATCAGCAGCCTCGCCTGCAGATCGACGACGGGAAGCTGGCCGAGCTCGCGGCGTCCGTCAAGGCCAACGGCGTCATTCAACCCATCCTCGTCAGACGGACGGGCAGCACCTATCGCATCATCGCCGGCGAACGACGGTGGCGCGCATCGCAGCGGGCTGGGCTACTCACGGTACCGGTGGTGATCCGCGACGTTCCAGAGGGCAGGGAGCGACAACTCCTTGAGCTGGCGCTGGTCGAGAACCTCCAGCGCGAGGACCTGAACCCTGTCGACGAAGCTATCGCGTACCAGCGGCTCACCGATGAGTTTGGTCTCACACAGGAACAGATCGCCGCGGCCGTCGGCAAGGACCGCACGTCCGTCGCCAACTACCTGCGCCTGTTGCGGCTACCCGAGGAGGTGCGCGGTGACCTGGCTTCCGGCGCGCTCTCGATGGGTCAGGCGCGGGCGCTGCTGGCGCTGCCGGACCCCTCGTCACAGCGGCAGGCAGCCCGCGACGTCATCTCGAAGTCCCTGTCGGTACGCGACACCGAAGCCCTCGTCAAGAAGCTCGCCGCGCCACCGCAATCGGCTCGCCCTGAATCAAGCCCTGGGACGGGGGATGTTCACACCAAGGCAGCCGAGGATCGCTTGCGCTTTGTTCTCGGCACGAAGGTCCAGATCGTGCGTCGGGATGGACGTGGAGCGGCCAGCGGAAAACGGACTGACCGCGGGGGCAGAATCGAGATCGCCTTCAGCTCTGAATCGGAGCTCCAGCGGCTGTTCGAGCGGCTGACCGGCTGACAGGGAGCTGACAGGGAGAAGATGGCGGGGAGAAGTGCCGGGGCGCCGCGGAAAGCTCGCGAAGAACCTGAGTTTCCCGTCCCTGAGGGAGGCCTGCCAGCCCCTTTTTGTGTTATAAAAGATTGTTTGTGCCATTCAGGTACAAGCTCGCAGAGTCGCAACACGCCGAACAGCGTCAGCGGCTCGGAAAACGATATCTGCCGCAGGTGAAGCCATGACCACTCGTGCGTCCGCGACTCGATACGCGCGAGCACTGCTCGACGTCGTGACCCTTGAGGGTGATCCGCAGCAGGTAGAGCAGGAGTTATCGGCGATGGCGGCGCTGTATTCCAGCACCCCTGAGCTCCAGAAGGCGTTGACCAGCCCCGCGGTGCCGGTGGCGGCGAAGCGAGGGATCATGGAGGCACTTGCAGCCAAGGCGCAGACGTCGCCGATCCTCACCAAGCTGTTGTTGATGCTCGCAGACCGCAATGTCCTGGCGCTTCTTCCGGAACTCGCCTCCCTCTATCACCAGCGGTTGATGGAGTATCGAAAGATCGATCGCGCGGAACTCACAACGGCATTGCCGCTCTCCGCGGAACAGGTCACACAAGTCGAGCAGCGGCTGGCCGCTGCAACCGGGCGCGGCGTCATGATGACGACGCACGTCGACCCGTCACTGATCGGCGGCGCTGTTGCCCGTGTGGGCAGCACCGTCTACGACGGCAGCATCGCCACGCAGCTTGCAAATATGAGAGAACGCCTCGAGGAACAACGCTGATGGATATCAGAGCGGAAGAAATCTCCAAGATCATTCGCGACCAGATCGGCAGCCACGCCGTGGAAGTCGATGTCGCCGAAGTCGGCAGCATCATTTCGATCGGCGACGGCATCGCGCGCGTACACGGCATCGAGGGGGCCATGGCGGGCGAGATGCTCGAGTTCACGCACGGCGTGTTCGGGATCGCGCTGAACCTGGAGGAGCAGAGCGTCGGCGCGGTCCTGCTGGGCGACTTCACCAAGATCAAAGAAGGCGACATCGTCAAGCGGACCGGACGCATCATCTCGGTCCCGGTGGGCGACGAAATGCTCGGGCGCGTCGTCAATGCGCTCGGCCAGCCGATCGACGGCAAGGGTCCCATTCAGACGAAACAGTTTCTGCCCATCGAACGGCTGGCGCCTGGCGTCGTGGATCGGCAGGGCGTCAAGGAGCCGTTGCAGACCGGGCTCAAGGCCATCGACGGGATGGTGCCGATCGGTCGCGGGCAGCGCGAGCTGATCATCGGCGATCGCCAGACGGGCAAGACCGCGGTCGCCACCGACGCGATCATCAACCAGCGCGGTAAGGACGTGATCTGCATTTACAACGCGATCGGTCAGAAGCGTTCGACGGTCGCGCAGGTTGTGGCGACGCTCGAAGAGCACGACGCGATGAAGTACACGGTCGTCGTCGCGGCGACCGCGTCGGATCCGGCTCCGATGCTCTACATCGGCCCGTACTCCGCATGTGCGATTGGCGAGTATTTCCGGGATAGTGGACGGCATGCGCTGGTGGTCTACGACGATCTCTCGAAGCACGCACAGGCGTATCGCGAGATCTCACTGTTGCTTCGACGGCCGCCAGGCCGTGAGGCCTACCCCGGCGACGTCTTCTATCTGCACTCCAGGCTTCTCGAGCGCGCGGCGAAACTGAACAAAGAGCTGGGGGGAGGGTCGCTGACGGCGTTGCCGATCATCGAGACCCAGGCGGGCGACCTGTCTGCGTACATCCCCACCAACGTGATTTCGATCACCGATGGTCAGATCTTTCTGGAGAGCGATCTGTTTCACCAGGGCGTCCGTCCGGCCATCAATGTCGGCAACTCGGTGTCGCGTGTGGGTGGTTCGGCGCAGATCAAAGCGATGCGGCAGGTGGCCGGGACGCTGCGCCTCGACCTGGCGCAGTATCGCGAACTCGCAGCGTTCGCGCAGTTCGGCAGCGACCTGGACAAGGGCACGCAGGCGCAGCTCGACCGAGGCCGCAGGCTCGTGGAGATCTTGAAGCAGGGGCAGTACCAGCCGCTGGCCGTCGAAAAGCAGGTGATCATCGTCTACGCCGCGACGAAAGGCTTCCTCGACGCGGTGCCGATCGAAGACGTCGGGCGCTACGAGGTCGATCTCTATCGCTTCCTGGAGACCCGGCATCCTGGCGTGTTGACCGGCATCAGCGAGAAGAAAATCCTCGATGATGAGGTGAAAGCGGCGATCGAGGCCGCGCTCAAAGAGTTCGGGCAGCAATTCGTCGCTACGACCCAGGCTGCCGTCGTTGCGTAAACCCCGAATATCAAGGCTTGAATCGCTGAACCATGCCGTCACTGATTGATCTGCGTCGCCGCATTCGGGCGGTCAAGTCCACGCAGCAAATCACCAAAGCGATGAAGATGATCGCGGCCTCGCGCCTCAAGCGCGCGCAGCAGCGCGTGGTGGCCGCGCGTCCGTACGCACAGCGGATGCTGCGCGTTCTCAACGGCCTGGTCACCAGAGTGGATCCCGACTCGCACCCGTTGCTGCGGATTCCGGAGCAGCCGGACGGCCGTCCCCTGATCGTAATCATCTCCGCCGATCGCGGTCTGTGCGGCGGTTTCAATTCGAACATCATCAAGGCCGCAGGGCATTTCATCCGTGCGGACGGCCGGAAGCCCGAGGACGTGGCGCTCGGGCTGATCGGACGCAAGGGGCGCGAATTCTTCCGCCGCCGTGCGTTCGACGTGCGCTACGAGCGGACGGGTATCTTCCAGCAACTCGCGTTCAGCCATGCCGTCGACATTGCAGAGGTGGCGATCGAGGAGTTCACGTCCGGCCGGGCGTCGAGCGTCCACCTGATCTACAACGAGTTCAAGTCGGTGATGACGCAGCGAGTCGTGGTGGAGCCTTTGCTGCCGATCCGCCGACTCGAGGACGGCGAGGAGGCGGGTCCCACATCCGACTATCTGTACGAGCCGGAACCCGAGGAGATCTTCAAAGACCTGCTGCCGCGACACGTGCAGGCGCAGGTGTACCGGGCGTTGCTGGAATCGAACGCGGCGTTCTTCGCCGCGCAGATGACCGCGATGGACGCGGCGACCCGCAACTCGACGGAGATCATCGAGGACCTCACGCTCTACATGAACAAGGTGCGACAGGCGGCGATCACGCGCGAGATCATCGAGGTCGTGTCCGGAGCATCGGCAACGTAAGAACGGGCGAATACGGAGGCCGGAGGCTTTTTGCCCTCGGCAGACGAGAGACGAAATGGCACAGACACCAACACAAGAGCGGAGAGGGAAGGTCGTTCAGGTCATCGGCCCTGTTATCGATATTGAATTTCCCGAGGAGCTTCCCGAGATCTACAACGCCGTTCGGATCGTCGCAGAGGCGATCGAGGGTCGCGACAAGATCGATATCGTGGCCGAAGTTGAACAGCACCTCGGTGAGCACCGCGTGCGCACCGTTGCGATGCAGCCAACCGACGGCCTGACGCGCGGGATGACGGCCGTGGACACGGGCGCGCCGATCACGGTGCCCGTTGGCCCGGAGACGCTCGGCCGCGTCCTGAACGTACTTGGCGAGCCGGTGGATTACCCGGATCGGCCCGTGCTGTCCAAGGAGCGCTGGCCAATTCACCGGGAGGCGCCGTCGCTCGAGGACCAGTCGACGGAGCTGAAGATGTTCGAGACGGGCATCAAGGTCATCGACCTGCTCGAACCCTACCTTCAGGGTGGCAAGATCGGCCTCTTCGGCGGCGCCGGAGTGGGCAAGACGGTCATCATCATGGAGCTGATCAACAACATCGCGATGAAGCACGGTGGTGTGTCGGTGTTTGGCGGTGTTGGTGAGCGCACCCGCGAGGGCAACGACCTCTGGAATGAGTTCCAGGAGTCGGGGGTCATCAACACCGAGGACATGTCGAAGTCGCGCGCGGCACTGGTCTACGGCCAGATGACGGAGCCGCCCGGGGCGCGACTCCGCGTCGGGCTCTCGGCGCTGACGCTTGCCGAGTACTTCAGAGACGCCGAAGGCAAGGACGTGCTGTTGTTCATCGACAACGTCTTCCGGTTCACCCAGGCTGGTTCGGAGGTCTCGGCGCTGCTCGGACGCATGCCGTCGGCGGTCGGTTACCAGCCAACGCTGCAGAGCGAGATGGGCCAGATGCAGGAGCGCATCACGTCCACGAGCAAGGGATCGATCACGTCGGTGCAGGCGATCTACGTGCCGGCGGACGACTATACCGATCCGGCGCCCGCCACGGCGTTCGCGCACCTTGATGCAACGACCAACCTGTCGAGGCAGATCGCCGAGCTGGGCATCTACCCGGCCGTGGACCCGCTCGCGTCAACCTCCCGCATCCTCGACCCGCGCGTGCTGGGCGAGGAACACTACGAGGTGGCGCGCTCGGTGAAGCAGATCCTGCAGCGGTACAAGGATCTCCAGGACATCATCGCGATTCTTGGGATCGACGAACTGTCGGAGGAAGACAAGCTGACAGTGTCGCGGGCCAGGAAGATACAGCGATTCCTGTCGCAGCCGTTTTTCGTCGCCGAACAGTTCACCGGTATCAAGGGTAAATACGTCTCCATTGCCGAGAGCATCAAAGGGTTCAAGGAAATCGTTGATGGTAAGCACGACACCCTGCCGGAACAGGCGTTCTACCTGGTGGGCACGATCGAGGAAGCCGTGGAGAAGGCCGCGGGGATGAAGGCGGCGTAGCCGCAGTCCCATCGAACGCCATGGCCTTACCAACAAAGCTCCTGCTCGAGATCGTGACGCCGGACCGGTCACTGGTCCACGAAGAGGTGGACGAGGTCCAGCTCCCTGGCGCCGAAGGGTACCTGGGTGTCTTGCCGGGCCATACGCCGTTGCTCGCCACGCTGGGCGTCGGCGAACTCTGGTACCGTGTCGAACAGGAGACGCACTACCTCGCGATCGCGTCCGGTTTCGGCGAGGTATTGCCGGACAGTGTCACGGTGCTGGCGCAGATCGCCGAGCGGGCACAGGACATCGACGTCGGCAGGGCCGAAGCCGCCAGAAAACGAGCCGAAGAGCGACTCAACAAGAATGTTGACGCCGATATCGACCGGGCTCGCATTGCCCTGATGAAATCCCTCATTCGCATTCAGGTCGCATCACGCGCACGGACAAAGGTATAAGGAAGGCCGCAGAGGCCTGATTTGTTACTGAGTTTCAGACAGCTCTATCGATATCGCAGCCTGATCGCCAGCCTCGTGGCCCGCGATCTGAAGGCCCGATACCGAGGGTCCGTACTCGGGTTCTTCTGGTCGTTCGTCAACCCTCTCCTGCTGCTGCTCGTCTACACGTTTGTCTTCACCGTGGTCTTACCAGGCGTGCGTCCGCCCGAACTCAATCCGTTTGCGCTCTTCATGTTCTGCGGCATCCTGCCGTGGACCTGGTTTTCGTCGTCGCTGCTCGAATCGTCGAACGTGCTGATCGCGGGCGGCAATCTCATCCGCAAGGTGCTGTTTCCCGCAGAGGTTCTGCCGATCGTGACCGTGTTCGCCGGGCTGGCGCACTTCTGTCTCGGCCTGGCCATCCTGGTGGCGTTTCTCCTCTACTACGGCGTGCCGATCACGCCGTCGGATCTGCTGTGGTTTCCAGTGATCGTGTTGGTCCAGCTGGTGCTGACGCTCGGCCTGGCGCTGCTGCTGTCGGCCCTCACGGTCCACTTTCGTGACATCCGGGATCTACTGACGAACCTGTTGACGCTCTGGTTCTTCGCGACGCCGATCATCTATCCGCTGTCGATGGTGCCGGAGAGGTTGCGGTGGTACCTGAACCTCAACCCGTTCACCCATCTGGCGGTGGCGTATCAGGAAGTGCTGTTTCTTGAAGGCGCGTTTACCGGGTGGCCACGCCTGCTTGCGGTGGGCGGGGGAGCACTGTGCGTTTTCGTCCTGGGGTTCTTCGTCTTCGATCGCCTCAGGGACACGCTCGCGGAGGAAGTGTGACGTGGCCGCAGGGACGACGATGACCGCAGCCAACGCGATCGAAGTGCGCGACGTCCTCAAGACCTACCGTCGCTACGGACGGCGCCGGCAGTTCGGCACACTCAAGAGTGCCTTGCTGTCGGGCCGCCTGTTCCGCGATCTGCGTCCCGACGATGCCTTCCAGGCGCTCAAGGGCGTGTCCTTCGACGTGGTCGCGGGGAAGACGTTCGGGATCGTCGGGCGGAACGGCTCGGGCAAGAGCACGATGCTCAAGCTGATCGCGGGTATCGGAAGGCCCACGGCCGGCAGCGTGACCGTGCGTGGCCGGATCTCCGCGCTCATCGAGCTTGGAGCCGGATTTCATCCGGAAATTTCAGGCAGGGAGAATGTCTTCATCAACGGCATGATGATGGGGCTCACCAAGCGCGAAGTGGCGAAGCGCTTCGACGAGATCGTCGCGTTTGCCGAGCTCGAAGACTTCATCGAAGCACCTGTGAAGGCCTACTCGTCTGGCATGTACATGCGCCTGGGATTCGCGGTGGCGGTGCACGTCGATCCCGAGGTGTTGCTCGTGGACGAGGTGCTCGCCGTCGGCGACGAGGCGTTTACCCACAAGTGCCTCGACAAGTTTTCCGAATTTCGGCGGAAGGGCCGGACCGTGCTGCTCGTCACGCACTCGCTCGATCTGGTGACCACGTTCTGCGACGAGGTGTTGTGGCTCGACGGCGGCATGGTCAGGGCGCAGGGCGATCCCCGTCGGGTGATCGACGCGTATCGGCTGGACGTGGCCCAGGCGGAGGATCGCGCGCTGGGCCAGGCGGCCACCGCGGCGGTCGCCTCCACGTCACGGGAGCCGGCCGGCAAGGCGCCACCAGCCTCTGATGAACTGCCGGAGCCCGTGCCCGAGACGGCAC
Organism: Acidobacteriota bacterium; assembly: GCA_027622905.1. GTDB lineage: Bacteria > Acidobacteriota > Vicinamibacteria > Vicinamibacterales > UBA2999 > JAQBVV01. Next base: position 12,032 of record JAQBVV010000084.1, read on the forward strand.
CTGGCGCGTCGGACACCGCCAAGCCGTCAGCCGACACGACGCCCCCGGATCTGTTCAAGGCCGTCGAGGGTCGGTGGGGTTCCCGCGAAGTGGAGATCGACGACGTGACGTTTGTTGGCGCGTCGGGGCAACCCTCGCACGTGTTTCCCTCTGGCGCCGCGGTGGAGATTCGGCTGCAGGTTCATGCCCACCACCCGGTTAGCGATCTGGTGTTCGGGGTGGGAATCTTCAACGCGGACGGTGTCTGCTGCTACGGAACCAACACCGATATCGAAGGTGCGCATTCCGGTGCGATGTCCGGCAAGGGCGAGGCCCGGTTCGCCATGGACCGGCTGGATCTCGTGGCGGGGACCTACAAGGTGGATGTCGCCGTGCACCGCAAGAACGGCACCCCGTACGACTATCACCGCCTGCTCTACACCCTTCGCATCACGTCGCCACTGAAGGAGGCGGGAATCTGCCGTCTGCCGCACCGCTGGCAGTTCTCTGGCGACATCCGGATCAACGGTCTCCGGCCACCCGAGGGCGATCCTCCGCAGGATACCGATCGTTGAAGGATTCGCAGGGCCCAGATGATCGGCGTTCACAAGACGCGCAGCTGCTGACGGCCGAACAGGCGGCCGCGCTTGCTCGCGATGTGCGCGCGACGGGCGGCACGCTGGTCTTCACCAATGGCGTGTTCGATCTGCTGCACCCTGGCCACGTGCGATATCTGCGAGATGCGCGCGCGCTTGGCGACGCATTGATCGTGGGTCTCAACTCCGATCGATCGGTGCGTGTGAACAAAGGGCCGGACAAACCCATCACGCCCGAACGCGAACGCGCCGAACTGCTCCTCGCGCTCGCGTCAGTAGACGCCGTCGTGATCTTCGACGACGACACACCGCTGGCGATCATCAGCGCTATCGAACCGGACGTCCTTGTCAAAGGCGCCGATTGGGGGCCGGACAACATCGTTGGCCGTGATGTTGTTGAGGCCCGAGGCGGTCGCGTTGTGCGCGTGGAGCTGGCGAAGGGGTATTCCACCTCCAACATCGTTCGGAAAGTACGCGGGCTCGCGGCTGGCTAGAGCCTTCTCTCGAGTTGACGTCGCAGCCCCCGCTGCTGGCCTGCCCTCGTCCGGCGCCCGGCTCCGCCCGGCGGGAAATCGTCCTCCGCTCATGAGCTGCCGCCCCCGCCGCGAGTAGTTGCTGACTCGCACGCCTGCCGGCGCGGCATGCACCGCACGGTGTGACTCGGTCGTCACGGATCGCGTGGACCGAACTCGTCGGCGATGAATCGCTGTGGTCGATTTCCGGCTTCGCAGCAATGCCGGCTTCGCACTGAGACGCCGGGCTACGAACGGCCACCGGCCGAGGGCAGGCCAGCAGCGGCCGTATCCGCCGACGCTCTCCGCCTCGTGAGGTGACCGCGGACTGGCGCGGATCTCATGAGCGCGCAGTGCCCGAGGAAGCAGGAGTGCCTGGACCTCAGGGTGAAGGACCTCGATTTCGAGCGGCGCGAAATGACGGTGCGACGCGGGAAGGGCCAGAAGGATCGGCGTGTGATGTTGCCGGATGCGTCGCGCGAACCGCTCGAGCATCATCTCGAGCGCGTGCGTCGGTTGCGTCATGCGTACGTCGCAGCCGGGTTCGGCCGGGTGGGTGCTGCCCGGAGCGCTCGATCGCAAGTATCCGCACGCGGCGGCGGACTGGTCGTGGCAGTTCGTCTTACCGGCTGGGCGAATTTGCCGAGACGAGCGGTTTGGCCCACCCACCCGATACCACCTGACCACCTGCACGAGTCCGCCGTACAACGGGCGGTGAGAGAGGCGGGGCGGAAGGCCAAGCTGACCAACCGGGTCGGGTGCTGCGTGCTGCGTCACTCGTTCGCCACCCACCTGCTCGAAAGGGGTTCCGACATCCGCACTGTCCAGGAACTACTCGGACACGCAGACGTCAGCACGACCATGATTTACACGCACGTCTTGAATCGCTTGTTAAGGTCATTGGCTGCAGCGCTCGCAGCCTAAACTGAAGTTCCCCACCCCGAATCTGCAGAAGCCCATTGTTTCGATAGAGATGGGCGCAATACGCCGTGCA
>JAQBVV010000085.1 GCA_027622905.1 Acidobacteriota bacterium
GTGAGCAGGACCATGTCTCGAGGTTCGGCGGCCCCCGTGCGCCGATGCTCGCGCAGCAGGAACAACAACTCGCCTGGGCGGGGAAACTTCGGAGCGTCGCCGAACCCGCCGCGCCGCCGGTCGAATGCGCCGGCGAATTCCTGGACGGCCGTCTCGAGCACGCCGGTCCCGGGCATGACGGGGTTGCCGGAACGACCGCCGACGGCCCGCAGGCGTTCAATGATGGACGAGGCAGACTGCAGCACCTTGTCGGGTTCCTCGCGCCACACCCGCGCGACCTCCTCGAGAATTTCGATAAAGCCAGGCCTCCCCCACCGCGAGGTCGTTGGGAAATAGGTCCCTCCGTAAAACGGTTCGAGCGAGGGGGTGAGCCACACGCTCATCGGCCAGCCCCCGGACCCGGTGGTGGCCTGAACAAATGTCATGTAGACGCGGTCCACATCTGGCCGCTCCTCGCGATCAACCTTGATCGACACGTAGTGCCGATTGAGCAGGCCGGCCACGTCGGCGTTTTCGAAACTCTCATGCTCCATCACGTGGCACCAGTGGCACGTCGAATAGCCGACCGACAGGAAAATCAGCTTGTTTTCACGGCGAGCCGTCTCGAACGCGGCATCGCCCCACGGGTGCCAGTCGACTGGGTTGTCCTTGTGCTGGAGAAGATACGGGCTCTGCTCTTCGGCGAGGCGATTCGACATGTGGCCTAGTGTCTCGGCGTCGGCCCGGCCGGCATGTTGTCCAGTACCCCCCTGCGCAGGCGAGCGTGCGCGGCAGTGAATTCCACTCCGTACATCAGGATGACCGAGGATACGTAAATCCACAGCAGGAATACAACGACCGCGGCGATCGACCCATGAATCACGGTCAGCCGTGCGCTGTTTCCGACGACCCACGAGAACAGGACCAGCGTCACGCGCCAGAGCACGCCCGTGAGTATGGCCCCCGCCCACACGTCACGAAACCGCGTCTTGACGTTGGGAACGAAATAGAAGAGAAAGCCGACGGCCAGTATGAGCAGGAGGGTGGCCGCGTATCTGAACGTGATGGTCTCCACTGCCCGGAGCCACTGAAACTGGCTGAGCAGGACACCGAACCACGAGGCCCCGGCCACCTGTGCGGCGCTGACAAGCAGGAGCGCCGCAACCATGACGCCGCTGCCCGCCGCGAGCATGAGAAATGACACCAGCCGGTGCTTCAGGAAGCCTCGCTGCGTATCGACACCCCATGCCTGATTGACCGCGGTCGTGATGGCGCCGAACACGCCGAGCGACGCCCATATCAGTGCCAGACCACCGGCGATGCCAATCTGCAGACGCGTCTCCCGGAAGGCGTCCAGTTGCGTGGCCACGAAATCGAGACGCGTGGGGAAATACCGGAACACGAAGCCCAGGACCGCCAGCCGGTCGGCGTCGTCGGCCGTGATCGACCCCAGGATCGAGATCATGAGGAGCATGAACGGGAAGAGCGACAGCAGCGCGTAGAAGGAAATCGCGGCGGCGTGCGTCAGGTCGTCCCCGCTCACGAGCCGCACGAGTGCGCGCCACGCGGCGAGACCGGACAGGCGCAGTGCTATACGAAGACGAAGCAGGATCCTGGCCGGGATCACCCGAGCACTACCGCTCCGGAGGTACCCCGCCAGGGCGGCCGAATTCCACCAGGCCTAATGCACGTCACTAAGAGCGGTGCGCGTCGCCCGCATCGGTGTCGGCTTCGTCGTTGGACGAGCTATCAACGTCGGTCTCGCCGTCATGACGGCGAGCGAAGCTGCGTAGTTCCTCGGCGCCGCCCTTCACCGCTTCGCGAGCCTGACTGACCGCTTCCCGGCCACGATCGGCCAGGCCGGCGGCCACCTCGGAGGCCTGCTTGTACCGATCCGACGCCTTGGCGCCGAACTCCCGGGCCTGACCACCGAAGTGCCGGGCCTGCTCCCCGAGATCCTCCCGCATTTGCTCGCCGGCTTTCTGTGCCAGCAGCATGCCGAGCGCGACTCCCAGAACCGAACCCGTCAGGAGGCCGAGAATGAACCCAGCACCTCCACCGTCATCGTTGCCGCCGCTGCTATCTGACATAAGCGTGTTCCCCTCGAACCTATATTTTCTACCGCGCGCCTCGGCGCCGACGCTTTAGCAAACCCCGGACCGCGCACGTCACACCGAACGCAAGCTCGGCGAATCGAATCACACGCGGCGCGGCCGAACCGAACGCCCGTCGCGCCACGCCCTCGGCTGAATCCATCGTGTGATGCACCGCAACTTCAACCCGCTCGGTCTGCCGTGCGACCCGGGTCGACACATCCTTGACGTCCCCCAGGATCCCGTCGACCGAGCGGACGAGCCCCGCCACCGAGGCGGCGAGCGGCGCGACCTGCCGCTCCTCGAGGTCGGTGATCGCCTTGAGCGCCTGTCGGTAGAAGCGAAGGGCCACGATGCCCGCACCGATCAGTACGAGCACCTGCAACAGGCTGGCCACTGCCATGATGCCCAGCAGGACGTTCGTCGTATTCAAGCTTTCCTCAATCATGGTCATCAGCGAGCCGTCGTGGAACCCGCATGGTCCACTGCCCCACTCCCGTCTACCTTCCACGATACTGCGAAACAGCGACCAGTGCCACAGCGGGCTCCGGGTGTCCGCGGACGACGCCGCGGACGCGCTGCGCTATCCTTGAGTTCATCCTTGAGTTCGCCCGACGCACATATCGCCGGGTGGAAGGGCACGGCGAGGCATGCATCCAGACGAGTCGACACGATTGACCGAACTGGTCGAGAAGATCGGCCTGCTGCGCCGCGACATGCAGCACAAGGGCGACCTCGACAAGTACGAGGCGCGCGTGGCGCGCATCGAGCACAAGTTGACTGCGCTCGCTGAAGCCATTGCCGAGCGGGACCCCGAGCTTGCGGCGTCGCTGCGGACGGCCTGGCGCCTGCCGGCTCGGACCCTGGCATTCCGGAACGCCGAGCACCGCAAGGCGGACGGCGACCCCCGCTGACGTGAGCCTTTTCCCAGGTGTGTAATACTCGGATTTCTGACGCATACCTCTGACTGACCCCCTCCGGCCTGCACCGCAGATCCGGATTTTCCTGGAGTACACGTACATGGCAACGTTCGCGCGGCATGTTGATCTCGAATGGACTGGAACGCTGATGGATGGCAAGGGCACGGCGACGGCCGGCACCGGCGCGTTTTCGCTTCCGGTGACCTTCCCGAGCCGTATCGATCCGACCGGCGACAAGGCGACAACGCCGGAGGAACTGATGGCCGCGTCCCACGCCGTCTGCTTCGGCATGGTCCTCACGAATACGATCGCCAAGAAAGGCGGCACCGCGAGCCGCGTACGCGTGACCGCGACGGTGACCGCCGACAAGGGCGACGCGGGCATCAAGGTCGTGTCGTCGCACCTCAAGGCCAGCGTCGAGGGACTGGCAGGCATCGAAGCGTCAGCACTGAGCGAACTGGCCGCCGGGGCAGAGAAGGGCTGCCCGATCTCGAACGCCATTCGAGGCACCGTCACGATCACCGTCGAAGCGCAGGCCGTCTAGCAGGCGGTCGCGGCGCTCCCCCAGGCGGGGGAAGACCGCATCGGGCGTATCGAGCGCTAGGCGCTCATGCAATCCGCGCGTAATGCGGGCCTGCGCTCATCGCCGGCCCGCTCATCGCTATTCGTTCTGCCCGCCGATCTGGAGAGACAGGTACTGCTCGTACCCGATCTCCTTGATCAGGTGGAGTTGCGCCTCGAGCCAGTCGACGTGCGCTTCTTCGTCCTTCAAAAGTATTGAGAACAGCTCCCGTGACTGGTCGTCGCCGGCGTCGCGTGCCATCTGGATGGACTTGTTGTACATCGCGACGGCATTCACCTCGAGCTTGCAATCGGCCTCGAGCTGCTCGCGAACAGTGCCGCCGATGTTCAGGTCGAGGTACTCCATCTTCGGGGTGCCATCGAGAAAAAGGACGCGCTCGATGAGCTTTTCGGCATGCTTCATCTCATCGATCGACTGCTTGCGAATGTAGGAGCCGAGCGTGTGATAGCCCCAGCTGTGGCACATCTCTGCGTGTATGAAGTACTGATTGATGGCCGTCAACTCCTCGCGAAGCGCCTCATTGAGCCCAGCGATCACCGTGTCGTTTCCGCGCATCGCGCTACCTCCTTCGCGCGACCGGTCTGGCCACGCGTGAGCATCAATAGTAATGCCTCTCCGCGGCTTTGTGTGGCGCCAGCGGCGGCGAACGCAACAACGGACGACGTCCGCGATCGCGGCCTATCGCGGTGCAGTCGCAGTACAATGGCTGTATGAAAATCCTCCTACGTGCCACATTGCTCGTCGTTGGATCCGCGTGGGCGTTGCCAGGCTTGGCGCTGGCGCAGGACCCCGCCGCCGTTCGGCAACTGTTCGAGGCAGGACAGTACCAGGAGGTCATCGATGCCACGACCGGCGCTGCTGGGCCGGACGTCCTCTTCCTGGCCGCGCAGAGCCAGCAGAGGCTCGGCGCCACCGATCAGGCGCGAAGCACCTACGGCCAGCTTGCCGCGAGGCCGCAGACGGATGCCTGGCATTTCATCGGTCTGTCCGGGGAACAACTCGTCGACAACCAGACTGACGCGGCGCTCGCAGCCGCGCGGCAGGCCGTCGCGATGGCCGGCACGCTGTCACCCGCGCACTATCAGGTCGGTCTCGTGCAGGCGAAGCGCCAGGATTGGCCCGCGGCTGCCGAGGCGTTCGATCGAGCCGCCGAGCTCGACCCCGCCAACGCCTACACGCACTACTACAGTGGCCTCATGCACTATCAGGCGCGTCGCCCCGACCGCATGGCGATCCAGTTTGAACAGTTCCTCAAGCTCGCACCGAAGGCGCCGGAACGCCCTGAAGTGCTGCAAATCATGCGGACGGTGCGCGGACGATAAGCCGCGCGGCCTCTGGCAACAGCGAAAGGCGGCCCCCTGCCTGAAGCGGGCAGCGGGGCGGCCTGCCCCCTGCCGAAGGACTACCCACCGGGCGTGGCAGCCGGCTCCCCCGAGATTGGCCGCCCGGTGTGTTACGCTAACGCCCGTAGTCACCTAGACTTAGAGAACCAATGACGTCACAGCCGCTCGACGTTACGCTTGAGCTTCTTCCGAAGGCTCGATTCGACATGGTCGAGTTGCGATCCCGTTTTGCGGCGGAGCACGAAGCCTTCGCCGCCTATCCTCACTGTCTCTACTGGTCGTCGCACACCACCGCGGGCTTTCTCGATCGCAGCCTGACCGCGCGACTCCAGCGTGAACACCTGCCGAACTACCTTGAAGCCTTTCGTGCGCTGTTCCCGGAAGGCGCCGGATACGAACATGACCGGCTCGATCGCCGTGACGATCTTGATCCCACGCAGCGCGAGGTCGAGCCCAAGAATGCCGACTCGCACCTGGCGTTCATCGCGGGGGGGATGCGTCCAACTGTCACCCATCCGAACCGCCCCGGCGAGTCCGTCTTTTTCGTTGACCTCGACGGTGTGGTCGACGGGCGACCCCGGCGACGGCTGACGCGCATGGTCGGGTTCCACGACGAGCGCGTCGTCCGGACAACCCGGATCGAAGTGCCCGTCTCGACGCACCCGATCGATTCAGTGAACTTGAAGGATGCGCGCCTGGGCCTCTACGAACGCCTGTCGGAGTTCGTGGCGAACGCTGGGGTGGCCAAAGGGCAGTTACGTATCGTGCTCGACCCGGCCGAGCGTCACTCGGCGCTCACCGTGAACGAGTACGAAACGCTACTGATGAAGTACGACCTGGCTGAGGTGCTTCGGAACCCGCTGCGCTTCTTCGCCGAAAAGAGTCGTCACGCGCTTGCGAACCCGCTGGCAGTGCCAGCCAAGACCCTTGGCTACGCCAAGTACGACTTCGTGCGCGTGCTCAACAAGAGTCTCGATACGCTTGGCTTGCGCGGCTCCTTCGTCGAGAAGGTGCTGGCCAGCAGCCTCGCCGTGCCGGCCGCCCGGTTCTTCCGGATGCGGCGGTCGGTCAGCCTGCTCGTCTCGGAACGCGCCGACGGCACGCACGGCTTGATTGAAGGTACCTACCAGAGCCCCATCCTGGTGCAGTGGCAGCGAGCCCCTCGGCAGACCAGGGTCCTCGAAGTCACGCTGACCGAGCTCCGCTAGATATTCCTCTCGCTGGGTCCTCCCTGCTCCTGTCGCTGCACTCCCGCGTACGCGCGTCAGCGCGGAAGCCGCTCAGGCATCTCGGCCGTCACGTAGGCGATCACCGCGAGCGCCGCCGCCGCTTTCGATACCTCGTCCGGCGTGATGCGATCGACCGTATCGGCCGGCGTATGGTGAATGGCGAAGTAACGGTCGGGGTTGCCAAGATACGCCAGCATCGGCACACCGCCTGCCCGCGCGATCGGCGCGATATCGGCGCCGCCGCCACCGCCACCGATCTCCCCGATGCCGAGGGGCGCCAGCAGCGTCCCGATGTCACGCACGAGCGACCGGGCGGCCACCCCCCCGGAGAACCCGATACCGGCAGGCGCGAACACACCGGAGTCAGATTCGATCGCCAGCACGTGGTTGGCCGCATGCGCCGCGTGTCGGGCGGCATACTCGGTGGCGCCGCGGAGTCCGTTCTCCTCGTTGGTCCACAGCACGATGCGCACCGTGCGACGCGGCCGAATGCCAAGCGAGACCATCAGGCGCGCGGCCTCCCACGTGACGATGCAGCCCACGGCGTCGTCCGATGCGCCCGCGCCCACATCCCACGAATCGAGATGGCCGCCAAGCAGCACGATCTCCTCGGGCCGCTCTCTGCCGCGAATTTCACCCACGACGTTCGCCGACGCCGTGTCCGCCTCCATCCGGGCGCCCATCGTGAGGCGAACACGAACGGGCGCGCCCCGCGCCAGCAGGCGCGCAATGCGATCGGCGTCCTCGGTCGCGACGGCTGCCGCCGGAATCGGCGGCGCCCCAGGCTCGTATCCCACACTGCCCGTATGGGGCGTACGAAGGCCCGGGGGGCCGATGCTGCGCACCAGCGCCGCGACGGCGCCATGCTGCGACGCCACGTACGCACCGTCGGTCCGGTACACCACCGAATCGCCGTAGTTCGTGAACGGCGCATTGAACAGGACGATCTTCCCCGCCACGTCCGCCGCGCGCGCGCGCAGCTCAGCGAAACTGTTCACGACGACCACATCGCCCTCGACGCCCTCGGGTGGTGTCCCGACCGAGCCACCAAGGCCAAGGATCGTCAGCGCCTGCCGCGGTGGAGACACGAACTCGGCGTGCTCATCTCCCCGTACCCATCGCGGCACCATCACCGGCTCCGCGCGCACATGCTCCAGGCCGTCGCTGGTCATCTGCTCGACCGCCCACGCGATCGCCTGCTCCAGGTTCGCCGATCCGCTGAGGCGATGGCCGTAGGTGTCGGTCAGCTCCGCCAGACGGTTCCACGCAAAGTCGTCGCTGGTTGACGCCTCGATCAGACTGGTCGCCACGTCCCGATAGGCATCGAGCCAGGCCGCCGGGCCGGGGCTCTGTGTGTGCACGGGCGAGACGAGCCACGCGCCGGCCAGGAGCGCCACGAGTAACATCCGCAGGGTCACGGTCGATCGACGGAGCACCATGCCCGATACTCTACCAGCCTGCGGTGAAAGTCGGGCTGTCAGCAGCCCGAGCCATTCACGCGAAGAGTCCGAGCCACGCGCGGGCACATCTCTGAGGGGCCTCGCGAGCGACGGGCGCCGGTATGACGGGCGCGGTATATAGTGCCGGCACGCATGCGAACGCGGACAGGCAAGCCCACTCTCGCCATCGTCGGCGCCGGCCTCGGCGGTCTGACTGTCGCGGCCACCCTTCGGCGCGCGGGATTCGATGTGCGCGTCTACGAGCAGGCACGCCGCTTCGCGCGCGTCGGCGCAGGTATCCAGATGATGCCCAACTCGGTGAAGGTGCTACGCGCGATCGGCATCGAGGCACGCGTCCGCGGCACGTCGTTTCAACCGTACTCCCACCTGAACCGCGTCTGGGACACCGGCGAGGTCCTCCGTGAGCTCCCCATGCCAGAGGACCTCTTCGGCGCGCCGTATCTGTGTATGCACCGCGGCGATCTCCACGAAGCACTGGTCGCCAGTCTCCCTTCCGGGGTCATCGAACTGCAGAAGACCCTCGTGGGACTCGACAAGCGCGACGGACAGGTGACGCTGGCATTCGCGGACGGCTCCTCCGCCCGGGCCGACCTGGTGATCGGCGCCGATGGCGTGCACTCGACCGTGCGTCACCTGATCATCGGCCCTGACGAGCCGATTCATCGTGGCCGCATCGCCTACCGCGCGATCTTTCCGTCGGCGCTGATGGGCGGCATCGATGTGGGACCCTCGCGCACGAAATGGTGGGGCATCGACCGGCATCTCGTCATCTACTACACGAAGCCCGATCGAAGCGAGATCTACGTGATCACGAGCGTGCCCGAACCGGCTGAATGGGTGAGGCGCGAGTCCTGGTCGACGACCGGGGATGTGCACGAGCTTCGCGCAGCGTACGACGGCTTTCATCCAGATGTGCGCGCGGTCCTCGACGCCTGCCCCAGCTGTCACAAATGGGCCATCCTCGAACGCGAACCACTCCCGACGTGGAGTGCCGGCCGGGTCGTCCTGCTCGGAGACGCATGCCATCCGATGACGCCGTACATGGCGCAGGGCGCCGCGACGGCCATGGAAGACGCCGCCGTGCTGACACGGTGCCTCGCGGAGAGCGAGGGAGACGACATCGACGGTGCGTTCGCACGGTACGAAGCACACCGCAAGCCACGGACCTCGCGCATCCAGCGCATTTCCAGCGCCAACACCTGGATGAAGGGCGGCACCGAAGACACGTCATGGCTGTACGGCTATGACGCCTGGCAGGTGCCGCTGACGGCACCGGCTCCCGAACCTGCGGCCCACCCCTCACCGACGAGTCATCCATGACCGGTTCCCTATGACCGACATCACACCGGGCAACCAGACGGTGACGCTGGCTGACGGCACCACCCTGGCGTATTCGATACACGCCGCATCGATGGCCGGCGCACCGAGACTCGTGCTGATCCATTCCCTCGCCCTGGACCGTAGCGTCTGGAACGCCACGGTTGCGCGGCTGTCAAACGACGCGGACATTCTCGTCTACGACTGCAGAGGTCACGGCCGATCCGACCGGCGAGCCGGGCCGTTCACCGCGGAACTCTTCGCCCAGGATCTGGCCGAGTTGCTCGACCACGTCGGCTGGCAGAGCGCGAGCCTCGCCGGGTGCTCCATGGGTGGGTGCGTCGCGCTGGCGTTTGCCGGGCTCCACCCCGACCGGGTCGACGCGCTTGGTCTGATCGATACCACGGCGTGGTACGGCGAGGGTGCCGCGGCCAAGTTTCAGGAGCGCGCCGACGCGGCACGCGCCAAGGGGATGGCCGCGCTCTTCGACTTCCAGTCGACGCGCTGGTTCTCGGACGACTTTCGTACCCGCCATCCGGAGGCGCTCGAGCGGGCGCTGTCGGTCTTCGTGGCGAACGACCTCGACTGCTATGCCGCCACGTGCATGTTGCTGGGCACCGTCGACGTGCGCGCGCACTTGCCGGCGTTCCGCATGCCGGTGGCGATCGTCGTCGGCGAGCAGGACTACGCGACGCCGGTCGCGATGGCGCGCCAGCTACACGCGGCGATTCCCCAGTCGACGCTCACGGTGCTTCAGGACGGCCGGCATCTCACGCCCATCGAACATCCCGACGCCATTGCTTCCGAGCTGCGCGCGCTGATGAAGCGCGATCGCACGAAGCGCGTGTGAGCACGCTCCCCACGGGTTCGGACCTGATCGCGCGGCTCGAGCGGGTGCCGATCACGCGCTGGCACCTGCGCGCGCGCCTCATCATGGGCAGCGCGACCTTCTTCGACGCGTTCGATGCGCTCTCACTGGCGTTCGTCCTCCCGGTGCTCGTCGGGCTCTGGGGGATCTCGGCCGTGCAAATCGGGTGGCTGATTGCGGCCGGCTATCTGGGGCAGTTCGTGGGCGCGCTGCTCTTCGGCGCGCTCGCCGAGCGTTACGGCCGCGTCCGCAGCGCGGCGGGCGCGACCGCGCTGATGTCAGCGATGAGCCTGGCCTGCGCGCTGGCGGGGCATTTCCCCGCGCTGCTGGCGCTCCGCTTGATCTAGGGCATCGGCGTCGGCGGCGAGATGCCGGTGGCGGCTGTCTACATCAACGAGCTGTCGAAGGCACGCGGCCGTGGGCGCTTCTTCATGCTCTACGAAATGATCTTCCCGATAGGGCTCATGGTCACGGGGCAGATTGGCGCGATCGTCGTGCCGTTGTTCGGCTGGCAGGTGATGTTTCTGATCGGCGGCATCCCTGGATTGGTCATCGCAGGCCTGCTGCTCAAGCTCCGCGAATCGCCGCGCTGGCTGATCGGCAAGGGCAGGCTGGAAGAAGCCGAGGCCATCATCCAGGAGATCGAACGCTCGGCAGCACTCGGCACGCAGCCGGCCAGGGATGACACGCGGGACGATGAACCGCCGATCGCTCGAGGCAACATCCAGGCGGTTCCCAGTGGAGATAACCGGACGCGCTGGGCCGAACTGCTGTCCCCGTTCTACCGCCGCCGCACCCTGGTGGTGTGGACCCTCTGGGCGAGCGCGTATTTCATCACCAACGGGCTCAACAACTGGATGCCCACCTTGTACAACAGCGTGTATGGCCTGACGATCGCACAGTCTCTCCGGGCCGGCACGCTCAACAATGTCGCGCAGGTGGCCATCCTGCTCGGGTGCGCCTTCGTCATCGACCGGATCGGGCGCCGGCGCTGGGCCACCGTCTGCTTTGCCGCCGGTGCCGCGCTGCTGGCGACGCTGGGATCGTTCGCCTCGGGTTCGGTTTCCGCCGTCATCGTGCTCGTCACGCTCAGCTACGGTATCGTCGGCTCGGTCAACGCCGTGCTGTATCTCTACACGCCGGAGGTGTACCCGACCCGCATGCGCGCCATCGGCACCGGCGCGGCGACCTGCTGGCTGCGGCTCGCGTCAGCAGCCGGGCCCTTGCTGGTGGGCTACTTCGTGGCGGACCGGGGCACGGGCGCGGTGTTTCTGATGTTCGCGGTCGTGGGCGTGGTCGGGGTCGTGGCCGCGCGGTCCATGCTTGAAACCCGCAACCGGCGCCTGGAGGACATCGCACCGTAGCAGTCCGTGGTGAAAGTCCGGCGTCGCACCGAGACGGGCGAAGCGCCTCGCGGGCAAGGCGCGACGACTGAAAATACCTCCTGTATTTGATGGAGGAGCAACGCAGGTCGCGAGGATGCGTCGCTCGTCGAATGCAGGTGGACTTTTACCAGGGGCTGCCAGGCCGCCCTATCGGCCAACGTTTGGGGTACACTGCGCCTCAGATTTCGAGGAGATGCCATGTCCGTAAAACGTACCGTGGATCGTCGAGACTTTCTCAAGGGCGCCGCCGTCACGGGCGCCGCCGCCCTCGTACCTGACGCCGCCGTGGGTGCCGCGCCGCAGGCGACGCCAGCCCAGGCTCCCGCCGCCCAGGGTGGCGGCTCAGCCACCGCCCCGGTGGCGGCCCGCGAGGTTGACCCGGTCGTCGGAGGCGAGGAGCTCACGACCGATCTCCCCGGCGGCGACTTCATGGTGGATGTCATCAAGTCGCTCGACTTTGAATACGTCGCATCAAACCCCGGATCGAGCTTCCGCGGCATCCACGAATCGATCATCAACTACGGCAACAACGAGGCGCCGGAGTTCCTCACGTGCCTGCACGAGGAATCGTCGGTCGCGATGGCCCACGGCTATTTCAAGATCGAAGGCAAGCCGATGGCCGTGCTCTGCCATGGAACGGTCGGTCTCCAGCACGCCTCGATGGCCATCTACAACGCCTACTGCGACCGCGTGCCGGTGTACATTCTGGCGGGCAATCATCTGGATGCCACGATGCGGCGGCCGGGCGTGGAGTGGGCGCACAGCGTGCAAGACGCAGCCCTCATGGTCCGCGACTTCGTCAAGTGGGATGACACCCCCTACTCGCTGCCGCATTTCGCCGAATCAGCCGTGCGCGCCTACAAGATCGCGATGACGCCGCCGATGATGCCGGTCGTCATCGTCATCGACGGCGGGCTTCAGGAAGACCCGATCACGCCGGAGATCTCGTCACGGCTGCGCGTTCCGAAACTGACCGTGGCGACGCCGCCCCAGGGCGATTCAGGCGCCGTCGCCGAAGCCGCAGCGCTGCTGGTCAACGCGGAGAACCCGGTCATCGTGGCGGATCGCGCGGCGCGGACGCCGGCCGGCATCGCGCTACTGGTCGATCTGGCAGAGACGCTGCAGGCGCCGGTCATCGACCGACACGGCCGCATGAACTTCCCGACGCACCATCCGCTCAACCAGACCGAGACCGGGAACCAGCTCATTGCCGGCGCAGATGTCATTCTGGGTCTCGAGCTGTTCGACTTCTGGGGGACGGTCACCTCCATGCGGGATGCGCTGCACAAGACGACCAGGTCTCGCGTCAGACCGGGCACGCGGCTCATCAGCATCACGGCCTCCGATCTCTTCACGAAGAGCAACTTCCAGGATTTCCAGCGGTATCCGGAGGTGGATGTGGCGATGGCCGCCGACGCCGAAGCCACGCTCCCGGCGCTGACCGAGGCATGCCGCAGGCTCGTGACCGACGATCGGCGCCGCGCCTTCGGCGAGCGCCGGCAGCAGCTGGATCTCGCGCACACCAGGGGTCTGGATGCGGCGCGCACGGAAGCCGCGTATGGGTGGGACGCGACGCCGATCAGCACGGCTCGCCTGGCCGCCGAGGTCTGGGCGCAGCTCAAGAACGAAGACTGGTCGCTGGTGTCTGAGAGCGGCAACACCAGCGGCTGGGCGTTTCGCTTGTGGAACTTCGAAAAGCCCTATCACCACATCGGTGACTCAGGTGGCGCGGGCGTCGGTTACGGCGCGCCGGCCGCGGTCGGCGGGGCGCTCGCCAACAAGAAGCATGGGCGAATCTCGGTGAACATCCAGGGTGACGGCGACTTTCTTTACGCACCAGGCGTCTGGTGGACGGCCGCGCATCACCGGATTCCGCTGCTCACGCTGATGCACAACAACCGCTCCTACCACCAGGAGGTCATGCACCTCCAGCGAATGGGCAATCAGCACAACCGCGGCGTCACGCGTGCGCACATCGGGACGACGATCACCGATCCGAACGTCGACTTCGCGAAAGTCGCGCATGGGATGGGCGTCCACGCGCAGGGGCCGATCACCAACCCGAACGATCTCGGGCCGGCGATCCGGCGCGCCCTCGACGTCGTGAAGCGAGGCGAGCCGTCGCTCATCGATGTGGTGACACAACCGCGCTGACGGCCGACAGGCTTGTTGACGCGCAGGCTGAAGCCTGCGCGCTACGTTCTGCGCGACCATACGGGAGGCACGATGAAGACGTTCCAGCTCATGGGTGTTCTTGCGATCGCGACGTTGACGCTGATGGCATCAGTGCGCGCTCAGACACCCGCACCGGCCGCCACACCGCAGGTGCAGACGTCACAGGCACCGGCCGGCGACGCGGACACCGGCAAGAAGTTGTATACCAGCTACGGCTGCTACCAGTGCCACGGCTATGAGGGCCAGGGGGGCGCCGCCGGTCCACGGCTTGCGCCTCGACCATTTCCGCTCGCGGCGTTGACCGCATATGTACGGAAGCCGACCAACCAGATGCCGCCCTACTCCGAACGGCTCGTGCCGGACGCGGACCTTGCCCACATCCACGCCTATCTGGAATCGCGGCCCACGCCGCCACCGGTCGCGAGCATCCCGCTACTCCAGGATTAGACCGCCAGTCGGGCGCCCTGGGGCAGGCTGTACCGAAAACCCGTCTGGCCGAACATCTGATTTCGGGGATTTCGGGACAGTTCTTGCGGCTCGGATGGCCGTCCCGTCACCGGTGCTTGCGGGACGCGCGTCACGGGCTCCGGTCGGTCCAGCCCGGATAGGTAAACACTGTGCG
>JAQBVV010000086.1 GCA_027622905.1 Acidobacteriota bacterium
AGGTCAACTGGCCGGCGTCAGCGGCCGGCGGCGTGGGCACCTCTGGTGTGTCCGGCGTGCAGACCGTGGTCCTGAAAGGGGATCCGACCAAGCCGGGACTCTACACGCTCCTGCTTCGTGCAGGGCCGAATATTCGGGCACTTCCGCATTCGCATCAGGACGACCGGGTTGCCACTGTCATATCAGGCATGTGGTACATCGGCTACGGTGACACATTCGACGAGTCGAAGCTGAAGGAATTGCCCCCGGGCAGCTTCTACACCGACCCCCGGGCTCGAACCACTTCGCCATGACGAAGGACGAGGCGGTGGTGATTCAGATCACGGGCATGGGGCCGTCGAGCACGACATACGTGAACCCGGGGGACGACCCCAATCGATAACAGGAGACGCGAGATGAACCTGACACATAGTTCACAACGGTGGGTAGTATCGCTCGTTGCCCTGGCGGCTCTCACGGTCGCCACCGGCTCCGCCATGGCTCAGGCGCCCTCTTCTGAGCGGTTACTCGTGCTGCTCAGGGACGCCAGTGCGCTGGCGATCGTCGACCCGGCCAGCGGCACGGTGCTCGGGCGGGTGCCAACCGGACGCGATCCACACGAGGTGACAGCTTCCGCCGATGGACGTCTGGCCTTTGTTGCCAGTCCCAGCGACGGAATCTCGGTCATCGATATCGCGACCCAGCGCGAGATCCGGAGAGTGAACACGGGCCCTGGCAGCGGACCGCACGACGTGCTTTTCGTGGACGGAAAGGTCTATTTCACGATCGAAGGCTACAAGTCGATCGGGCGCTACGACCCCGAGGCAGACCAGATCGACTGGACCCTTGGAATCGGACAGGATGGCACGCATTTGCTCGTGCTTGGCCCCGACGGTCGCACGCTGTTCATGCCGAACCGGGCCTCGAACTCCGTCACGATGGCCGAGGGCGCCATCGACGGTCCGGACGAGACGACGCTGTCGGTCATCCCGATACCTGGTGAACTCCCCGAGGGGATCGACCTGTCACCCGATGGCCAGGAGCTCTGGACCGCCACGAGGAACGATGGGGGTGTGTCGATCATCAACGTGGCCAGCAGGCAGGTCGTCCAGAGCCTCGATCTGGGCATGCAGGATGCCAATCGCCTCAAGTTCACGCCGGACGGTCGGGTGCTGATCATCGACGGAGAAGCCGCCTCGCTGATCGTGATCGACGCGGCGTCGCGTAGCGTGATCAAGCGCATCAGCATGGACCAGATGGATACCGGCGACGGGGCGATCCTCGTGTCGCGAGACGGCGCGCGCGCCTACGTCGGCCTCAGGGACGCCAATCGGGTGGCTGTCCTCGACCTGGCGACCCTCGAAGTGACCGGGCAAATCATGATGGGCGAAGGATCCGGACCTGGCTGCATGTACTGGGCAGGAGAGAATAATTAGCGAAGAGGGCCACTGCATTCTCGCGAAGAGGGCCAAAGGTGGCCACGCTGTATCTAGACGTCAGGCGTGTGGTCCGACTGTCTGGCGTTGTCCGTACGCCGACGCCGCGCAATTCGATTCTTTCCATCGTGACCGTCGGCGCGCTGGGCGCCGATCTCTCGGTGGGTCGAGGGTCTGAGCCGCCACACCCAGAACGAGCCGCTGCCGAACCCGTGTTTCGTGGCAACGACGCCAAGTCGCACGCGAGCCCGTCGTAATGTCCGGTCCGCGATGCGCTGGGCCGCGGCTGCCTGGGTCACGTCAACCTGTCGCATCGGGCCATCGGCGAGCATCTCGCGGAGAAACTGGTCGGCGTCGGCTTTCGGCGGGTGGTCGGGAGCACTCTGCCGGGAGTCGGCTCTGGATCGTGGCGCCGGTGTGGTGTCCAACCCCGCTGCGGGGCGACTGCCAGCCTCTGGACGCGTCGACGTCGCTGGCCGGGTGTTCAGGACCGGGCGGCTGCTGCTTTCCAGCCCCGCCGATCGCTGGCCGCACTGCTGGCACTCCACTCACACCAGGTAACCTGCAACCCTTTTGTTCCCTGCACGTCTCCCGTATCGGTTCGTTGTCCGACACGCCGTAGTCTGGAGGCTCAGACCGGAGTCTTCGACCCTGCGTGGGCTATAGTTTCTGCACACGTTTTTGCACAGAACGGTCCGTTTCTTCCACCATCTCCATTCTCCCACGATCCCCATGCCAAGTCAGTTCTCCACCCTCGGCTTCCAGGTGACATCCGGGGAGGACCTCGCCGAGCTGGCGAGCAGCGTGGCCGACAGGGCCACGACGATCCAGGCACGGGACGGCCAGTATCTCCGGTGGGCCCCGCCAAGTGGCGAGGAGTTGTGGCTGCAGGTCAAATCCAACGGTGACGCCATGGGGTTGAACCCTCACTTCACTGGTAAGTCGTCAGTGCGGACCGCCGTGGAGGCCAGGATCACTCGTGAGACGCACACACCGCTGGACGGCACGTTCCTCGCCTGGGCCAACCCGCCGGAGGGAGCCCTGACAGGGGGCGACTACCCCTTCGCGTTTGACTGCCCGGATGCCGACACGTTCGGAAGGCTGTCTCTGCCTGCGGTCGTCGACGTGCAGATTGCCGCGTTCGCCCAGAACGTGACCGTCTTCCAGACGGAGGCGCTCTTTGCGGCGTCGCAGGCCGCAGAGGGAATGGAGTTCGAGCCGAGGTCGTTCATTCCATCTGGCCTGATCTCGCCAGAAGGCCATCCGGTCAATCCGCCGGAGCCCCACGCCCTGTTCGTCGGCGGCGTCCTCGAGGCGGAGGAACGGCGAAACACGGCCACCGGCGTGGCCTTTTGGTGGGCGCTGGTCGAAACGGTCGGTGGCACCTTCGACGTGGTGATAGATCCGGCACTGCTCACGGCCCCTCCGCAGGTCGGCAATGTGCTGTCGGGCTGGTTCTGGTTATCGGGACGGCTTCGTTCGGACGCCGGCGAGAAACCGGGCTGGTTCAGGCGGGTACTGGGGCGTTGACGAGTCGCAGCGCAGACGAGTGCCCGGCACTCGCCTGCGCTGTCTTCTGAACTAGTTGCCCGCGCTGGCGACCGCGGCGAACTCCGACCACGTGAACACCCGTCCGTGAACGGGCACCACCCGGTCCACGTTCAGCCCGAGGCGCTGCACGTTGTCATACAAGCTCTTCCCGGCGGCGTTCACGGTCGTCGGGAACGTCTGGCCGGCGGTGAAGAGGTCGGCTTCGACCAGGATCCGTTCGGCCGGAAGATGCACCATCAGCATGCCCTGCGCATGCGGATTCCCCTGCACGACGTGCAGATCCATCGTCCGCGTGCCATCGCTGAGCGTGTATTTCGTGTTCGAGACCTCTTCGAGAACGAAGGTCTCCTGGAACTCATCCGGCGGATAGAGCGACAACAGATCCGGCTCCAGCGTCCGACGCCCTCTGTCCATGACCGCATAGTAGTAATAGGGCACGATGTCCCGGTGCGCGATCGGAATTGCACCTTCGTGCACATATGCGCGCAAGCCGCCGGAGTGGTCGAAGTGGTGATGTGTGTTGACCACGTATTTGATCGGCTTCTCGGGGATCAGCCGGTGCACCTCGGCGATGACGGCCAGCGACCGCGCCTCGTTCTGTGGAGCCTCGACCACGGCGATATAGTCGGCGAACTCCACGGCAACGCTGTGATGCGATCCGCCGGTCAGGTGATAAACGCCATCGGCGACCTCGGTTGACGTGACAGTGACAGCGGGCACCGTGGCAGCCTGCACCTCGGCGGGTACGGTGATGGCCGCTCCACACGCGTTCGGCTGAACGGTGTTGATCGTGGTGCCGAACGAGTTGTGTCCCCCGTCCGGAACGCCATAAAAGCCCTGCGGTCGCAACTCATGGTCCCAGTTCGTGTGGTTGTGGAAGTTGGTCGGGAACTTCACGCCGGCAAACGTCTGGTAGTTGCCGTAAGTCTTTTCCTCCACCATGTCGCCGAGAAGCGGGCTCGGCACGAAGGTCTGAATGCGCACGACCTCGTTGTCTGCATTGAGGGAGCCCTGGATGCGGAAGCGTCCCATCGTGTAGGCGAGGATGTTTCTCCGCTCTCCACCGCCCTCGTTCCGCTGAAAGGTGACCAGATCGCTGGCCGCGAGCGCCCCCTTCAGGAACCCGTGCGGGTCGAGATAGATCTCCAGCTGCCGCACATCGCCGATGGCTGGCTGGGGCTGGACGGTCGTGCCGTTCAGGTTCCACGCCTTATCTCCACTGACGAGCATGATCTGGCGCCCTTCCTGGATGGGCATCCCTCCGCCGCCTTGCGCCGAGTAGTCGCCCTGGCGTCGAAGGCGCTCTTCGCGCATGGTGCCGGCGTCGAAGTTGATGACGCGCGAGAATTCGACCAGTTCGACTCTTGGCCAGTCGTCGGCCGGGGAGAAACCCTGGCCCACGATCGCCGCGTAGCCGCCGCCGCCCGAATACGTGATGCATTGGAGCGTGTCAGTGCCCATGCTCGCGGCGGCCGCTCGCGCGATGGCGCCGGCATCCTGCGCCGCAGCCGTCCCCGTCAACAGGGGCATTACTGCCACGAGAACCAATAGGTTTCTCTTCATACGTTTTTTTCCTCTCAAAAGTGGTTCAGATCATCGCATGCTACCGGTCCGGTCGGACGCACGTCAACCCGTGCGCCGCCAGGGTGCCTGGCGCCTCGCGCCCGCCGGGAGGGCCCACGGCCTTCAGTGTCAGATCCCTGGAGATCGAGCACTCATGGAACCGGCCGCCCAACGACTCGCTTCAGTCGTGCTCCCGCAGGGAGCAGTTCGTCGAGTGCCACCCGGTTTATCCTGGCGGTTTCCTCAGCCGAGGCCGGCGAGTCGAAACGCTCATGAAACGTCTGCAGGGTCATGGACTCCGGGACCGTGACGATCTCGAGCCGCCACGGTTCAGCCGCGAGCACGGCGGGGTCTGTCAGCGGCGCCAGGGATTCCAGGGTGGCCAGGACCGCGCGCCTTCGAGCCAGCCAGCCGCCTGACGTCGAGACCCCGACAACCCGGAAAATGCGACGCTCGTGTTCGAGGCACAGCACCTCGCCCCGACTCTGCTCGCCGGACTCGAGGGCGACAAAGGGCGCGCGGACTCCCTGCAGCCCGTGCTGCTCAACCTGCCTCACCGAGCCGCCTACGACGCCGGGTTGACCCAGGAAGTCCTTCATCGCCTGGGTCGCGTCGGTGACTTCTTCCATCGCCTGCACCGTCACGAGCCCGTCGTCGCCTGGCCCGATGGCGACAAACGTGGTCCTCCGGTTTTCTCCTGTCCAGTCTGCAGGCACAGTGAACTGGAAGCCTAGCGTCGGGTGCAGGAACACGTCGTCCCGGAAGTAGCCGTCACGCGGGTTGAGCCCGTAGGTCAGACCTTCGAGGCGTTCCAGGTAGGTGTCGCGGTCGCGTTCCACGTTGGGTGCCGTCTGCTCTGCGGGAAGCGACGCGATCACGTCCCGGATGTGCATCTCACGGTTCTCGGGGTACGGGTGGGTCAGCTGCCACTCGGGCAGGCGACTGCCATCGGTACCAGAGACGGAGGCCAGCATGCGAAACACGCCTTCGAGGGCGCGAGGGTCGTAGCCGTCCCGGGTCATGTACCGCACGCCCAGTTCATCGGACTGGGTCTCCTCGTCCCTGGAGTAGTCCAGGTTGACGAGTCCCAGGCTGGCGTCCAGCAGTTCTCCGTACTGCCGCACGCCCCTCCAGGCTTCCTTTGCCACCTCGAGCGTCACTTGTTGAAGGATGATCCGTGAAATCCTGGACACGCCGTGTCGGGCCGTGACGTGCCCGATCTCATGGCCCAGCACGCCGGCCAGTTCCGCCTCTGACGCGAAATGCGCCAGGATGCCGCGTGTGACGTAGACGAATCCGCCGGGTAGTGCGAACGCGTTTACCAGTGGGTCGTCGAGCACGGTGAACGACCATGGAAGCTCCGGACGCTCCGAGGTCGCGGCCAGCCGCAGGCCCAGATCTGAGATGTATTCGCGTATCGTCGCGTCTTCGATGACGCCCATGCTCGCAGTGATACCGGGATCCGCTGCTCGTCCGATGTCGATTTCCAGGCCCTCGCCTATGAGGTCGAGCTGCCGACGACCGGTGGCGGGATTGGTGGCGCATCCGAGAAGGACAACGGTCGCCACGGCGACAACAACGAGTGAGCTGCGCATCCGGTCTGCGGCTGTCTTTCCGGACGTTCCTCAGGGCGCCAATTCGACCGACAAGACGAACGGATCCTGGTCGTAGAGGCTATCGGCCATGATGTGGACGTCCACGCGCCGGCCAGGTCTCAGTTCCGTCTGTGACACACGGTTCTTCTCGCGCCGAACGGTGGTGCTCTCCTGCAGCCGAAAGGTGAACGACTCACCCTCCCGGGTCTTCACGACAAGGACGCGATTCTCGAATGTGGAGATGGTGCCGTCGACCCGGAATGGCTGGTGGGCCTCGGTGGGAGCCGCGGAGAGCAATAACGCAGACAGGGCCACGAGAGTGCTGATCCGTGCAAGCGTGTGGCGGGACCTTCTTGTCATCATCGCGATGGCCAACCTTATCGCAGTTCGTCTGATCGGTGCCAGCCTGCGGCAGGCGGCAGGCGGCAGGGGGGCAGATAATAGCCCCGATGTCCTGCAGTGACGAGCAACGCCGAAGCCGTCGCCTGATGCCTGAAATCGACCTTGGCGGACGTACCGTCGCCGTTCGCGAACACGGGGATGGCCCGGCTGTCATCCTGCTCCATGGTGCGAGCAGTCACGGCGGCCAGTGGAAGTGGCTGGGGGAACGGCTCGGCGACACGTGTCACGTGCTGGCGCCCGCCTCCACGGCTATGGCGGGAGCGACCCCCTTCCCAGCGATGGCCAGCCCTACTTTCGGCACGACGCCGCGATCGTGACCGCCCTCATCGGCACGTTCGAGGGGCCTGTGCATCTGGTCGGCCACTCTCTCGGCGGTGCGATCGCCCTGCGCTCGGCTCTCGAACACGCCGACCGCGTGGCGAGCCTGACGCTCATCGAGCCAGTGCTTTTCAACCTGCTCGAAGAGACGGAGGACTCCACGGCCGCCGAACATCTCCAGCTCAGCTCGCCATGGCGATGACGGCGCTCGTTCGTGTCGGAGACCGGGACGGCGCGGCGAGGATGTTCATCGACGCCTGGGGAGCACCGGGGGGCCTCGATGCCATGGACGCCCGGAGCCGCGCCTACGTTGTGCGCACCATCGATCGGGCTACCGGCGACTGGTTCGGGATCCCCCGCGACGCGCCGGGGGCGCTGACGGCGGAGGACCTGCGTGCCGTGAGGGCCTCCACGCTGCTGATCTGCGGCGAGTGCACGAGGCCTTCCATACATCGCATCGCGGCGATTCTGCGCGCGGCGCTCCCGCGGATCGAGTACCAGGAGGTCGCGGCAGCAGGCCACATGTCCCCCGTCACGCATCACGCGCGTGTGAACGAGATCATCGTGGAGTTTCTC
This sequence comes from Acidobacteriota bacterium, assembly GCA_027622905.1. Lineage (GTDB taxonomy): Bacteria > Acidobacteriota > Vicinamibacteria > Vicinamibacterales > UBA2999 > JAQBVV01. The sequence continues at coordinate 7,421 of JAQBVV010000086.1, forward strand.
AACCGTCAGACGGTCGGCCCCTGAGCCAGGCCGCATCAGTTCAGCCGGAGGATCACGCGCACGAGAACGGCCTTGGACTGGCCGGGGACCACACGGGTGCCGGGCGCCGGTACCAGCGCGATCCCTGGTTCGATTCCATCAGGCGTGGCGCTCGTCGAAGGGCACCGGTCTGCGAGGCGGTGTCTGCTGTCCGTCAGTCGGCGAACGTTCTGACCCCGCTCAGATCGACTATCGGATGCCGGCGCCGATCGTGAGGCCGACGTAGACCTCCCGGCCCGGCGACGGCTCGTAGTAGCGACCACCGAAGGCGTTGGTGATGGCCGACGAGTTATAGCGCGTGTCGAAGACGTTGTCGATCCCGAGGAACGGACGGATGTTGGCGGCTCCCCAGGTGCGGTCGAACCCGAACCGAAGATCCGCGACCGTGTGCGCCCAGTTGAAGACCGTGTTCGCGTTGTTGAGTGTGTAGGCGTCGACCCACCGGAGGGTCGCCCCCGACCGCAGCCCGAAGGGCGCGGTGTAGTTCATTCCGGTGAAGATCCGGTGCGGCGGCGCACCCGGCTCGATGTTGCCCGAAAAGTCCGACGACTCGGTCACGAAACGCTCGAACGTGAAGTTCTGGTAGGTGTAGGCGAACCGCGTACTGAAGCTCGCGTTCGGTACCCAGTCGAGCGACAGCTCGATGCCGTCCCGCGACGACTTCCCCGCATTCCGAAAGAAGTCCTGGGAGAGGGGGTTCTGAAACGTGACCAGCGCGTTGTCCACCGTGGACACGTAGGCGGCCACCTCGTACCGGACCCGGGCCGGCGCGATCAGACCCCGCACGCCGACCTCCAGGCTGCGCAGGTTCTGAGGGTCAAGGTCCTGGTTGAACCCGCCCTCCCCCGTCGGCGTATTCGACAGCTCGACGGTCGTTGGCGTCTCGTAGGCCGTCGCGACGTTGGCGAAGATATTCGCGGCAGGAGCCACCGCGAACGTGACCCCCACCGACGGACTCACTGCGCTCATCGTCCGGTCGCCGGACTGGTCGCCATCGTCCAGCTTCCGGTCACCGGCCCTGAAGTCGTAGTAATCCCAGCGGACGCCGGCCGTGACCCGCACCCGGTCGTGTGGCGAGAGGCTGAGCTGGGCAAACGGACCGACGGAACGCACGTCCTCGGTCTGGTCGACCTGTAGCGAGCCGTTGGTCGAGTTGCCGCCGCTCGTACTCGGCGGAACCTGGCCGAACTCCTGTCGGTCGTCGTTCTGGGACGAGAAGTCGATTCCCGCCGCCCACTCCATGCCGACGGACCCGGTCTGTGCCGACCCCAGATACTCGGACCGGAACCCGAATCCCTTGCGAGCCAGCTCGATGTTCTGAAAGACGCCAATCGCATCCAGGTTCCGCCACATCCCCCAGCCGGTGGCGCGAAACAGCTGTGCATCGCCGACCAGACGCTGCACGGTGAGCCCACCTTGCCCCTGCGTGGTCCCCTCGCCCCAGTGTCGAGCCAGCGCCACATCGCGTGCCAGCGTGGGACGGTTCCTGGCGTCGGATTCGTTGAGAAAGCTCGGGCTTTCTGAAAACGGCGCGTCCATCAGGTTGAACACACCCCGCATCTCGGTACTGGCCGACACCGCGCGACGCACCACGACGTTCGCCTGCGTGATCTCGGCGGCGCTGTTTTGCCGGAACCCGTCTGTCTCGAATCGGCTCGCGCTCGCCATGAACTGCGTGCCGGCATTTCCGCCGTCCACGCGGAGTTGTTGCCGGTTGTAGCCGTGGCTCCCGAACTGGATGTCGGGCGTGATCGTCAGGGGACGGGAGGTGTCGAACGTCGTGTCCAGGTTGATCACGCCGCCGGCCGAGTTGCCATACAGAACGGAACTCGGACCGCGAATGACTTCGATCCGCCCCACCGAGCCCAGATCAACGTTCCCCGGCTCCGTGGTGCCATCCGCGGTCGTGATCGGAATTCCGTCCTGGATGATCGCCAGACCGCGCAGCCCGAAACGTGGCTGCGGCGCGCGGACGCTGATACCGACACCGCCGGAGAGGCCGTAGTTTCGGCGATTCTGCACGAACAGGCCAGGGATCCCGCGGAGCGCCTCGTCGAGCGAAGACCGGCGTTGCGCGTACTCGATCTGATCCCGCTGAACGAGCGAGATGGAGCTCGGCACCGATGCCAGGTCCTGGTCGGTACGTGTCACCGTGACGGTCTCCGCCAGTGGAGCGATCGTCAGCGCCATGTCAATTACGACTGAACTGCCGGCCGCGACGGCCACGGTCACCTCGTCGCTGCTGAAGCCAGGGAGCACCGCTCGCATGCGATAGCTCCCAGCCGGCAAATTCGGGAGTTCGTAACGGCCCTGAGCGCCGCTCATGGCGGTACGCACGCGGGGTATCTCGCCGGCGATGCTGGTCGTGATGGCCGTGACGGTGACGCCCGGCAAGACACCGCCACTCTCGTCGGCGATCGTGCCGCTGACCGAGGCGGCGCCCTGTCCTGCGGCATGTGTCGGTGCCCCGATGACGAGCAGCACCACGAGTGCCAACGCCGTGTGGCCAAAGGTCATGCGAGAGTTGATCATTCCGGTCCTCGTCAAGTTGTCGGTCAAATGCAAGTAGTGTAATTTAGGCCGCGCTCCCTGTCCCCTCAACGTCCCCTCGACCGCGTGTGGACGAACCGGGAGGCCGCCCAGGCGGTCGGCCCACTCATCGCACCTGACGGGGTCGCGCCGGTAGTAGACTTCGCGCAACGGTTTTGAAAGGAGCGTCGGACATGAGCAGACAGTCCCGCAGCTGCGTGGCACCCCCGGTGCTTCTCGCTGCGCTGTTGTGGATGGCGCCGGCCTCTCTGGCAGGCCAGACGTGGACCCCGCCGCGTACGCCGGATGGGCAGCCCGACATCCAGGGAATCTGGGCCGGTGGGCCTGGTTCGGCCAACGCCGGGCACAGTCTTGAAGAGGGATGCTGCGAACCCGAGCACAACAGGATGCAGGGCCGTGGAGCCAATCGCATCGGCCTGCCGCAGCAGGTGATCATCGACCCGCCGAACGGCCGGGTTCCGTTTCAGCCCTGGGCGGAAGCCAAGCGGAGGGAACACCTCGTCAACCTGTATACGCCAACCGAGGTGCAGCATGTCGAACCCGAGGACCGCTGCTCGTTGCAGGGCGTGCCCAGAAGCAATCTCCGGGGCCCGATGCAGATCCTCCAGATCCCCGGCCACGTGGTGATCATGTACGAGTGGGTGCACGCGTATCGCGTCATTCCGGTGGACGGTCGTCCTCATGCTCCAGCTGGAGCCGCCACGTGGCAGGGGGATTCGCGCGGTCGATGGGAAGGCAACACGCTCGTCGTCGAGGCGACGAATTTTCGCGCCGACCCTGTCGGGTACAACAAGCAGCCATGGATCGATTCGCACGGGGTCTTTTACACAGATGCCCTGCGCGTCGTCGAGCGCTGGACGCTGGTCGATGCGAACACGATCGACTACGAGGCGACGATCGAAGATCCCAACGTCTTCACGCAGCCCTGGACGATCGCGTTCGGCATCGTGCGGGATGAGAACTTCGAATTCTTCGAGGAGGCGTGCTGGGAGGGGGTCACGCTCAGTAACCTGCTGGACACCGGCCGGGCGGCGGTCCGGGAAGGCCAGCTGGGCATCCACACGCACGAGGCACCATGAGACGCCGTCAGACTGCACGAGAAAGGCGTACGAAGATGAGGACGTGGTTCATCGGGGCGATGGTCGCCGCCGCGGCGGCCGTGGTGCTCGTGCCAACACCCGCCGCCGGACAGGCTCTCCCGAGAACCCCCGACGGCAAGCCAGACCTGTCGGGTATCTGGCAGGCTGTCAACAGCGCAGCCTGGAATGTCCTGCCGCATCCTGCGGAGCCTGGTGTTCCGGCGGGCCTTGGTGTCGTCGACGGCAACGAAATTCCGTACCTACCCGAGGCGGCGGCCAGGCAGCGGGATAACTACGCGAACCGCGCGGAGCTGGACCCGGAAACACGGTGTTGGCTGCCCGGCGTTCCACGCGCCACCTACATGGGCTTTCCTTTTCAGATCGTTCAGACACCGGGCCAGGTGTCTATGCTGTACGAGTACGCGCACGCGGTGCGGAATATCTTCATGAACTCCTCGCATCCGGACGGTCCGATCGAGTGGTGGATGGGTGATTCGCGGGGAACGTGGGAAGGCGACACGCTGGTGGTCGATGTGGTGCACTTCACCGATCAGACCTGGTTCGACAAGGCCGGCAACCACCACAGCCCGCTACTGCACGTGGTGGAGCGCTACACGCTGATGGCGCCGAACCACATCAGCTACGACGTCACGATCGAGGATCCGAACGTGTTCATGCGTCCCTGGACGATGCGCATGCCGCTCTATCGACGCCTCGAGAGCAACATGCAGCTTCTCGACTACGAGTGCTCGGCGTTCGATGAGGCGTTTCGCATGGGACCGGACGCTAGGCCGTAGCAGTCCACTACCTGTTTACTGCGTGTCCGCCGGTCTCTCCTGCAGCCGTGTGATCTTGTTCGACCGGTTGTAGGTGACCCAGATACTCGCAGGGCTCGTGCTGTCATCGATCGTGAGATGCCGGAGGTCTGTGCCACGGGTCGGCAGCTGGAACTCCGTCATCTGTTCGGTGGCAGGGTCGAGCTTGAAGATCCGGTCGGCATTCTGCGCCGGAATCCAGACCATGCCGTCGCTGTCGACCGTCGTGAAGTAGGGTGCGCTCCCCTCGGGCAGTGGATACTCCGCGACCACCTTCCTGGTGCGAATGTCGATCTTCGCTATCTCGTCTGACTTGTTCAGCGCCACCCACATGTAGTTGCCGCCGTTGCGGCCGCCCGAGCCGAGCCTGCGGGGCCCTTTGCCGTTCGGCGGTCCGAAGTTCATGCCGACCGCCACCGTCCGGTCCCTCTCGGTCAAGCCAGAGAACGGGAGCCGCTCGAACCTGACGTGTCCTGTCTCTCCGCTCTTCGTATTGAGCCACGCCACGCTTTCGGTGCCAGCCCTGGCAAGCCAGACATTGTCCTGCGAGTCGACGGCGAGCCCGTACTGGTTCCGATCGCTCGGACGGGAATCCCCGATGTACGGCACGGGATAGTAGGTGTACTCCCCGGTCTTCGGATTGAGCCTCACGGCGCCGTCGCGAGCCGGAGCCCAGGCGTTGCCTTGCGAATCGACGTCGATATGACCGCCGGCGGCCGGAATCGAGTCGGGACGAGCGAAATGCACGAACTCCTCCGCCTTCGTGTCGAACATCAGGAGCGCGCCGTCCGGCTGCCCACCCTGGAAGACGGTGTCCGTTTCCCGACTGCCCCAGATACCGTGCGAATTGGTAGCCATCCCTTCGGCATCGGGCATCGCGTAGTCGGTCCACGTGCCGGTTCGCGGATCCAGCGTCCCTGTGGTGCGGCCCATACTGCGGTCGTCCGAGACCCAGAGGTTGCCCCGGCTGTCGGCCCAGATATCGCGCGCGCCCTTGCTCTCGTAGCGAGTCGACATGCCCTCGGTCCAGAAGGTGCCGGTGTGCGCCGGGATGGGCCTGCCCTGACGCGGAATGTCGAACTCCGTGATCACCACCTGCGTTGCGGCTCCCGTCGGACGCGGATCGGGCCTGGGTGCGAGGTCCTTGGTCACGCGGCCGAGGTACTCGGCGAGCTCGCCCTTGTAGGCCTGCCATGTGGGGTTCCCCGCTCCAGGCTCCCTGGTGGGCGGGATGCCGCGCGCCATCACGTCGATGATGTTCGCCCACCCGCGTTCGTCGAACCGGGGTTGCAGCGTGAGGGCGGGGCCGTGGCACGCCGTGCAGTTGTTTCGAAGCAGGTGCTTCATTCGGCGATCCTGGTCGCTGCCTTCCGGCAACGCGGCAAACCATTCGGGTCCATCCAGCTGCCGGGTGACGACCTCGGGGTCTGCCAGCGGCTGCATCGTCAGGTCGCGATCGACACGCGTACCATCCGCCAGTCCGAACTCCGCCTTCGCGATGTCGTAGCCCTTCGCCTGCGCCCACATCGAGTACTTACCGGCGCTCAACGAGGGGAAGTGATATCGACCCTGGCGGTCGGTGTAGACCGACGTCGTCCAGGTCTCATGCGACGTGCGCGCCGAGACGATGACGCCTTCCATCGGGCTTCCGTCTGCGGCCGTGACCGTTCCCAGAATCAACCCGCTGCCGGCGTTACCCGACTGGGTGAAGGCTGGCCCCGTCCACAGGACTCCGATGATCACAATGGCGACGGGCGTGATGACCCACCATTTCACGTTAGACACGGTGCCCTCCTGACTAAGGACCCTGGCAGGAATAACTTGCTCGTCGTGGCCACCGATGCATCCCACCGGGCTGCGTTGCTCTTCGCTTGCATA
>JAQBVV010000087.1 GCA_027622905.1 Acidobacteriota bacterium
GAACGAGTTCGAGCGGACGTGCACGGCGCTCGGCCCCCAGCGGCCGGCGTTGCTGGTGGAGGCGGCTGGGCAGTCACGGGCACCCCGGGTACAGATCGATCCGATTCGCGTGTTCGACAACCTCTATTACTTCGGGTTCAGCGACGTGGGGTCGTGGGCGATCTCGACCAGTGACGGCATCATTCTCATCGATGCGCTGAACAGCCCGCAGGAAGCCGATGAGATTGTCATACCTGGGTTGAGGAAGATGGGTCTCGACCCCGCGCGGATCAGGCACATCATCGTCGGGCATGGTCATAACGACCACGTCGGCGGCGTCTCCTATCTCCAGGACACCTACCCGGACGCCGACATCATGATGACGGCGGCTGACTGGGACCTGTCCTTCGCCAACCCCCGTCCCGACCGGCCGAGGCCGACGCGGGACGTGGAGGTGACGCATGGTCAGAAGGTGACGCTGGGCGACACGACAGTGACGCTCGCGGTGACGCCGGGGCATACGCCTGGGTCTCTGGGTGTTTTCATTCCGGTGATGCACAACGGCGCGTCACACAGCGTCCTGCTGCTCAGCGGTGTGCTACAGACGCCCACCCCCAGCGACCTGGTTGCGCTCGAGGGTGTGTTGAGCGATGCCAGAGCCATGGGCGTGCAGGCGGTGCTGAATGGCCACCCCGACATCTTCTACGGTCAGACGCAGGAGGCGATGGAGGCGGCGGCCAGGAATCCCGGTGCGGCCCACCCCTTGCTCTATGACAACGAGCGGTTCGGCCGCTACCTGACGATCATGGTGGAGTGTTCGAGGGCCAGGGTCGCGGCGATGGCCTCGAACTGATCGCGGCTGTGTCGAGCGGTGCGTCGAGCGGAGACGCCGCGCCATCTGCAGGTCTGGAGCGTTTTTCGATTCGGTGGAGGCCGAACAACGCGGGAAAGCGCTTTTCGAAAAAGCCTGACCCTTGCGAGAAGCCCTGGACCGAAACGAAAAGCGCTCCAGCCGTTGAGAATGCCAGAGACGAAGACCGCAGTACCTGACACGATGATGGCGTGGGTCCTCGGAAACCCGGGCCAACTGACGCTGGTGGACAAGCCCGTGCTTCGACCAGGACCGGCGGAGGTGCTGGTGCGCGTCGACGCGTGCGCGATTTGCGCCACCGACCTGGAGGTCATCCACCAGGGTCCCCCCGCTCTTCCTGGCGGTGAGCCGCCGTTCAACAGAAACTTCACGCCCGGTCACGAGTACATGGGGACGGTCGTCGCCCTGGGACCCACGGTCGACGAGTACGCCGTCGGCGAGCGGGTCGCCGTCGAGATCCATGCCGGTTGCGGGCGCTGCGAACGCTGCCGACAGGGGATGTACACGTCGTGCCTGAACTACGGGCAGAACGAGGGTGAGTACAGCAAGGGGCACCGTGCCAACGGGTTCACCACCGATGGTGGCTTCGCCCAGTACGCCGTCAACCACGTCAACACGCTCGTGCGGGTGGCCGACAGCCTGAGCGACGAGCTGGCGACGCTGATCGTCACGGCGGGCACCGCCATGTACGGGCTGGACGTGCTCGGCGGGCTTGTCGCGGGCCAGAGCCTGGTGGTCACCGGTGCCGGGCCGATCGGCCTCCTGGTCGTCGCGGTGGGCAAGGCGCTCGGCGCGAGTCCGGTGATCCTGACTGACATCCGCGATGACCGCCTCGAGACAGGTCAGCGGATGGGCGCGGATCACGTCGTCAACGCGTCGCGCGAGCCCGCCGTCGATGCGGTGCGCCGGCTCAACGGCGGGCGTGGCGTGCACTACGTCGTCGAGTGCTCCGGCGCGCCCGATGCCGTCAACGAAGCGGTGAAGATGGTCTCGCGCGGCGGGCGGATATGTCTGGCCGCTTTTGCGCACACGCCCGCGCTGGTCGATGTCGAACACATCGTGACCAACAACATCTATCTCTTCGGGATCCGCGGTGAGGGACGGAGCGCGGTGCGCAGGGCCGCCTCGTTGATGGCGCAGCGGAAAATCGACGTGTCGCCCGTGCACACGCATACGTTCCCCCTGGACGAACTGCCCACGGCGCTTCGGTATTCCCGGGAGCGTATCGAGGGGGCGATCAAGGTCGTCGTCAAGCCGCAGATGGCCAGCGGTTAGCGCAAGAAGGAGAGCATCGTGCGGGCTCGCGGTGCGGCGGATGTCGCCGCACCGTGCTGTCTCGCATCCGTCGAGCGGACCGGCGCGCTATTGTGATGCGAGGTAGGCCGTGATCGCGATCATGTCGTCGATGTTCAGCTTCGCGACGACCGGCGCCATCATCGCGCTTTCGCGCGTGCCCGCCTGCATGTCGTAGAGCTGCCTGACGATGTAGCTCGCCGGGCGGTCGGCAATGCCTGGCACCTCCGGGACGCATTGCAGGTCTCGCCGTCTGATCGGATTTCGATTCACACCTGGGGCGGGGCGGGATAGGATCCTGCCCGGCCCGACTTTGTAGAGGACCTCACGATCAAGAGGAACAGACACATGAGGCTACGTCCCACACTATTCGTTGTCATTGGCGTGCTGGTCGCCGCGTTGCTCCAGGTAAACGTCCAGGCACAGACCGCTGGTGCTGCCCCCGGCGAAGGGCTCAGCGAGAGCTATCGCGGCAGCCAGAGGGATAACGTCGAATATCAGAAGGTTGCGCCGATCAAGGTCTTCGACAATCTCTATTACGTCGGTCCCGGCTCGGTGTCGGCCTGGCTCATCTCGACGAGCGATGGTCTGATACTCATTGACGCCGCGCAGGAACCGCTGGTCGACCACGTGATCGACAGTATCCGGAAGGTGGGCTTCGACCCGGCGGACATCAAGTACATCCTCATCTCGCACGGCCACCTGGATCACTTCGGCGGCGTCGGCAAGATTCAGGGTCTGTCGGGCGCGCGTGTCGCGACGCTCGAGGAGGACTGGCAGCTCATCGAGGCGACGTTTGCGGCGCCGGCCCGGCCCAACCGTCCGCTCGGCGTGCCGTTCTCGCGAGACATGGTGATCACGGACGGTCAGACGCTGACACTTGGCGACACGTCGTTGAAGGTGTACAAACTGCCGGGCCACACGCCGGGCTCGCCGTCGTTCGAGTTCACCGTGTACGACAACGGGACGCCCCACAAAGCGTTCCTGTTCGGGGGACCGGGACAGCGGAACGGCGTGGAGGGCGGCACGCAGTTCCTCCACAGCCTCCGGCGCATCAAGGCGGAACTGGCCGATGTCGCTGTGCCCGTGCACGTGCACAGCTACCTGAGCACGTATCCCTACGACAGCGGTGGCACGGTCTTCGAGCCGGCGGCGAAGCTGGCCATGCGCAAGGCAGGGGACCCGCATCCGTTCGTCGACAACGCGCAGTGGCGGCGGTGGCTGGACACGGCCGAAGCCGGCACGCTCAAGTACATCGAGGACGCCGAGGCGGGCGTGCCTGTCCGGTAGCCGCCCTCGCGCGGGAAGTCAGAGAGGAAACACGCCATGCGTATGACCGCCGTCGTGCTTGCGCTGGTGCTGTCAGTGACAGCGCCCGCTGTGGCCCAGGAGTGGGAGCTGTATCAGAGTCTGGACGATACGTTCGAGGTGAACTTTCCAGGCACGCCGACCATCACCGAAACGACCTACACGACGGTCCTGGACTACGTCCTTCCGGCGCGTGTATACAGCGCCGAGAGGGGCCCTGGTCGTTACTCGATGACCGTTGTGGATTACAGCGGCCTCGGGGCCCTGGGCGACGCGCGTGCCGACGCGTGTGAGTCCGGGAACGCGCAGTGCCGCAAGAACAACAGTGACGACATCGGGAACGGGTACTGGAAGCACGACGAGCGGAGCGCGATGATGTGGGCGACGTCGCAGATGGTGCGGGCGGCCGCGGAGGTGACGTTGCTGAGCTGGGAATGGCAGGACCGGGTTGAAGGACATGCCTTGAACCTGACCAACGCCGATGGGTCCCGCACGTTTGCCTACGTCGCGATGCACGAGCACAAGCTCTATATCATGAAGGGCACGGTGCCGCGGGGCTACCCGGAGCCGGGCCTGTTTCAGCAATCGCTGGCGTGGATCGACACGGTGGGGAACAGGGTGCGCTACGACATGATCTACTCCAACATGTACCACGGGATGGGGCTCTATCCGAAGCCGAGCTACCCTGGTGCTGCTGCCGGCGCAGCGGCTCCGGCGGGAACCCCGTAGAGACTGCGGAGACGCTCGAAGGAACGGCAACGCCGCCGGCGGTTCACTGCCACCGTTGACAGTTGTTCGGAGGGAGGGTTCTCACGTGGGAGCGCGCAGGCTACGGCAGTCGATGATGGCGCTGGCAGTGGCGGTCGTGTCAGCGGTGCCCGCTGCCGGTCAGACGGCGTACACACCGGCGAGAACGCAGGACGGGCAGCCCGATCTGCAGGGCATATGGCAGGTGCTCAACACCGCCGCGTGGAACATCGAAGACCACAGCGCCAGCCTGGGTGTGCCAGCCGGGAGAGCCGTCGTGGATGGAGACGGGGTCATCCCCTACCAGCCGGGGGCGCTGGAGCGTCGAAACGAGAATTACGCCAACAGGGCGACGCTCGATCCGGAGAACCAGTGCCTGCTCTCGGGGGTGCCGCGCATCACCTACATGCCGTATCCGTTCCAGATCATTCAGCAGCCCGACAAGGTCAATATCCTCTACGAATACAACCACTCGCTCCGCCACATCTACATGAACGGAAACCCCCATCCGGAGGGGCCGATCAACTGGTGGATGGGAGACTCGCGCGGGAGCTGGGACGGCGACACGCTGGTGGTGGATGTCGTGCACTTCACGGACCAGACCTGGTTCGACCGGGCGGGCAACTTCCACAGCGAGGCGTTGCACGTCGTCGAGCGCTATACCCGCACCGGCCCCGATCACATGCGCTATGAAGCCACGATCGAAGATCCGGCGGTGTTCACGCGACCGTGGACGATGAGCATGACGTTATACAGGCGCATGGAACCCGATCCGGAACTGCTGGAGTACGAGTGCTACGCCTACATGATCGAGGAGAACTGGCCGAACTAGACCACTCGCGATGGGCCAGTCGTGGCCCAGTCCGTCTTGCCAGGGCGTGCAAGAGTCAGAGAGGTGTCACGTGAAGCAGTTGCTGAGAGATTCAGTGGCCGCGCCAGCCGCTGCGCTGGCGGTGCTGCTGGCGATGCCCACCGCCGTGGCAGGGCAGGCCATGTTCGAAGCGGGCAGCCCGCCAGGGCCCGGGGCCAGGTCGTGGTTGGCCGAGCGCGCCACACTGCCGCCGTTCGATCCCCCGCGTCTGAGCGACGGCCGACCGGATCTGCGGGGCCGCTGGGGCGGGAGTTCGAGCGGCGACGTGAGCGAGGACACGGAGTACGTCGACGTGACGACGCCGGCCTGGGAGAGCCACGTGTCGAATCCGGCGGACGGCAAGCTGCCCTACCAGCCGTGGGCCCTGGCGGCGCGCGATGCGCATCGTGCCGGGCTGGCGCGTGGCTGGCCGGGCGAGACGGGCGAGCGCCTGCACCTCGACCCGCAGACCTTCTGCTTGAAGAGCGTTCCGCGCTACGCGCAGCGGGGATTCGACCTGGCGCAGACGCCCGACCACGTGGCGATGATGCTCAACTGGGGACACGTGCATCGCAGCATCCCGATCGACGGAGGCTCGCATCCATCACCCGGCGCCACGTTCTGGATGGGGAATCCACGGGGCCACTGGGAAGGCGACGCGCTGGTCGTCGAGGTGACCAATATCAATGGCAAGATGTGGGTCGACAGCGTCGGGAACTTCTACAGCGGGAATGCGCGCGTGGTGGAACGGTTCCGGTTGGCCTCGGCCGACACGATGGACTACGAGGTCACGATCGAGGACCCGACGGTGTTCACGCAGCCGGTGACGCTCAGCTACGATCTGCAGCGCGCCGGCACCGGGGGTGGCCGCGGCGGCACGCCCGACCCGTACGCGAGCGAGTCGTGGGAGCACGCGTGCCACGAGGGGAACACGCACCACATCGAGGAGGCGCACACCCTCGGGTTCAAATGGTACACAGGGGCCGTCCGGCCGGAGTGACAAGGGTCGTGTGATTCGAGGTGAGGTGACGATGAAAGCAACGCTGTTCTTGATTCTCGTGAGTGGACTTCTGGTGACGTCGCCACCAGTCTCGGCCCATCATTCTTTTGCGGCCGAGTTCGACGTCGACAGCCCGGTCGAGTTGAGGGGAGTCCTGACCAAGATGGAGTGGGTCAACCCGCACGGCTGGCTCTACATCGACGTGACCCAGCCCGACGGAACGGTCGTCAACTGGGCGATCGAGGCGGGCGGGCCGAACCAGCTGCTCAGGCGCGGACTCCGGAAGACGGACTTCCCGATTGGCCTCGAGGTCCTGGTGCAGGGCTTCGCGGCCAAGAGCGGCGCGGCAAAGGCCAACGGGCAGGAGATCACGACGGCGGACGGCCGCAACTTCATTCCTGGGCGTGGACAACAGCGGAGGTGGGGCCACGGCTCCATGGGTTGACCTCACTGACGCCGACGTGGCCAGCAGCCAGGACGCTGAGGAGAGAGTCCGGCGCCCTCACGTCTTGACCTCGAGTACGGTGGTCGACGTTTTTCGCACGTAGCACGCACGTAGAACCCACGTAGAACCCACGTAGAACGAAGGGGGGAGCAGATGAGCTTTCGATCGGGGCGAACGTTCGCCGGCGCCGCGGCAATCGCCGCCGTGTGCCTGCTGGGCGTGTCAATCGCAGGCGGCCGGACCACGTTTGCACAGGAGCCGCCTGCGAGGGCGCAGGTGGTGGAAGACGTCTTCAGCAGCGTTTCCATACTCAGGGGCATTCCCGTGGACAACTTCTTCGAGACGATGGGAATGTTCGCAGCAGCGATGGGCAACGACTGCACGTTTTGCCATGTGAAGGAGGCGTATTTCGGTGCGGCAGCGTTTGCCGATCCCACCCCGAGGATCCAGCGTGCGCGCCAGATGATCGTGATGATGAACACGGTCAACAAGACCTACTTCGGGGGACAGTCGCGCGTCACCTGTTTCACGTGCCATGGCGGCAGCAATGTCCCCAAGGAAGAACCGATCCTCTCGCTGCAGTACGGCCCGCCGGTGGAAAATCCCAACGAGCGGGGTTTCCCGGTCTACGAGCAAGAGTCGGCCGATCAGGTGTTCGACAGGTACATCGCCGCCATAGGCGGGGCCGAGCGGGTGGCGGCGCTCTCCAGTTTCACCGCCACCGGAACGTACCAGGGTTTCGACACAGCGTTTTCGGAAGTCCCGGTGGAACTCTACGCCAACGCGCCGAATCAGGCCGCCATGGTCGTCCAGATGTTCAACGGCCCCAGCTTCAGAAGCTACGACGGTCGCAGCGGCTGGATGGCGGGGCCGGACACTCCGGTGCCGCTGCTGACCCTGACAGGCGGAAACCTGGGTCGTGCCAGGGCCCAGGCTATCGTGTCGTTCCCGGCAGGTATCCGGGACGCGTTCAGCCAGTGGCGGGTTGGCCGCACGGACATCGACGATCGCGAGGTACGCATTGTCCAGGGTTCTGACGGCGAGCAGCCGCTCGTGAACCTGTACTTCGAGCGAGCTGGCTTGCTCGTGCGGATGGTGACGTGGACCGGCACGCCTGCGGGTGTCGTCCCGACGCAGGTTGACTACTCCGACTATCGCGAGGTGGCCGGGGTCATGATGCCCTTCAGCTGGACCGTATCCCAGACGTACATGCAGATGACGGTCTCGCTCAGCGAGGTACGTCCAAACGTGGCCATTGAGGCGGCGAGGTTCGCTCAGCCGGCCCCGTCCGTGCCGCAGTAGAGGTCACGGCAGCGACTCGTCGTTCCGACGCAGAGCGAGTGGAGATGAACCTGGAGAAACGCATGACGAAACGCGCTGGTCTCGCCGCTGTCCTCGGCGTGATCCTCGGGGACGTGGCCTCAGCAGGCGCTCTCATGGCGGTGTGCGGTGAGATATCGCGACGAGCACGTTCCATGACGTTTACGTTCGATCAGGTACATCTTGGTGTGCCCGACCCTGAAGCCGCGGCCCGATGGTATCGGCAGTATCTGGGTGCGACGCGGGGGGAACACACGGATCGCGTGATGTGCGGTGACACCCGATTCATCTTTCTCAAGAACGAGATGGCCGCACCGAGTCGTGGCTCCGCGATCGATCACGTCGGGTTCTCGTTTGCCGACCTCGACGCCGGTATGCAGGCCCTGAACGGTTCCGGGATGCGGGTCACGACGCCCGTGACCGAGATCGCTGGTATGTACAGATCCGGTTTCATCGAGGATCCATGGGGCGCGCGGATCGAGGTCGTCGAGGACCCGGAGACGATTGGGTTTCACCACGTGCACCTCCAGGTGCCCGACCCTGCTGTCGCGCGAGACTGGTACGTGAAGCGGTTCGGAGGCGCCCAAGCCAGGCTCAAGGGGCACGTGGACGGCCTCAGGTACGGAGACGTGTGGCTGCTCGCGGACCGGGGGATGGCCCATCCGAGCCGCGGCCACGCGATCGACCACATCGGTTGGAGGATGGCCGATCTCCTCGTGGCAGCCGCGACGTTGAAGGCCCAGGACCTCCGCTTCACCACTGAGCCACACCCCGGTCCCGCGACGGCGTACGCGCCCGCGATGATGTCCTTTGCCGAGGATCCGTGGGGGGGTAAAACTCGAGTTACTCCAGCGCTGAGTGCGTCAGGCCCCGGGCCTGGTCTATCCTGATCCCTCGTGATGACTCCGCACAGCGACGTTCTGGTGATCGGTGGCGGCAACGCCGCCCTCTGCGCGGCCCTGACCGCGCGGCAGGCCGGCGCGACCGTGACCGTGCTGGAGCACGCGCCGCGCGAGTGCCGCGGCGGCAACAGCCGGCACACCCGCAACTTTCGATGCGCGCACGACGCGCCCACCGATGTGCTCACGGACGCCTATCCTGAAGAGGAGTTTCTGGCCGACCTGAATCGGGTGACGAAAGGGGAAGGCGATCCGGTGCTGTCGCGTCTCCTCATCACCCGCTCCACTGGCTGCCCCGCGTGGATGAAGCAGTTTGGTGCCCGGTTCCAGTCGTCGTTGCGCGGCACGCTGCATCTGGGCCGGACCAACGTGTTCTTCCTGGGCGGCGGCAAGGCGTTGATGAACACGTACTACGCCGCGGCCGAGCGAGCCGGCGTGCGTGTCGAGTACGACGCCGAGGTCATCGGGCTCGACATCGCCGATGGCACGTTTCAGAGCGCGCAGGTGCGGATGGGTGACCGTACGCAGACCGTCACGGCCAGGGCCGTCGTGATCGCCGCCGGCGGGTACGAAGCCAATATCGAGTGGCTGCGCGAGGCCTGGGGCGATGCCGCCGACAACTTCATCATCCGCGGCACGCCCTTCAACACGGGCACGTTACTCCGGCTCATGCTCGATGCCGGCGCGGAGCCGATCGGCGACCCGACCCAGTGCCACGCCGTGGCTGTTGACGCTCGCGCGCCGCGGTTTGATGGCGGCATCGTGACGCGCCTGGATTCGGTGCCGTTCGGCATCGTCGTCAACAAAGACGGCGTGCGGTTCTACGACGAGGGCGAGGACGCCTGGCCGAAGCGCTATGCCATCTGGGGTCGGCTGGTCGCCGCGCAGCCCGACCAGATCGCGTTCTCGGTGGTTGATGCGAAGGTGACCGGTTCGTTCATGCCGTCGGTCTTTCCGCCAGTCGTCGCCGGCACGATCCATGAACTTGCCGCCAAGCTCGAGTTGCCGGCCGACACGCTGGAGACCGCCGTCGCCACCTTCAACCAGGCGGTGCGGCCGGGCACGTTCGACCGCGCCACGCTGGACGACTGCCGGACCGAAGGACTGACGCCGCCCAAGTCTCACTGGGCGCAGCGGATCGACACGCCGCCGTTCTGGGGCTACCCGCTGCGCCCGGGTATCACCTTTACCTATCTGGGCCTGAAGGTCGACGACGCCGCGCGCGTCGTGATGGCCGACGGCCGCATGGCGGCCAACATCTACGCGGCCGGCGAGATCATGGCCGGCAACATCCTGCGGCAGGGCTACATCGCCGGCATCGGCATGACGATTGGCACCGTGTTCGGGCGGATTGCCGGAGAGGGCGCCTCGCAGCATGTCGGGGGCTAGCGTTCTCGACCGCGGCGAGTTCGTGATGACGGTGTGCAATTCGTGCCGGTACTGCGAGCAGTACTGCCCGGTGTTTCCGGCGATGGAACGGCGCACCAGCTTTGCCGCGGGCGATCTCGCGTATCTGGCGAACCTGTGCCACAACTGCGGCGAGTGTCTCTACGCCTGTCAGTACGCGCCGCCGCACGAGTTCGGGATCAACGTGCCGAAGACGCTGGCCGAGATTCGCGTGCGCTCCTACGAGTCGTACTGCTGGCCGGGAGCGCTCGGTGCCGCCTTCAGGCACCACAGCGTGTCCACGGCACTCGGGCTTGTCGCGGTCTTTGCCGCCGTGCTGCTGGGCGCGGGATGGGTGGCCCACGGGGAGGGCCTGTGGCGGGCGACGGCCGGCGACTTCTATTCCGTGGTGCCGCACGACGTCATGGTCGGGTTGTTCGGCAGCGTCGGCGCGTTCGTGCTGCTGGCCTTCGGCGTGGGACTGCGTCGATTCTGGCGAGAGGTGCACAGCGATTCGGTGCCCCCGTCACCCACGGCCGCGCGTCGCGCGCTCGGTGACCTGCTCACGATGCGTCACCTGCACACGACGGGCGTGGATTGCACGTCGGGCGTCGAGACGCGCCGCCCGTGGCGGCGGTGGTTTCACCACTGCACCTTCTACGGGTTCATGCTCTGTTTTGCATCCACGTCGGTGGCGGCGATCTACGACGGGGTGTTCGGCTGGATTGCCCCCTATGGCTATGCGAGCCTGCCCGTCGTGCTGGGAACCGTGGGTGGCCTGGGCTTGCTCGTCGGCCCCGTCGGTCTGCTGGCCGTCCGGAGGACGCGGGATCCCGAGCTTGGCGACGCCGGGCAGACGGGCATGGACGAGTCGTTCATTGTGCTGCTGCTCGTGACCAGCGCAACCGGCATCGCGCTGCTCCTGCTACGGAACCAGCCGGCGATGGGCACGCTGCTGATGGTGCATCTGGGTGCCGTGCTCGCGCTGTTCGTCACGCTCCCGTACGGCAAGTTCGTCCACGGCCTCTACCGCACGGCCGCGCTGCTGAAATACGCCAGCGAGAGCGAAGCCGAGGAGTAGCAGGGCTACTCGCTGTCCCCCTCATGCCTGGCGATGAACCTCGCCAGTTGAGGGTTGTCGGGGAAGTCCAGCAAGAGCGCACGGGCCGTGACGACCGCCTCCGCAAAGTTCTTTTCCCGCGCCCGCATATCCCATACCGCGAACTTCGCCTCGGCGCTGACGTAGGTCGGCGCGTCGGCCTGCGCCGCCTCCTCGACCGCGAGGAGGCCACGCTTCTTGTTGCCGCCTCCGAGTAGCCAGCGCGTGCCGGGCGGTAGGCTGGTGGCGACGATGTAATCGATCCAGGCCTGGGCGACCTGGGCGCGGATGTGGTCGGGGCGACGCTCGAGTACGGTCTCGAGCGACGCGCGCGCCTCCCTGAACTCGCCGATGCCAGTCTTGCGGCCAACAGTCGCCAGTTGCAACCACACGTAGTTGAGGTCGAGCTTGCCGAGCAGGAACAGCGCTTCGTCATCCGTCGGATCGGCCTCCACCGCGGCGTGCGCCGCGGCGCGCCCGAGCGTGAACTCCTCCAGGAACACCGGCATCAGCTCCTGGCAGAGCGCGCATGCCTTCCACGCCTTGCCGCGATCCTTCGGTTCGCCGAGCGCGCGGCGAATCTGAAAGTGCAGGGCCGCCGTCCGCAGTTCTGACGCCTCGAGATTGACGACGTCGCGAATGCGAACGTCGAGCGCGACAGCGGCCGAGGTTTCGTATCTGCCGCTGTAAAAGAGGTGATTCGCCTGGTCGAGAAGCGCTGATGATGTGACGTCCGGAAGTGGCTGGCCCGGCGCCTGCGCGCGCGCGACAGGCTCCGGAACAACCGCGATCAGCGCAGCCATCACGACGGCGGGTGCGAGGTGTTTCACCATTCCCTTCCCTCCTTCAGCCGCGACGAGGTCAACGGTGCTTTGATGAGAGGGTGGTCGAGCAGCGAGCGTTCGGCGCGCTCAGGAAAGCCTGCCCAGGATACCACGTGCCCGCTGGGCGGCCCCGCTGCGTGCCCGCTTGCGCGTCCGCTGCGCGGCCGCGCTAACTGTCCCGGCGCTCGATCGTGACGGTTTCGATCGCGATCTCCGTGACCGGGCGGTCCTGGCCGCCGACCCGCGTGCTGCCGATCTTCTTGACGATGTCCATGCCGTCCACGACCTCACCAAAGACCGAGTGCCGATCGTCGAGATGGGGTGTCGGTCCGAGCGTGATGAAGAACTGCCCGCCGTTGGTGTTCGGCCCGCTGTTGGCCATCGACAGGATGCCGGCCTTGCTGTGACGCAGCGTCGGGTGGAACTCGTCGGCGAACTTGTAGCCGGGGCCGCCGATGCCCTGACCGAGCGGATCGCCGCCCTGGATCATGAAGCCGTCGATGACGCGGTGAAAGATGATGCCGTTGTAGTAGGGCGTGGACACCTTCTTGTGAGTGCGCGGGTCGGTCCACTCCTTGGTGCCCTCTGCCAGCCCGACGAAGTTCTCGACCGTCTTGGGCGCCTCCTGATCGAAGAGACGCACGGTGAAAGGGCCTTCAGTGGTGACGAACTGCGCGTAGATTCCGGACAACGGGAGCTCCATTTCTTGCCGCGCGGACGAAGCGCGTCGCGCCGACAGGGCGAAAGTTGGGTGAGTCGTGAGGATATCATCAGAACATGACGCCCGGTGATCGCATGACGAACGACGCGGCGCTCGATGCGATCGTGGCGGGCACCAGCGACGACCCCTGCGCGATCCTCGGCCGCCATCGTGTCGTGGTCGATGGGCTGGCCGCGCTGGTCTTTCGAACGTTGCAGCCCTCCGCGTCCGAGGTGCAACTGGTCACCGACGACCGCGTGTACGGCATGCAGCGGAAGCGCCGCGAGGGTCTGTTCGAGGCGATCGTCAGGCTGGATGCGCGAACGCCTGAAGACGTGGCCTACCGGTACCGCGTTCGCCAAGGCACAGTCACTCGAGATGTCATCGACCCCTACCAGTTCGGTCAGGTGCTGAGCGACGTCGATCTGCACCTGTTTGCCGAGGGCACGCAGTACCGCGCGTGGGAGCGCTTTGGCGCGCATCGCCTGACGATCGGCGCCGCGACAGGTGTGCACTTCGCCGTGTGGGCGCCCAACGCGCAGCGTGTCAGCGTGATCGGCGACTTCAATCACTGGGACGGCCGTGTCCACGTGATGCGCCGGCTCGTGCCGTCCGGCGTATGGGAACTCTTCGTTCCCGGTCTGGCCGAGAGCGACACCTACAAGTTCGAGGTTCGTACGCCGGAGGGGCACCTGTTGCAGAAGGCCGACCCCTTCGGGCGTCGCTGCGAGGTGCCGCCCAGGACCGCGTCGGTGGTCTGGTCCGACGGTGCGTACCAGTGGCGCGACCAGGATTGGATGCGCGAGCGGGCGTCGCAGGATGGCTGGCGAGAGCGGCCGATGTCCGTGTACGAGGTGCATCCGGGATCGTGGCGACGCGTGGCGGAGGAAGGCAACCGGTTTCAGACCTATCGCGAACTGGCCGACACGCTGGTGCCCTACGTCCAGGAACTCGGCTTCACGCATATCGAGCTGATGCCGGTCATGGAGTATCCGTTTTCCGGGTCGTGGGGCTATCAGGTGGTCGGC
>JAQBVV010000088.1 GCA_027622905.1 Acidobacteriota bacterium
CGGGAAGACTGTAAATGTGCACGGGCTGCCCGCCACTGCGGATCTCGGTGCGTGCGCCGAAGCTGTTCAATGTGGTCATGGATGATCTTCTCGGCTCTGGGCTAATCTGAATTGTGAGTCGTTCGTCGTTGATTCTGGCGCAGACAGCCGGCCAAAAGCGAGAGACGAGGCTCCCGATCATACATTGCACCCCCACGCGTGGAGAAGCCGCTAGCGAGTCCGACGCGATGCCCCGGCGCCCACGTCGAGAATCGCCGCCGCTGCCCGGGCGCTCGCGCCTGGCGCGCCGAGCTGCTCTCTGACCTGCTTCAACGCCTCGCTGGTCTGCGCGCGACGCCGGGCGTCGGTGAGCAGCCCGACCGTCTCATCCGCCACCCGCTCCGGGGTGAAACCGTCCTGGATCAGCTCTGGAACGATGCGGCGCCCCGCCACCAGGTTCGGCATCGCGAAGGTATCGACGTTCAGAAAGGACTTACCGAGCCAGTAGGTCGGCAGGGACACGCGGTAGACGACGACCATCGGCCGTTCGTGGAGGGCGGCCTGGACGGTGGCCGTGCCCGACGCGGTGACCACCACATCCGATGCGGCGAGAACGTCATCGGTGCAGTCGTGAACAACGACGGCACCGTTCCGCGTCAACGGGGCGAACCCGTCGGGCGGGAGACCGGGTGCGCCCGCCACGATGAACTGGACACCCGGCACCCGCGATCGAATCAGCGGCATCGCCCCGGCGATCCCGGGCACGATGCGTCGGATCTCGTTCGGTCGGCTACCGGGCAGCAGCGCCACCGTCAGCCCGTCGGGAGCCAGGCCCAGCGCTCCAAGCAGCGACGACCGCGTCTGTGCCGGTCGCGGGAGATCGACGAGCGGATGCCCGACATGTTGCACGGGGATGCCCGCCTGCTCGTAGAGCGGTGCCTCGAATGGAAAAATGACGAGGACCTTGTCGACGAAGCGGCTCATCGTCCGCATCCGCCCTGGCCGCCATGCCCAGAGCTGCGGACTGATGTAGTACACAACCGGCACACCCAGGCGTCGCATCGGGGCCAACAGGCGAAAATTGAAATCAGGGAAGTCGACCAGGACGCAGACGTCAGGCTTCCGCTCGCGGGCGGCGGCAACCAGCCGACGGTACATCGCATACGACCGCGGAAGGACTCGCACGGCTTCGGTCAGGCCGGTGACCGCCAGGCCGGCGAAATCACCCACCAGCGTCGCGCCGGCCGCCTTCAACCGGGCGCCCCCCAGACCGAAGAGCTCGCTGCCAGGTGCCTGAGCCTGCAGCTCCGTAGCCAGTGCTCCGGAGTACAGATCACCTGACGGCTCACCGCAGGAGATCATGATGCGCATGTGAGAGGTTCGATGAGCGAACTTAGTGCCGCGCCAGCAGCGGTCCATCCGCGGGCGTCTCGCGCGACGCGCCTCCGCGGTCCGGTCGGCGCAACGTGGCTGCCATCAGATCGAGCTCATCGATCGGAATGATCTCGAACTCGGTGAAGCCCACGCGTCTGAGCTGCGGGACGAACTCCGCCGCGTTGCCCACGAGCACGATCGACAAGCGGTCAGGCATGACATACCGCTGGGCGACGCGCTGAATATCTGCCGGGGTGACCTGCTGTACGCGCTCGCTGAAGGTACCGATCTCCTCGACCGGCAGGTCGTAGAACACGACGTTGAGCACCTGCGCGGCGATCGCGTCCGGCGTCTCGATCGTCAGAGGAAACGAGCCTGCCAGATACGCCTGGGCGTCGGATAACTCGCCCTGTGACACGCGCTCACGCCGGAGCGTCGAAAACTCATCCACCATCAGGCGCAACGCCTCGCCCGTGGTCTCGGTGCGCGTGTCCGTCTCCGCGACGAAGTCTCCCGCCTGCTTCCGTGCGGCGGTGTCCGCCGATGCACCGTAGGTCAGTCCCCGATCGGACCGCAGGACGCGCTGCAGACGGTTCGCCCCTTCCCCGCCCAGAATCTTCACGGCCAGATCGAACGCCAGGTAGTCCGGGGAGTTGCTGGGTATCCCAATCTGCCCGACCCTGATCCCGGTCTGGACGGCGTCCGGCTTATCGATGATGACAATGCGACGCGTCGGTGGCGGAGGGTCCGCGACCGTCATTGGCGTCAGGTCGGCTGCCGCCCAGCCCCCGAACACGCGCTCGGCCGCGCGGAAGGCCTCATCAGCCCCCACGTCACCGACGATCCCGAGAATCATGTTGTTGGGCACGAAGTTCCGCGAGTGATAGGCCTCGAGATCGGCCCGGGTGATCGCGGCGAGCGTCTCCGGCGTCCCGTTGCCGGGCATCCCGTACGGATGACGTCCGTACACCAGCCGGTCGAACACGGCGCTGGCGACGTACGCCTGGTCCTCCCGGCTAACCTGCAAGGTTGATATCGCTTGCTGCGTCTGACGCTCGATCTCTTCGGGCGCAAACGCCGGGTACCGCACGACGTCGGCCAGCATCTCCAGCCCCAGGTCGAACGAATCCTTCATCACCACGACGTTCACGAAACTGACGTCGGAGCCGGAACCCGTGCCGAGGGCGCCACCGATGAAATCGATCTCATCGGCGATCTGCTCCGCGCTCTTTGACGTCGTGCCCTGGTCCAGCAGCGCCGCGGCGAGCGTCGCGACGCCGGCCTTCCCCGGCAGATCCTGCACCGAGCCCGCGCGGACGAGCATCCGCATGTTGACCGCAGGCTGCTCGTGATGAGGCACCGCAATCACCTGTAACCCGTTGGCGAGCGTCCGCACCTCGTAGTCTGGAAACGTTGCTGTCCGTGCCGCGAGGGGCCGCGGCGGACGCTCGGACGGCCAGTCGACGGTTTGCGCACCCACGACGCTCGCGCACGCCACGACGCCCAGCGCCCAGAGGAACGGCCCGCCACCCCGTCGTCGGTGGATCACTGCTGAGCCCCCCGGGGCCGGATGTGCACGACCACACGATTCGTCTCGTTGAAGTAGGTCCGCGCAACGCGCTGCACGTCGGCGGCCGTCGTGGAGGTGAAGATGTCGAACTCGCCGTCAGCGGTGGTGACGTCACTGTGGATCACGGCGGCGTGCGCCAGATGCATCGCTTTGTCCTCGTTGGACTCGCGGCTCAGGATGTAATCCCGCGCGAACTGGTTCTGCGCCCGCTGCACCTCCTGTGCGCTCACCCCTTCGACCTTCAACTTCTCGAACTCGTCAATCAGCGCGGCCTCTGCCGCATCCGGGCTCTGTCCGGGCTGCACGAGGCAGACGGCGTAAAAGAGATTCGGATCCTCGATCAGATTACCGACCCCGAACGCACTGAGACAGATCCGTTGCGAATACACCAGTTCGCGCGTCAACCGGGCGCTCTGGCCGTCGGACAGAATCTTCGATGCAATGTGCAGCGGGTACGAATCCGGATGGCCGTCGTAGGTGATGTGATACGCCACGACCACGGCCGGAAGAGGCCACGCCTCCTCGACAACCGCCCGACGCTCGGCCGCCATGGGCGGTTCGCGGGGAATTTCACGCGGCACCGGCCGCGTGGCTTCGGGGACCCGACCGAGGTACTGCGTGACCAGTTGCAGGGCCTCCGCTGACTCGAAATCGCCAACGATGATGACCGTCGCATTCTCGGGCACGTAGTAGGTACTGTGAAAGTCGCGCACGTCGGCAATCGATGCGGCTTCAAGGTCGGCCATGCTGCCGATCGTCGGATGCTTGTAGGGGTGCGTCGTGAACGCGGTGCCGTAGATGATCTCGGAGAGGCGGCCGTAGGGTGGATTCTCGATGCGGAGGCGACGCTCCTCCTTCACGACTTCGCGCTCCCGCCGAAACGCCGCCTCGTCGACCCGCAGCGTCGCCATACGATCGGCCTCGAGCCACAGCACCATTGGCAGGTGCTGCGACGGCAGCGTCTGCCAGAAGACGGTGACGTCCTCGGTTGTATAGGCATTACTGCGCCCGCCCACGCCAGACACCAGCGAGATGTGCCCCTCCGGCTCGACGTTCTTCGAGCCCTTGAACATCATGTGCTCGAAGAGATGCGCGAACCCGGTACGTCCTGGACGCTCGTTCTTCGAGCCCACGTGATACCAGACCGCCACGTGCACGATCGGAGTCGAGTGATCCTCGGACAGGATCACGCGCAGCCCGTTGGGCAACGTCGTGATCTGGTAGTCAAGCTTCGGTGGAGGAACCGCCGCCTGAACCGGAGCCAGCGTCGCCAGCGCCATCACCGACGTCAGCAGGCACGCTGCAGCGCGCAGGGATACGGACATACGGATAGTGTGCATCATGGCACCACTAGGGCCCAATCCCGGAAATTCGGAATCCAGTGGTCACCCAGGTCGCGGTCGACAGTTCGAGCTGGTACGGGTCGATGCGACGCTCGGCAGCGACAAACAGGTCCACCGTCGCCCCGCGTCCCTGAAAACTGAGGCCTCCCTCGCCGCGATACCCGTACTGGGTGCCTCGATTGGCCTCACCCGTCACGCCCCGCACGCGGACGCCCCCGCGGGTCACCACGGCCAGCCTGGGCCGCAGCGACACGCGTGCCCGAACGGCGGTGTCGACCTCCCAGCGGTAGTCCACGAACCCTCGCCGAAGCACGCCCCGGACATCGGCCCGGCCGTGGAGCGCCGTCCGGCCACGCTGGAGGTCCCGGCTGATCCTCCCTCCAAGCATGTTCCAGTCCACGGAACGGCGCTTGGGCCGGTCGCTCAGGTGCCGCGAGACGTGGTGGAACACGGCCGCAAGCTCGAACGGTCCCGTGCGAGCCGACGTCGAAGCCTCGAGGATGTAGTTGCCCTGATTCGGATCGAATGGGCGGAACTCGCGCCCCATGATGACCTCGTATCTCGCAACGATCGACGTGCGGCCAAGGCCGTAGTCCATAACGTCGACATCGACGCCGACGGTGCCATCCCACACGAAGCGCTCATCCTGCTCGGATAGGCGTTCGATGCTGATGGCGGAATCGAACCGGGAAAAAAACTCGACGCCGGCGGGCGGCGCGTCCGACGCGGGCGGGATGGCGGTCTGGGCGCTGACACCCGGAGCGGCCACCAGCACGGCCAGCACGAGCAGTACGGTCCGCATCAGCGGGACGGGGACCTGCGCGTGTCGACGCGGGACGCCACAGCCGCCTCGCGCGCTTCAAGTTCTTCGATACGGCGCTTCAGCTCAGGTAAGCGCCTGAAAAGGACCGACGACTTCCGCCACTCCCGGCTGTCGATCGCGGGTGAGCCGGCAACCATCGCGCCAGGCTCCAGCGAGTTGGACACTCCAGCCTGCGCGACGGCCACGCTTCCGCGGCCGATCGTCAAGTGACCGACCACGCCGACCTGACCGCCAAACACCGCATCATCTCCAACCTCCGTGGATCCGGCGATACCGACCTGGGCCGCCATCAAGACATTCCGACCGACGGTCACGCCGTGACCAACCTGCACGAGGTTATCGATCTTCGTCCCGCACCGGATGCGTGTCTCGCCGACAGCCGGACGATCGACGGTCGTGTTCGCTCCCAGTTCGACATCGTCCTCGATGACCACGGCCGCAGTCTGTGGGATCTTTTCGTGCGTACCGTCACCGCGCCGGACGAAACCGTAGCCGTCGCTGCCGAGGACGACGCCGTCTTGCAGGATGACCCGGTCTCCAACAACGACTCGCTCGCGAATCGCGACCTGGGAGTGGATGACGCAGTCGTTGCCAATTTCGACGCCGTCACCGATCGTCACGTTCGGAAACACGACGGTGTTGTCGCCGATCGTGACGCCTGCTCCGATCGAGACGAACGCCCCGATCGACACGCCACGGCCGATGCGCGCGTCGGCGGCGACTGCCGCCTGCGCGTGCACGCCTGCCGGGGGTCGCCACGGTGGCGCGAACAGCGCCACCGCGCGGGCGAACGCGAGGTAGGGATCGGCGCTACGCAGGGCCGCGCACGGCGGTGCCGGCGCATCCTCCCGCACCAGGATCGCCGACGCACGCGTCTGTGCCATCGCTGACTCGTACTTGGCATTGGCGAGAAACGTCAGGTCACCAGCTTCCGCGTGCTGGATACCCGCGACACGCACGATCTCGATGTCGCCATCGCCATCGAGGCTGCAGGCCAGTCGGTCGGCCAAATCCCGTAATTTCACGATTGCTGGGGAGAATCTACCACGGGCTGTGCAGCCGCCTGGTTGAACAGTCTCGTCAGGTGTGAGAGCTGCAGCCGCGTGGCCACATCGGAGATCCGCGCGTCTCTGTCCGGCGAGGCCAGTGTGGGCACGTCCCGGAGATCCGTCAGCGCCGAGCACGGCCGGCCGGACCACGATATCCGACGAAGCCCTTGCGTCGCGCCCCGCATCGACAGCCAGTGGCCAACCATGCGAAACGCAAAGAAGTAGGCAATCAGGTTCGGTCCAGGCACGATCGCGATCGGACCGGACGCGACGAAGCCAAGGAAGTGGGCCACGAACCATATCCGGTGGCGGTCGCCATCACGCCGGAGCACGCGATGGATCTTCGGGAGAACCTGCTCAAAGGTCATGTCCTCCGGATGCACGGCCACGACCGACGTCTGACGCCTCAGGCTCCAGAGGAGCCGCTCCTCCGCAAGGCGCCGCCCGGCCCATCCGAGGATCCGGTTCCGAACAGACTCCATGAAGCCGACACGCGACCCGGCGCCCGCACCCTCGCTGTCCCCGCGTCTCTGCTGCCGATCCTCGACCGTGCGGAGTGTCACGACGAAGTAGCGCCGGATCCTGCCCAGTACGCCGGAGTCGACAGCCTCGTCCTCGAACTCGGCATCACTCGAGGCTTCGCTGTACAACTCATACCGATCCCGACCCGTCGGGATCACGAACACATCCATCGCTACTGACGATAGCAAATTCTCCGCTCGCCGGCTTGCCGTTCGGCGCCTCTCCGGGCTCCGCAGCATATATAGTGGCCGGCGATGCTCCGCATCGGTGCGCACATGTCAGTGGCTGGAGGGGTCTCGAACGCCGTTGAGCGCGCCCATCTCCACGGCTGCGAAGCGCTTCAGATTTTTTCCAAGAACGCCAGCCGGTGGGACGCGAAACCGCTGGATCCGGCGGACGTCACGGCATTCCGCACGCGCCTCGCGGAGACCGGCATCACACCCGCCGTCTCGCACGCCAGCTATCTGATCAATCTGGCGACCACCGTCGACACCTTGCGCGAGCAGTCGATCGCCGCGTTTCTCGACGAACTCGACAGAGCGGACGCGCTGGGGCTCCTGGGAGTCGTGATCCATCCCGGAACCTGCACGGCCGGCGATGAAGACGATGGCCTCCGACTCATCGCCGAGGCCATCGCCCGCGCGTTCCGTGAGCGACCGAGCGGCGACGCGCTGGTGCTGCTCGAGCACACGGCCGGACAGGGCCGCACGCTCGGGTATCGATTCGAGCACCTGGCGACGATCATCGCCCACCTCGAGGGCTCCTCGCGGGTCGGCATCTGTCTCGACACGTGCCACCTGTTCGCGTCCGGCTACGACATCGCCAGTGCCACGGGTTACCAGCAGACGTTTGACGCGTTCGACCGAACCGTCGGCATCGAACGGCTCAAGGTGTTTCACGGGAATGATTCAAAGAAGCCGTGCGGGAGTCGGGTCGACCGCCACGAGCACATCGGGCGCGGGCACCTCGGCGAGTCGCCGTTCAGCCGCCTGTTACACGATGCACGGTTTGCGGGATTACCGATCCTGCTCGAGACCGAGAAGACACCGGCGAGTGGACGGCCAGGTACGATCGTGGTCGATCCCTTCGACACGCAGAATCTGGAGACACTGCGCCGGCTGCGGACGGAAGACGTGCACGGCTAGCGTGAATTCCTGCGCGCGTGCCGGTCAGGGCACGACCACCGACTGCACGAACGGACTTCCTCGTCCAACGAAGCGCACGTCGCTGACGGTCACACGGGTGCCAGTGGGCACGTCCTCGAGGATCCAGAACGGAAACCGCGACCACACCAGGAACCCGCGAATGTGCGCCAACTCGCGGGCGCGCGCCACGCGGGGATCGTCGTCATGCTTCGGTATCGTCTCGGGATCGAAGGTCACCCGCGAGGGCAGCCACGTCAGCGTGCCGGTCTCGTAGTGCGTGCCGGCATCGACGATGATCTGTCGCCGCAACGGCGTAACGGGGGTCGGCCCGACCATGACGGATCGAGGCTCGACACCGCGCGCCGTCTGCCACGCGTCGCGCACGAGATCGTGCGCCAGCCGGGCGCTGATGCTCATGGCCGCGATGTACACGGCCGTGGCGATCAGTGCGTTGCGCGCGAGCGCCGGCGTGCCGGCGCGGCGCGCCCACCACACGCCGCCGCCGAGCGCCATCCAGATCCACGGGTCGATGATGAAGACGGCATCGCCGTAGAACCAGCGACCGTCAAATGGCATCAGCAGCCGTATGCCGTAGGTGTTCAGCAGGTCGAGTCCCACGTGCGACAGCACACCCAGGTACGACAACAGCAGCAAGGCTCCCGGGCGCACCGGCGGGCCGTCTTCGCCATGCGCCCGAACCCGCCCCAGGGCCACCATGGCGGCCGTCAGCGCGACGGGCAGCAGCAATTGCCCCAGCGTGCCGTGCGTCCACCCTCGACGAAACGCCACCGAGGGAACGTCGGTGGCGAACACCAGCACGTCGAGATCCGGGATGTTGGCGGCGATCATCAGCGTCGCATTGCCAAAGCGCGTGAAGCGCTTGAAACCGGCCTCGCCGAACGCGGCGCCGACGAGCGTGTGACACACGTTATCCATGGCGTCGCTTCGACGGCGGATGATAGCATCGACGGCAATGGCCCCTGCTCTCACGATCGCCGACGTGGAACGTATTGCGGCGCTGGCGCACCTCGAACTGACCGCCGACGAACAGGCGCTCTTTACCCGTCAACTCGCCGACATTCTCGCGCACGCGCAGCAGTTGCAGGCGATCGACACGAGCGGCGTGGCCGCCACCGCGCATGTGCACGCCGATCAACAGTCGGAGCGGCCCGACGATCCGCGGGATTCGCTGTCGACGTCGGACGCGCTGGCCAACGCGCCGGACGCCGCTCCTGATGCCGGGCTGTTTCGAGTGCCCCGCGTGATCGGCGGCTGACATGCTGGACAGCAGCGCGCGCACCATACGCGACGACATCGCGGCCGGCAACGTCTCCGCGGTGGACGTCTGTCGTACGTTTCTCGAACGCATCGACGCCGTGAACCCGTCGCTCAACGCGTTCAATCTCGTGGCCGCCGATCGTGCGCTCGCCCGGGCCGCGGAGATTGACCGGCAACGCGCACACGGCGTGTCAGCCGGTCCGCTGATGGGCGTGCCCGTCGCGGTCAAGGACAACCTGTGCGTGCGCGGTATGCGCACGACGGCATCCTCGCGCATCCTTGAACGGTTCGTGCCACCCTACGACGCCACCGCGGTCGAGCGCATCGAGGCTGCCGGCGCCGTGATCGTCGGCAAGACCAGTTGCGACGAGTTCGCGATGGGATCGTCGAACGAGAATTCCGCGTACGGTCCCGTGTGCAACCCCTGGGCACTCGACCGCGCGCCCGGTGGCTCAAGCGGCGGCTCCGCCGCAGCAGTGGCGGCGCGGTGCGCGCCGCTGGCGCTGGGCTCCGATACGGGAGGGTCTATCCGCCAGCCGGCAGCCTTCTGTGGCGTCGTTGGACTCAAGCCAACCTACGGCCGCGTGTCACGGTATGGCCTGCTGGCCTTCGCGTCGTCTCTGGATCAGATCGGACCAATCTGCGGCACCGTGTCGGACGCCGCACTCGCGCTGGGTGTGCTCGCCGGGCCGGATCCCGCCGACGCCACGTCGTCGCCACGACCGGTGCCCGATTTCACCGCCGCGCTCACCGGGGATATCACGGGCCTGCGTATCGGCGTGCCTCGTGCATTCGTCGCCGAAGGCGTCGACGACCGCGTTCGCAGTGCCTTTGACGAAGCGCTCGACACGCTGCGGCGCGCGGGAGCGCGGCTTGTGGATATCGAGTTACCCCACGCCAAGTACGCCATCCCGGTCTACTACCTGGTGGCCACCGCGGAAGCCAGTTCGAATCTGGCGCGATACGACGGCGTGCGCTATGGCCACCGCACGGCCGACGACGGGCGTCTCGAGCTGCAGGACATGTATCGGCGAACACGAGACGAGGGATTCGGGGCCGAGGTCAAGCGCCGCATCATGCTGGGCACCTACGTGCTGAGCGCCGGCTACTATGACGCGTTCTACCTGAAAGCCCAGCAGGTGCGGACGTTGCTGCGTCAGGACTATGACGCGGTCTTCGAGAAGACGGATGTCGTGGCAATGCCCACGACGCCGACGCCGCCCTTCCGACTGGGCGAGAAGACAGACGACCCGCTGCAGATGTATCTGGCGGACGTCTTCACCGTGAGCGCCAATCTGGTCGGCCTTCCGGCCATCAGCGTACCGTGCGGATTCGCCACGGAGACTGACGGCGCCGCGCCCCAGCGGCTTCCGGTGGGGCTGCAACTGACCGGTCGGCTGTTCGATGAAGCGACACTGCTCAACGCGGCCGACGCGTACGAGCGGCTCACCGACTGGCACGTGCAACGACCCGGCTGACAGCGACGCGCCGCCGAGAGCGCTTTTCGTTTCGGTCCGGGGCTTCTCGCAGGGGCCAGGCCTTTTCGAAAAGCGCTTTCCCGCGTTTTTCGGTCTACACCAAATCGAAAAACGCTCCAGCCTAGTC
This sequence comes from Acidobacteriota bacterium, assembly GCA_027622905.1. Taxonomy (GTDB): domain Bacteria; phylum Acidobacteriota; class Vicinamibacteria; order Vicinamibacterales; family UBA2999; genus JAQBVV01. Next base: position 10,689 of record JAQBVV010000088.1, read on the forward strand.
CCTGAAGACCGCGCCCAGCGTCTCCAGCTGACCGCGGTCGGTCTCATCCAGGCCCATCGGCGTGACTGACGTGTACCCGTGTTCGATCGCCCAGATGTCGGTGCCCTCGGGCTGCGGGGCGTTCGTCGCGTCGTCGAACACGCTCCAGTACACGGTGCGACCGCCCGGCGCCTGCATCTCGGCGAAGCGCTGGTCACCGCCCCGAACCGTGCCCTGCACCGTGACCATGTAACCGGCATAACCGCCGGCTGGGGCCACTGCGGGGACGTTGACGTTCAGGAACGTGTATGGCGCCACGCCGTACTGCTTCACCCGCCGCGCGACACCCAGTATCTCCTCGGCGGCAAACGCCAGGTCCGCGGCCGTCGCGGTCGCCGGGAGCGATGCCGCGATCGCCGGCACGCCATGCGCGGCGGCTTCACGCGCGGCGGCGACCGTACCCGACAGATACGCTGTCAGCCCAAGATTGTGTCCGCGATTGATACCAGCCACCACGAGGTCTGGAAGTGGCGTCACGATATTTCGGAGGGCAATGTTCACCGACGTGGCCGGCGTCGCCGTCAGACCGATGGCCGCGAGGCCATTGGCCAGCGTCACATCCTCGCGAATCACGGCGCCGGTGGTCACGATGGCATGCCCGACGCCGCTCTGATTCTCTGACGGGGCGACGATGATCGGTGTGCCGATGGCCTGCAGGATTTGTGCGAGCGCGGCGACACCAGGCGCGCGCAGCCCGTCATCGTTGGTGACAAGAATGCGGTACGGCGCTGGCTGGCGGAATTGCGCGGCGGCCGGTGTCAGCAGACATGCAGCCAGCAAACACGCGACGAAGATACGGCACATGGACATGCCGGCGAGCCTATCAGATGCCGAGGGGCGATCGTGAGGCCGTGTCAGTCCTCGTCTTCGGTCGGAGTGACGATCTCGTAGAGGACGAGTCCGCGACGAACTTCCTCCATGGCGATCCGCTCGGCCTTCAACGGATCAGGACGGTGAGCCTCTGACGAATGCGGGTCGTCATCCAGACGGGGCAACGCGCCGCGCCGCAGCTGCTTGGCACGCATGGCGGCCACGTCAACGAACAGGAAGCGGCTCAGGATTGGTTCCGCCCTCGGGCGGGGCGCTGCCGGGGCCTCCGGCTCGACGGCCGACTCTACAACATCAACGGTGTCCATAACCCGAAGAAGGGTAGCACAGAGCACACGGCGAGAGGCGCAGGAATATGGCCCAGGGTACTGAGGGGCCGGGGCCGTGGCGCCGATCAGCGCCGATCAGCCCCGAATCCCCGGTCCCTCGGTTCGTGCGTCACGCAGCGACTTCGACGCGGATGGACCGTGGCTTGGATTCCTCGCGGTACGGCAGTCGCACCGTCAGGACGCCGTTCTTGTGCTCAGCGGTGACCTTGGTGGCATCGACGGTTTCCGGCAGCGTGAATGACCGGCTGAACGCACCGTATCGACGCTCGACGCGGCGGAACTGCTCCTCCTTGATGTTGCTGGGGGCTTGCCGCGTTCCCTTCAAGGTCAAGGTGTCGTGCTCCACGGTCACCTCGATCTGCTCCCGTGTCACGTCAGGTAGATCTGCCGTGATGACGACGTCGCGGTTCTCGTCCTCATAGATATCAACCGGCGGAATCCAGGTCCTGCTGCCGCTCTCATCCCGACCGAGTACCCCGCCAAACATGCGGTCCACGCGGTTCTGCAGGGTCGCAAACTCATGAAATGGATCGACTCGAACAATGGCCATTGGTTTCTCTCCTCCTTCAGATGATCTCGTCTTGACCGTGGGCCCGACGCCCTCGACAAACGGATAATACCATATATTAGTTTTAGTCCATCATTTAATCTTAGTTATATACGCGCATATCTTTAGAACATCCTGGCTGGCCTGGCCAGACAGGCCCCGCGCGAACTCCAATCACACCCAGTGCGTTTGGATTCGCTGACGTTCGTCCAGGCAACTGAGCGCCTGAGGCGGAGCGACGACGGTCGGTGTCGCATCGGTATGGCATTATGGGGGCCGCCGTTTGATCGATCCTGAAATCGAGCCAGCAACACGGGCATCTGACTACATGAACATCCTTTTCGTCGGAGACATCGTTGGCCGGCCTGGCCGCGAACTGATTCGCAAGGGCCTGCGAGGGCTCATCGACCGCCACAGCATCGATCTGGTGATCGCCAACGCCGAGAATTCGGCGGCAGGCTTCGGCGTCACAAAGGACATCGGCGACACGCTGCTTGAGTGGGGCGTGGACGTGATGACCTCCGGGAATCACATCTGGGACAAGAAAGAGGTGATTCCCTACATTGCCGCGGAACCACGGCTGATCCGTCCGGCGAACTACCCTGCCGGGGTGCCGGGACGCGGCTCCTGCGTGGCCCGGACCGGGGACGGGCGAGCCGTGGGTGTGATCAACGTCATGGGCCGTGTGTTCATGCTCAGCATCGACGACCCCTTCACGGCCGTTCTCCGTGAGATCGAGCGGATCCGGAACCAGACCCGCATCATCATCGTGGACTTCCATGCCGAGACCACCAGCGAGAAGATGGCGATGGGCTGGCACTTGGACGGCAAGGTGACCGCGGTGCTCGGCACGCACACGCACGTCCAGACCGCCGACGAACGGCTGCTGCCGAACGGAACGGCGTACCTGACCGATGCCGGCATGACGGGCCCGCACGATTCCATCATCGGCATGCAGGTGGCACCGTCACTCGGGCGCTTCCTCAACGGCATGCCGTCGAGATTCGAGCCGGCCACGGGCAACCCCAGACTGAACGGCGTGGTCATCGAAGCCGACGAGCAGACCGGTCGGGCGACGCGGATCACGCGCGTCAACTGCTCGGAGCGTGAACTGACCGACGCCTAGCCTACTTTCCGGTGAAGAAATGACCGCGTAAGTCGTTGACTGATACCGGTGGCCGGCGGCCGGTC
>JAQBVV010000089.1 GCA_027622905.1 Acidobacteriota bacterium
GCCGGTGCCGTTGCTGTCCTCGAGGTAGGCCCCGACGACGATGGTGTCGCCCGAGACCGCCACCCGGTAGGCGAAGTTGTCACTCGCCTCGGTGTTGGAGGCCTTGAGGTAAGCCTGCTGCGTCCAGGTGGGGTCGATCACGACGGGGAAGACGGCGTCGGTGTCGTCGACCACGAAGGCGAGGTGGTTCGCGGTGAGCCGCATGACGGCGGGAAGACTGCGGCCGGTGGCGTCGTAGGCGATGAGCCCGCCGAAGCGCAGTCGTTCGCTCTCGCCGTCGGAGAAGCGCAGCGCGGTGTCGCCGTCAGTGAGGTGCGCAGTGAGCGTGCTCGTGATGGTCTGCTGCAGACGCAGCGGCCCCGTGCCTTCCGGACGGGTGTGCAGCGTGAAGCCCTGCTCGATGCCCGCAGGGCTGTTGCGCCACCACTCCTCGACCGCGGTCGCCCCGGTGCTGCGGCCCAGCCGCACCTGCGGGGTGTGCAGACCGAGGGGGACCGCGCCGCTCAACGGGTGCAGCTCTGCATCCCGACCGAGTGCCGCCTGACTGAAACGCACGCGTGCGCCGTCACGCCCCGAGATCGTGGTCTCCGCCTCGCCGACGGTGGCCGCGAGCTGCTGGGTACGGTCGTGCAGGAGCAGCGCTGTGCTGTCGGAGATCGGCTGGGCCGCGCGCATGGCAGAGACGATGCCCGTGCGGGTGTCCGCGGGCAGGTCGGCGAAGGTCGTGGGCGCAGCGGCCGGCGCTTCAGCCGCGCCGAGGATGGCTGCTGGTGCAGCCGCGGCGAATGTCGGGCGCGTGTCCGGTGCTGGTGCCTGCTGCCGTCCTGCTATGACCAGCACGCCATCGTGAGGGCTGCCAGCACCGCGAGGATGCGGGTGATGCGGTGAGTCATAGGCGGGGGGGCGAGTGTATGGCACGTCGAGTCGCATTCGCTCGGAACCGGAACAGCACACCGAGGAAGAGCGGGTTGAACAACAGACGGGTCAGGATCCCTCGGGGCCCGTGCGGGTGCTGGAACCAAATCTGGTCGCTTACCTCGGTCTTGGCCGGGCCGGTAGATCGGTATTCGTGCCGATGGATCCAGGATCGCATCGGCCCGCGCGCCATCACATCAGTGAAACCACGGCCCGGGCGCACGTCCCGATGCTGCGCGGTCCAGCCGATCCGCAGCGGGCCGGGCCCGATTTCAAAATCAGTGATCGACCCCTCGCCAAGGGGATCGACGCGAAGGAATCGCGCCCCGCTGAACGGTGGTTGCAGCCGGGCGAGCGCATCCGCTCCTTCGTGGAAGGCAGCCACGTTCGTCACCGAGGCACCCACTGTGAACCGCCGTTCGAAGGACGGGCGGCCGGCAGGAAGATCCGGTACGGCGGCCTCAAAGCCGAGCCGCTTTGCCGCCGCCCGCGCCGCCGCGAGCCCGGAGCTGATCGCGCCCTCGATCGATGGCATCGCGAGGTAGTCCCCGGCGAGGAAAACGCCAGGTGTGACCTCCGGTGTATCCGGAGTGGCTGTCATACGAGCGTCGGCGGGCAGCGCTTCTCGGATCCGGTCCACACGGAGTAATCGCCACTCGCTCACTGTCTTCGGATCGAACCAGTCACCGAGCTCTGCGCGACAAGCCTGATCCAGTGCCTCGTCATCCAGAGGTGATTCGCCGATAACCGTCACGCTCAGTAGCGCCCGGCCCGGCGGCGCATAGGGTGGCGCCACGTCACTCATGCACACCAAGTGGTTGACCAACCCCTTGCCGGTACCGTTCAGGACAAGAATCCCCTCGCCCACTGGCGATCGCGGCGCGTCATAGGAGAGGCTGGTCGCGGCTCGCCACTCGCGACTGTCTTCGCTCCGCCCGCTCAACCGATCGGCGAGCGGCGACGCACCCGCCAGCACCACGCAGCGGGTGAGGAGACGTCGGCCGTCGGCCAGCGTCACGCCGGGATCGTCCGTGGATACTTCCACCACCTCGATGCCCGTTTCCAGCGTCCCGGCTGGCAGTCGCCCTGCGAGTTGCGCCGGGATCGCGCTCATCCCCGCCGCCGGTACTGCACCGTCGCCCTGCCCGAACATCCGGAAGACGAATTCGAACATCCGCGATGAGGTCTGCAGATCTCGCTCAAGGAAGATCCCGGCGAGGTAAGGCCTCAGGAAGCGCCGCTGGAAAGTTACGCTGAAGCCGCGTCGTCGCAGCGCATCCGCTGTCGTCGTCTCTCGACGCTGGAAGAGTGCCTCCAGCGTGGGCTGCGTAACGGAGGCGCGGAGCGCGAGTACCCGCACCTTGTCGAGGAGCGAGCCGGCCGATGAGCGGATCGACTCGCGGATCGCGCGAGGGCGACGCAGCGGATCGCGGACTGTCGTGAATCCTTCACCGGTCCAGATCATTGCCCCCGGCTCAAACCGCCGTAGATCCAATGCGGCAAGATCGAGCAACTGACCCGAGCGTGGGTAGGCAGTCAGGTACACCTGAAATCCACGGTCGATCGTGAATCCGTTGACGGAGTCTGACCGAATTCGCCCACCCGGCAGGTTCTCACGCTCGAACACTCGGACACGCAACCCGGCATCCGTCAGCGCGGCCGCAGCAGCAAGGCCTGCCATCCCTGCCCCGACGATGATGACGTCGAGATCAGGCGGGGTCTCCGCGGTCATCTCGTCGCCGAATCCCACGCTAGTCAATGGGGACCTGCCGGCTGCGCCGCTGTTCCTGAGTGGCGCTGGGTTCGGCCGGGGCCGGTGACAACAACTCGGCCAGCCCGCGTGAGACCTCCGCCACCAGCAGCAGCTGCTGGCGGCCAAGCGCTCGAAGGTGGGTCCGCGCATCCGGCGTCATCAATGTCCCGAACATACGCGCCATCGGCGACTCGTTGAGCTTTCGCTCGAGATCTGCAAGACGGCGCTCCAGATCGGCGATGTGTTCCTGCTCGTTCATCGGTCACGGCCTCCGAACCACACGTGTAGCGTGCCTTCGCGCATTCGCGCGCCGAGTACCGGACGCGACTGCAGCACCCGTGGCAGTAGCATATTTCGTCGATGCCCCCCGGCTTCCAGCACCAGTTCCTCGCCAACCGACACCAGCTCCAACCCATCCCGTTCAACGAAGGGAATCATCAACTTGAGCTCATACTCCGTTGCCTCCGGCGCAGCGGATTCGGCATCCGATGCGTCACCGGCGGAGACGCTTCTCACCTCGAATGCCGGTCGATCATAGTAGAACTGCGTCGGGTCTTCGTTCCCGAACAGCGACTCTGCGAGGGCTGCCAGAGCATCGAAGCCCACCAGCTCACGGTCAAACTGTCGGGCGAACTTCAGCGGGATCGGGCTGAAGAGGCTCTCGATCTGAGCGAGGTAGCGCTCCTGATCGGCGGCACGCGCTGCAAAATAGCTGCTTTCGAACGCCTCAGCCGGGAGGACGCGATTGCAGACCACGAGATCCGACAGATACCCGTATAGCCCCAGAAGGGTATAAGCGCGCTGGGTCTCCTTGATCACCATCCGCTCTGGGTTTGTCACCAGCCGAACACTCGTCGTCGTCGGGTCAGCGAGCACCGCCTGGATCGCCTCGATCTGTGTTATCAGGTCGCGCGTCGCCTCGAAGACCGAGTCGTCCGGGAGGGGCATGCTCGTGAACCGCTTGAGGAGAGGGCGCGCCAAGCCCGATACCCGTCGACTGACTGGGAAAATCTTCTCCAGCCACCACCGACCGGCTTCTGGAAAGCTGAGCAGCCGGAAGGTCTCAGCAGTAGGCGCGCAGTCCACGACGACGAGGTCGTACTGCCCGGTCCGCTGATGCTCGAGGATCCACAGGAGGCTTGCCAATTCGTCCATCCCGGGGAGGACGACCATTTCGTCCGCGAGCGCGCGGTCGAATCCCTCCCAGGCCAGCAGCGACTCCATCCACCGCTGCACGGTGCCCCAGTACTTCTCCATGTTGAAGTACACGTCGCACTCTTGGGCCCAGAGCCGCTCCGCGATCAGCGTCGGCTCGGGCGTGAGCTTGAGGTCGAAGGAATCGCCCAGGCTATGCGCAGAGTCGGTGCTCAGCACGACGGTGCGCAGTCCGCGCCGCGACGCCGCGAGCGCTGTCGCCGCAGCGATCGAGGTCTTGCCCACACCGCCCTTACCCGTGTAGAGGATGATGCGAGTCATTCTGCTCCCTTCGCTCGCCGCAGCTGGTTATCTGCCGTTCGTGCCATCGACACACCGACTCTAGGTCGCGCGAGGCAGCTGTCGACCCGACTAACGACGGCGCAACTCCAACTGTATCCATGCACTAGTACCGCAAGGCCTTGAAGACAGCCGCTCTGTCAGCCTTGCGCGTGTCGCTAAATGGCGGCCAGCTCGCTAGGCAGCGCTTCCTTAAGCGTTGGATGCGAAAAGACCAACCCTGCCTCGACCAGACGCTGCGGTATGACCCGCTGGCTGATGAGACCAGTCTCGCGCGCCTTCTCCCCACCCATGATCAGACCGAGCATGAATCCGGGGAGCGGGAACAAGGTCGGCCGCCGAATCGCCTTCCCCAAGTCCCTGGTGAAGTCATTGTTGGTCGCGTCTTCCGGAGCGACCGCGTTGATCGGGCCGGACACATCGCCGGTGATCGCGTGCTCGTAGATACGCACGAGGTCTTCGAGGCCGACCCACGGAAAGTACTGTTTTCCGCTGCCTAACCGTCCACCGAGTCCGAGCTTGAAAGGCGTGATCAGCGCCGGGAGCATGCTCCGCAGCACGATGCCGCTGCGCACCATCGCCACCCGCAGACCCAGATCCTCGGCCGATCGCGCGGCGTCCTCCCAATCAGCTACGAGATCTGCGAGAAAGCCCGATCCACGGCCGGCGTCTTCAGTCAGTCGTTCGTTGTCACGGTTGCCGTAGAACCCGACCGCAGAAGACGTTACGAGCGCCCGAGGGCGATGGCTCATTTCTCGGATCGTGTTGACCAGCAAGGTCGCCCCGTCGATCCGGCTCGCACGCATCTCCTGCTTGTAGGAGGTGCTCCAGCGCCTATCACCGATCGAGGCACCAGCGAGGTGTACCACCACGTCAACGCCCTCGAGGACACCCTCGCGCAGCCAGCGGTCGGCGGGGCTCCATTCGGCATTGGGATTGGATGAGTGACCGTGACGGATCCGAACGATCTCATGCCCTCCGGTCTCGAGCTTCGACCGCAGGGCGGAACCCACCATGCCCGAACTGCCTGTAATCGCTATTCGCATCAGTTCATCTCCCGGTTCCCTTTGTTATTGACAGACCACGCAATTGTTTGGTCGCGGAGTGGTCATTGCACCTGTCTTGGCCGACCCCACAGCGGGTCGCTCAAGCACGACTATTATTTATGCAGACTGGCCTGATTGCGCGGAGAGCGTTCCAAGCCGCCGATGCAGCTCGGGAGGCCTTCTCGGCGACCGCAATTCCGAGTCAGCTTTTCTATCCGTCGAAGAGCGACCGCGCAGACGACCGCGTAGGGCAAGGCCAGTATGGGGAGTCCAAACGAGACTCGGCTGTGTTGCCGCCCCACTGGCTCGACAAGATGAGCGGTGGCCGGGACCCCGAGTACGCGCCACTCCCAAGACCGGCCTTCGGTCACTTCTGTGATCTCGAACGGAAGCCAGATCCCCGCCACTGTCAGGACCCGCCCGTGCAGCCCCGAGCGCAGCGGAAGGTCTCGGGGTTGCACGTCCCGAATCGAGGGTCCCCACTGCGACCAGAGTTCTAGGTCGCTGATCACCCGCCAAGTGGTCTCGGGGCAAGCAGCGATTGTTCGAGCGATAGAAAAGCGGCGGAATGGTTGCCGAGCGGTCCAGCGAACTCCTCTGCTAATCGCACTTAAGTACGCGGGTATTGTTCCGGTGTTCCATTCTCGTGCATCAACCGGACTCGCCGTCACCGACGACCGGAGCCTAGCAAGCATCAGCACGAATTACGTGTTCGAGTGCGTCCACGATGGCAGCGTTGGTCGGGTGGTCGCCAGCGAAAGCACTGCGTTGCGCCCATGCCAACCCGCCACCGGGGCACACGATGAACACCCCACCAAGTTGTGCCTTGTCGCCGAGCTCATCCATTCGTGTGAGCTGTTGGCGATGCCCGTGGAGCAGTGCGCGTAGGCCTGGCACAAATGTCCGCGGGTCGAGGAGTGCGAGGTACGATGGACGGCGCACTTGTAGCGATCGGTAGACTGCGCGCTGCGGGTCGGTCAGCACAGGCGTCGTGATCGCGTAGTCCTCTGCGAAGAAGCTCGCCATCTGCGGTGAGCCGCTGCCTACAATCACGAGCTCAGCGCCTGCGACGTGGATGGCTTCGACGATTGCTCGCAGTGCAGAGACCTGCTCCTTGCAGAAAATGCAGCCGAAGTGACGGATGAGCGCCAGCACCACCGGCTGGTTTGCCCACACAGTCCCAAGCTGAACGGACGACCCGTCCGGACGCAGTACCTCAAGTTTGCCCGCACCCGCTTCGATGTTTGCCTGCATCTGCGTTCGCATCCTGCCTTCTTCACACGGGAGAAACAGCTGCGTCGCTCACATGGGGCGCTTCCCGGACAGTTGTGCCGAAACCATCGTCTCGTCCGCGACCACAGACTCCCTCAACCGCAATGCTGCAAGGCATCGACTGCCTCACTGTGGGCTTCGATGATAGCCTGTCAGCTGACGTAGAGATGCATGCTGCCGCTGGCGCCATGTCGCGCGGCGAGCACAATTCGGGCCGCTGGTATCGATGCTGCACTCGTGATCGACACGCAACGTGGATCGAACCAGGTGCGGCGAATCGCCTCGACGGGCGGGCAGTCGGGGCGTCTGCGCCAAGGTAGGCGACTTGCACCTCAGGGCGCCTGAATAGCAATGCGAGCGCGAGTGCGTCGAGGTCGTGGCACTCATTCTTAGAGCAGGCGACTAGCACGTGTGGCGCAGTACGGAGAGGGGCGAGTAGCGCGTGAAAGCGTGCCTCGAGCCAGCGCCGTGCCGCACGGCCGACTTGGCGATAACATCAAATGCCGCCTTGTGCAGTGGAGGATGGCAGAGATCTTCGCGCACCGTTGCCGCGCACTCGACGGCCTAATCAGTGCAATCGCGCACGAGTCGATCTGATCGGTGACGGCGTAGCTTTGTGCAGTGGGTATGAGAGCGATCATCGCGGATAGGAGGCGAGGGAATGGGGCAGACGACGACGGCAGTGGTGGCGACGCTGCTCAGCATGGGGGTGCTGGATGCCATTTGGCTGTCCACGATGACCTCGCGACTCTACCGCAGAGAAATGCCTTCGCTGCTCCTCGAGACGCCGAGCTGGCCTCCAGCCGCTGCGTTTTATCTGCTGTATGCGGTGGGTGTCGTGCTGTTGATCGTGCATCCGGCGCTTGACGGCGACTGGACACCCGGGCGAGTGGCGGGCACGAGCGCGCTCCTCGGACTTGTGGCCTACGGCACCTACGACCTGACGAATCAGGCGACGCTGCGCGGGTGGTCAACGCTCGTCACCATGGTGGACCTCACGTGGGGAGCCACGCTCACCGCGGTGGTGGCGACGGTCGCGGTCGCGGTCGCTCGCCGCTTCGGGTAGGGAGCCCGGTGCCGGTCACGCAGAGACCGGTGTAATCGGCCAGATCACGAAGGAGTGTGGCGATGTCTGCATTGGCTACGAGCATCGATCACACGCTGGAGTGGCCCGTCGTCACCTCATTCACACGCATCGGCTGTGCGGTACGGCGGCGCGTCGCGCGCTGGCAACCGCTGGAGGCATACGACCTGAGCGGACGTGTGGCACTCGTCACCGGCGCCACTTCTGGAATCGGCTTCGCCGCGGCCGCGGCGCTGCTGCAGATGGGGGCCCATGTGATTGTCCTTGGCCGTGACGCAACGCGTACTGAGAGTGCTCAGCGCCAGCTGGCAGGTCGCACCGGAAGCGAGCGCATCTCGACGGTGCTGGCGTCGATGGATGACGCGAACGAGGTGCGGCGGGCGGCGGATGAAGTGATGACGCAGCATGCGAGACTCGACATTCTGGTGCACAACGCCGGAGCGCTCGCTGCGGGCTATCGGCGCTCCCCGATAGGTGTCGAGGTGACGTCGGCCGCCCAACTCGCGGGGCCGTTTTTGCTGACCGGACTGCTGCTGGAACGCCTCGCGGCAGCTGCTCCCGGGCGCGTCATCAGCGTTTCATCCGGCGGTGCATACCTCGTACCACTGACGGTCTCTGGGCTCGAGCCCGCCCCCGCTGAGTTCGACGGCAGTAGGCAGTACGCCCACGCCAAACGCGCGCAGATCGCCCTCACCGAACTCTGGGCCGAGCACACGCGCGGGCGCGCACTCGTGTTTCAGTCGATGCACCCGGGCTGGGTGGATACGCCGGGGCTCGCGGCATCTCTGCCTCGCTTTCGCGGCATGCTGCGCCCGCTGTTGCGGTCTCCCGAGGAGGGCGCGGACACGATCGCCTGGCTGGCCGCTGATGCGGAAGCGGCACGGATGAACGGCGCCTTTTGGTGCGACCGCGTGCCACGTCCGACGCACCGCCTCGCGCGGACACGCGCTGCGGACACCTCAGAGCGGCGTGCACGGCTGTGGGCGTGGTGTGAGACGACCAGCGGCTGGCGGCTGCCGCCAGCACGTGTGGCGGGAGGCTGACCATGCACATCGCGATCATCGGCGGTGGTGTCAGCGGGTTGGTCGTAGCTTACCTCGCTCAGCGCCGCCATCGAGTAGATCTATTTGAGGCTCGCGAGACCGCCGGTGGCCATGCGAACACCGTGGCCGCGCGTGGCGAGACCGGCGAGGAGGTGCCCCTCGACGTCGGCTTCGTCGTCTACAACGAGCGCACCTATCCGGTGTTCAGCCGGCTCTTGCGCGAGCTTGGCGTTGAGACCCTGCCGTCCGACATGTCGTTCGGCTTTAGCTCTGAGCAGGATGGGTTTGAGTACAGCAGCCGAGGGTGGCGTGGGTACCTTGGCAGCCCGCGCAACCTGTTCAGTCTCCGCCGGGCGGTCGTGGGCCTCGATATGCTCCGCTTCCAGCGGGACGCGCGGCGGGTGCTTCGACACGACCTGCTGCACGATGTCCCGTTCCAGGAGTACCTGCATCGCGGACGGTATGGCCACGACTTCCGGCAGCACGTGATCATCCCGCTCATCGCCTCCACGTGGTCGAACTCACCGGCGGACGTGCTGGCCTTCCCCACGAATTACCTGTTTCGATTCTTGGAGCAGCACGGCGTGCTGGCGCTGGGCAACATCCCCGAGTGGCGGGGTATCACTGGCGGTTCACGCACCTACGTCGGCGCGATCCTGCGTACCCTCGCTCGCGGAAGCGTCCACTGTGGGACCCCAGTCATCGGGGTGACCCGACAGTTGGATGGGGCGTGCCTCGAGTTCCCAGACGGTGAGGAGCGTCATTTCGATGCCGTGGTGCTCGCGTGCCACGCCGATCAGGCGCTCGCCCTGCTGGGCGATGCATCCCTCGAAGAACGCGAGGCTCTCGGCGGGTTCGCGTACACGCGCAACCATGTGGTCCTGCATACCGACAAGCGCGTGCTGCCGCGAAGCCAGTGGGCGCGGGCGGCATGGAACTTTCATCGCATCGAGCAGAAAGGGCTGCCGACCACGCTGACGATGAGCTACGACCTGAACCGGCTGCAGGGCATCCCCGGCCCCGAGACCTACTGCGTCTCGGTGAACCCGGGCGAAAATGTCGATCGGGCGCGCATCATCGCTGAGTTCGACTACGCCCACCCGGTCTACTCGATACGGACTCTTGATAGTCAGAAACGAGTGCAAACGCTGCAGGGTGTTCGGCAGACATACTTTGCCGGTGCACACCTCGGTTACGGTTTTCACGAGGACGGTGCCCGCTCCGGCGTCGAGGTTGCGGAACGGCTCGGCGTCTCTTGGTGACTGCCACGTCTGCGGCGCTACGCTCGCATTTGCTTGCGGGGACGATTCGGCATCGCCGCTCGCGTGTCACGACGTATGACTTCACACACCACGTCTGGTATCTAGCACTCGATCTCGATGAGCTCGAGGAGGTGGATCGCCGCTTTTGCCTGCTGTCGGTCAACCGCCGAAACCTGCTTACGGTAGACGATCGTGACCACCTCGAGCGTGGCCACGAAGGCCTGCGCGACGCGATTGCGCGCCGTCTATGGGGTCACAATCTTGACCCGAACCAGATGCGCGTCACGCTGATCGCCTATCCGCGCGTTCTTGGCTACGTGTTTAACCCGGTGTCGTTCTACCTCTGCCGCGATCGCGACGACATGCTGCGCCTTGTGCTCGCCGAAGTACACAACACTCATGGGGATCGTGAGGTTTACGACTTTGCGCCCGTCGGCAAAAATGCTCGGGTATTCAGAGGCGTCGCGGACAAGCGGATGTACGTGTCACCGTTTATTGGGTCTGTGGCACGTTATGAGTTGCTCGCGTGGGAGACCGACGACCGACTGACGATCACGATCCGTGAGTGCGAGGGAAATACCTCAACACTGTTCGCACGGCTGCAGGTGCGACGAGCGCCGCTGACGAGCGGGAAACTGCTGCGCCTGCTCGCTCACGACCCGCTCGTTCCACTGAAAACATCGGCGCTAATCTTCTGGCACGCGCTCCGCCTCTGGTGGCGCGGCGTGCCGTGGCGACGTTACCCGAGGGCGCGGAATCTCGAAGTTGAGAATGCAGTCAATCGTGGTGACTTGCCGTCCACGGACAAGTGAATCGCTCTGAATTTGATGGAGACTCGGACTATTGAATCCGACCTTCGCCCAGACCTGCTCAAGATAGTGGTCGGTCTCGTACTCAGCGAGTGGAACGGGGCCGAGGGCGCTGAAGAGGCGCCAAAATTATATTAATCGATTCAGGTCCGGGTGGCGAGTGCGATATTTGTTAGGTTCGGGAACGGTAGCTAGGCGATGAGTGCGATTGGATCCGGATGTATTGGTTGCGCCATACCGCGATCAGGGCATGCGCTTCGAACAGCAAGGCGTATCTGTTGATAGTAATGGCTTGCTCGGTGATGAAGGCGGCGTCCGCGTGGCGCTGCGTATGCACAGCGCTTGCTGTGATCTGGCAGCATGCTGCCGATGCCCTGATGCGCTACCTGCAGCAGCCAGTTCTCCAGTTCTGTTGTAAAGGAGATGTATGAGCATCGAGTCGCCGACCCGTTCAGGGCCAGCTTCCGACAGCCGAAACCGAGACGATATCTTCTCCGGCTATTGGATCGTGGCAGCGGAGAGCACGCAGCTACAGCGTGTAGGTCGTTCGATTGCTGGCCATTCGCTGCTCGCGAAGAATGCAAGACGCCACTGGTCAGCATGCGCGAGCAGTTCCGACATCGGACTACATCATTGTTTATGCATGACAAGCAGGCTGCACGGGACAAGTGCTAACGGACTGTGTCATTTCTCCCCATGAACACGATCTGGTGGGTTCGACGCGACATGCGTCTGCACGACAACGTTGCGCTGTATGAAGCAAGTAGGAGAGGTACACCTGTACCAGTGTTCGTGCTGGACAAGCAGGTGCTGGGGTCTCGTTATCATCGGAACGCGCAGCGGCGAATTAACTTCATGCTCGACGGTTTGCACATTCTCGCTGCCGATCTTCGCGCTGTCGGCAGCCGCCTCATCGTCCGCGAAGGTCGGGCGGAGGATGTGCTTACCTCCGTCGCCGCGGAAGTCCAAGCGATGGAAGTGTTTGCCACCGCCGACGTCACGCCGTTCTCCCGTCTACAGGAAGTACAGGTCGGGCGCCGAGTTGCGCTCAGCGTGTTTCCAGGTATCGGCATCCGTCCGAGTGGTGCGGTCTCCAAGCCGGACGGGTCCGGCTACGCCGTGTTCGGTGCATTTCGGCGCACCTGGCTCTCGACTCCGCTTCCAGAGCCGATCGCGGCGCCGACCCGGCTGGCAGCGGTCCCCGAGGACATTCTCGGCATTGATGTTGTGAGCGCACCTGTTTTTGGGTTTCCCGCGGGAGAGGCAGAAGCGCTGCGACGCCTCGATCAGTTCACCTTGGAGCGAATTGACGGGTATTCAGAGGGGCGTAACCGTCCGGATCGGGACTTTACCTCTGCACTCTCGCCGTACCTCAAGTTTGGCATGCTCTCACCCCGGATGGCAGCCGCTCGAACAGTAGAACATGATTTAAATGAGGAAAGAGACGGCGCGAGCCGATGGCTTGATGAGCTGCTCTGGCGAGAGTTTTACATGGACGTTGTATATCGCCAACCGCGGGTGCTGCGTGAGGAATTTAACCCACGTCTCCGCGGCATTCAATGGGTCAATGCCACGGATGATGTCGAGGCATGGAAGGCAGGCCGCACCGGCTACCCCTTCGTAGACGCAGGGATGCGGCAGCTGCTGCACACAGGATGGATGCACAATCGCGCCCGGATGGTGACCGCGTCATTTCTAGTGAAGAACCTCTTGTGCGATTGGAGAATCGGCGAGCAATGGTTTATGGATCAACTTCTGGACGGGGATCCTCCATCGAACAATGGTGGATGGCAGTGGAGCGCGGGCACCGGCACCGATGCAGCCCCCTATTTCCGAGTCTTTAATCCAGTGGTTCAGGGACAGCGGTTTGATCCAACAGGCGAATATGTCCGCCGCTGGGTGCCGGAGCTGGCGGGAGTCTCCGGCAGAGGCATCCATGAGCCATGGAAGCTAAGTGCGGAGTCGAGGGTGGGCTATCCACTGCCGATCGTCGACATCGCCGAAAGCAGACGCAGAATGATGGCAGCTTACGCAAAGGCTCGGAGCCGATGACGTTCGCGTAGCGTCGGTTACAAGCTGGAGATGCCGAGTACGGCGCTTATGTGGGGCATTGTACGGTGATAGCAAGCACCCAAAAGCAGCTTTGGCATACATCGACAGCCACGGTTGGGCATTAGCGCGACCGGTATTCGGCATACAGCTGCGGCGGTGGGACAGCGTTCGCAGTGGGAGAGCCTCGAATGTGAATGGTCGGCCGTTGGGAGCGGGGTTCGCGGCGAAGCGATGCGGCAGTGGCTCGGCCTCGTCGAGGTACGGACGCTCTTCATCGAGCCGGGCAGCCCCTAGGAGAACGGCTACACTGAGTCCTTCAACGGCCGGCTACGCAACGAGTACCGCAACGGCGAACGCTTCGACACGCTGCTCGAGGCGTGGCGTAACAAGTACAACCGGATCCGCCCGCATTCATCGCTCGGCTACCGCTCCCCGGCACCTGAGATCGTGGCCGGTATCCCTGATCAGCGATTAAGATCTAACTCTGCTAGTGGTAGGAATACCGAGGGCAGGTCAGGGGCTGAGGTCGACGCTCAGGCGCTCTTCAGAGACCCCGATAGTTTCTAGGAGAACGGCTACAGCGAGGTCCTCAAACTACGACTGTTCGACGAGAACCTCAACGGCGAACGCTTCGATATGTGTGCTTCAAATCGAGAGAAGGGGTCTCATGCTCGCACTCACCGAAGATCAGTATCAGTTGGTTTACAACTCGTTTAGTTTCGTCATTTCTGCCATGGGTGAGCCTGCCCCGGTTTCCCGGAGTGGTTG
>JAQBVV010000090.1 GCA_027622905.1 Acidobacteriota bacterium
CCCGACGGCGTGGCGGTTCACGCCACGGCGTGAGCCACCATCTCAAATGCGTCGGGGGCGCCAGGAAACATTAGCAAGGCTCGAAGGTAACGGAAGACCCGTGACGCTACCCTGGCTGCCGCTGGCTGCTCCCCGACAGACGCTGGAGGGGAGTGTGACGCGCCGCCGCGACCGGCGAACGACGCGCCACACGGTGTCTGCTAGTTGCGGAGGTAGAGATCGATCTGAACTTGCGTCGGCCGACCGCGGTTGGCTCCCGCCGGCTGAAGGTCGAACGTTCCGAAGAACGTGTAGCCTGCGGGCGCCGGTGATCCAGGCGGAAGCGCCAGCAACGACCCGGCGGGGCCCACACCGTCGGCGCCATCGGTCCCATTCGTACCGTTGATGCCATCCAGACCATTGGTGCCGTCCGTACCGGCGGGTCCGGTTGCCCCGTCGGCGCCGTCCGTCCCATTCGTGCCGGCCACACCGTTGGCTCCGGCGGGCCCCGTCTCACCCTGGATGCCCTGGAGCCCCTGGGCGCCGGTCGCCCCATCGACACCATTGGTGCCATCGGTCCCGTTCGTCCCATCGATGCCGTCAGCCCCAGCGGGACCAGTGGCCCCTGTCTGGCCCTGCGGCCCCTGTGGACCGGTCAGTCCGGCCGGGCCTTGCAGTCCCTGGTGGCCCTGCGGCCCGGTCGCGCCAATGTAGTCTTCGAACACGCAGCCGTAGGTGTCGACCGAAGCGCCCGCCGTCGTCGCCGGGCAGAAGTCTTGATCGTCCAGCACTCCATCACCGTCGCCATCAAAGGCATACACGCGCGCGCGGCCCGCATTCGATCCGTTTCCGTCGTTGAGGCGTGCGCCGACGACCACCATCGACCCGTCGCTGCTCACGGCCACCGCATAGCCGGCCTGATCGCCCCCGGCTTCGCCGTCGATGTCGGCCCCCACCTGTGTCCGGGCGAAGGCTGGCGACGCTGCGAGGCATCCCGCGACAATCAGGCACTGCAGCCCGCGCAGGAGCCAGATTCCCAGTTGGCCGGATCGCCGCGGTGGAAGGGTGGAGGTGTCCGTGAAGACACGAAGAAAGGAATCCTGACAGGCACGCATACTCGGCCTCCTTGCACGGTCTGTGCGATGAAGCTTCATGCCGCCTACTCACAGGCTGCCCGTTCGAGCGTAGAGCGGGAATTATAAAAGGCACCGGCACGGCGCCTTGTGCCTACACCCTATCACCTACCACATCATGAGCGGACACTCATCGATGATCTCGGCGAAGTGATCAGCGTGATTGGCCGTGGTCGCTGTGACTGAAGTACCACGGGCTAGCCAGTGGGCGCACTGACCAGGCGCGCTCGCTTGATCGCTGACGGGCTACTTCTCCCGCTTCCCCCGAGGATGGGCGTTCCGATACACCTCGAGTAATTGCGCGGTATTCACGTGCGTGTAGCGCTGCGTCGTCGAGAGCTGCACGTGTCCGAGTAGCTCCTGGATGCTGCGAAGGTCGGCGCCCCGCTGCAACAGATGACTGGCGAACGAATGGCGCAGCGCGTGGGGACTGATACCGAAGCGCGTGCTGCAGCCCGAGACGTAGCGCGCGACGAGCCGTTGCACGCTCCGGCCAGTCAGCCGGGCACCGCGTGCGTTGACAAACAGCGGGTCGCCGGCGGTGCGCGACCGTGAGACCGCTCCGCGGGGTCGGACCTTCGGCGTCGCGCCGTCGGCGTCAGGCCGCCGCGCCGTGCGCAGCAGCGCACGATCGGCGTACCACGCACGCAGGGCGCTTTGCGCGCTGGTGTTGAACGGGACGAGCCGCTCCTTGTCCCCTTTGCCCGTCACCCGTACGATGCGGGCGCGCAGGTTCACATCCTCGACGTCGAGTCCCACCAGCTCACTGAGCCGCAGACCCGACGCGTAGAACAGCTCCAGAATCGCGCGATCCCGGCGCCCGAGGGGGGTTGATGCGTCGGGCGCATCGAGCAGTCTGGACATCTCGTCGACTGACAGATGCGCCGGCACCCGCTGCTCGCGCCGTGGCGACGGGGCCAGCACGGTCGGGTCCGTCTCGAGCCACCCTTCCCTGCGCAGAAAGCGTACGAACGTGCGCAGCGCCGACAGCTTTCGAGCCACCGACGAACGCGACTGGCCGAGGCGATGCAGCTCCGCGATGAACGCGCGAACCAGCGCCAGATCCAGATCGGCCGGGCGCAGCGGCGAGTCGGTCTTCTCCAGGTGTTGCGAGGCAAACTCCAGGAACTGGGATAGATCGCTCTGGTACGCGGAGGAAGTGTGCGCGGACGTGTTCCGATTGAGCCTGAGATGGTCGAGGAAGTCGAGAAGCTGCGCCTGCACGTGACGTCCAGTGGACTTACGGAGCCGCTCCGGCATCGGCGAGCGCGGGTCGTTCCGCGATCCACTCGTCGAGCGCGCGCAGCGCGCGCTCCGACTGCGCCTGCTTGCGCTCCGCGCGCCGCTTCACGCCCGGTGGCGGCGGCGGCATGATGCCGAACGTGATGTTGGTCGGCTGGTAGTGCCGTGGATCGGCGTGCGATACGTAGTAGGCCAGCGCTCCGATCGCGGTCGTTCGCGGCGGCACCCGCGCCTCTTCTCCGCGTGCGACCGCCGCGGCGTTCCGGCCGGCAATCAGTCCGGAGGCCGCGGACTCCACGTACCCCTCGACGCCGGAGATCTGACCTGCGAAGAACAGATCGTCCCGCGACCTGGTCTGCCACGTGTCGCGCAGGACGGTCGGCCCGTTGATATAGGTATTGCGATGCACCATGCCGAAACGGACGAACTCCGCGTGTTCGAGACCTGGAATCAGCGCCAGGACCCTGGCCTGTTCGCCCCACTTCAACTGCGTCTGGAATCCGACCAGGCTGAAGTGATCGCCCGCCAGATTATCCTGCCGCAGTTGCACCACGGCGTGCGGCGTCCGGCCTGTACGTGGATCGACAAGGCCCACCGGCTTCATGGGTCCGAACCGCAACGTCTCGCGCCCTCGATGCGCCATCACCTCGATCGGCAGACACCCTTCAAAGAACGTGGCCGTGTCGAAGTCGTGCACGGTGGCGGATTCCGCACCGGTCAGCGCGTCGTAGAAGCGCCCGTACTCATCGGCCGCCATTGGGCAGTTCAGGTAGTCACCCTGCCCGTCATCGACGCCGCAGGCAGGGCCTGCAGGGTCAGGTGCCGCTGGTGCCGGCGCGTCCGCGCCTCGCAGACTCCGGCCCCACCGCGATGCCCGGAACACCTTCGTCATGTCGAGCGTCTCGGCCAGGACGATCGGGCTGATCGCGTCATAGAAGGACAGATGCTCGTCGCCGACGAGTGCGGCTATCTCAGCCGACAAGGCATCCGACGTCAGCGGTCCCGTCGCCACGATCAGCGGAAACATCGACGCGTCGGCAGGCACGCGCGCCACCTCCTCCCGCACAACCGAGATCAGTGGATGGGACTCGATGGCGTCGGTGACGGCCTGTGAGAAACCCTCGCGGTCGACGGCGAGCGCGGCACCGGCCGGCACGCGATGCTGATCGGCCGCGCGCATGACCAGCGAGCCAAGGCGCCGCATCTCTTCCTTGAGCAGTCCCACTGCGTTGTCGAGCTTGTCGCCACGAAAGGAATTGGAGCAGACCAGCTCCGCCAGGCGCTCGGTCTTGTGTACCGCGGTCTGGCGCACCGGGCGCATTTCGTGGATCACCACGTGGACGCCCAGCGACGCGGCCTGCCACGCGGCTTCACAACCGGCGAGACCACCGCCGATGATGTGGATCATGAGTCCCGGGTCGGAGACCTACGCCCCCGCCGTCTTGCTGCGGGCGCGCTTCGTCTTCCGGCCGGAGGCGGCCCGACCGCGACCTGCCGCCCGCCTCGGCGATGGCGCGGCGTTCCGGCGAGCCTCCAGCAGCTCGGTCGCCTGCTCGATGGTGAGCGTCTCTGCCGCCGTGCCCTTGGGAATCGACGCATTCGTCGTGCCGTCGGTCACGTACGGCCCGTAACGTCCCGCCAGCACTCGCAGCTTCGTCGTGCCCTGCTCGAGCTCCAGCAACACCGTCTTCTGCGCAGCCTGCCGTCGCCGCGACTGCTTCGGCGCGCGAATCAGCTCGAGTACCGCGTCGAACGAGATGTTGAACACATCGTCGTCGGACTCGAGCGAGCGGAACTGATCGCCGTGCTTCGCGTACGGACCGAAGCGCCCGAAATTCGTCACGATCGGCTCATTGTCGTCCGGGTGCATGCCGACGACCCGGGGAAGCGACAGCAGCTTGAGCGCCTCTTCCAGCGTGACGGTGGACTCGGTCATGCCGGCCTGCAACGACGCCCGCTTGGGCTTCTCCACCTTCTCAGCCTTGGCTGCCTTGGCCCCCTTGCCCTTCGGCTTGGGTCGGGCCGGCGGCTCCGGCGTTTCTCCCAGCTGGACATACGCGCCGTAGCGGCCGTTCATGACATAGACATTGAGGTCCGAGTCCGGATCGACGCCGAGCGGCCGCGGTCCCTCGGCCTTGGCGCGTACGAGCTCAAGGGCCTTGTCGAGCGTCAGATCCGCGGGCGCGATGTCGTCGGGCAGTGACGCCGTGCGGCCAGCACCGCCCTCGGCCACCTGCACGAAAGGACCGAAGCGCCCGATGCGCACCCGCACCGCGTCCCCGCTCTCGGGGTCGACCCCGATATCGAGCAGTGGATAGTCAGCCTTCTCGGCGCCCTCTTTCACGGCGGGCAGCAAGCCCCGGTGCTTCTTGTCGCCAAGGTAGAACTGCCTGAGGAACCCGACCCATTCGCGTTCCCCGCTCGAGATCTCGTCGAGCCCCTTCTCCATCTCCGCCGTGAAATCACTTTCGACGAAGTCACCGAAATGCTCGCGGAGCAGTTTCGTCACGGCGAAGGCCGTGAAGCTCGGCACGAGCGCTTTCCCCTGCCGGAACACATAACCGCGGCGCACGATCGTCGCGATCGTGGGCGCGTAGGTGGACGGACGCCCGATGCCCAGCCGCTCCAGCTCCTTGATGAGCGATGCTTCAGTGAAACGCGCCGGCGGTGACGTCTCGTGCCGCTTGGCCTCCGTGCCCATCAGCGTCAATGCCGCCGAACCGTCCGTCTGCACGAGGTCGCCAACCGCGCACCGCGGAAGGATCGTCTCCTGCTCGACAAGCTCCGCAGCCGGATCGTCGCTACCCTCGACGTAGGCGCGACGGAATCCGGCGAACTCGATGGCTTTGCCCGCAGCCGTCAAGACTGCTGTTTCGCCGGCGGTGGCCGTCGCCGAGATCTCCAGCGAGGTCCGCAGCACACGGGCATCCACCATTTGCGACGCCATCGTGCGCTTCCAGATCAACTCGTAGACCTTGAGGTCGTCGGGGTCGAGGGCGCGTTCGAGCTGGCCCGGCGCGAGCTGGAAGTCACTGGGTCGGATCGCCTCGTGCGCCTCCTGCGCGTTTCTGACCTTGGTCTGATACCGGCGTGGCGCGTCGTAGTAGTCAGCCCCGAACATCTCGCGGATGACACGTGCTGATTCTTGAAGGGCTTTGTCCGACAACGTCGTGGAATCGGTCCGATGGTAGGTGATCAGTCCCTCCATCTCACCGTCACCGGCACCCGTCTCCACGCCCTGAAACAACCGCTGGGCTGCCTGCATCGTCCGCTCCGCCGAAAATCCAAGCTTCCGGCTCGCCTCCTGCGTCAGGGTCGAGGTGGTAAACGGCGGCGCGGGCCGTTCCACCCCTGGCTTCTGCTCGACCGATGTGACGGTCCACGGTATGTTTCGGCGGAGGGCGTCGACCAGGCTGCTGGTCGCTGCTTCGTCGAGCAACCGCGCCTTCTGATTGCGCAGCTCGCCCGTCTTCGCATCAAAGTCCTTGCCGGACGCGATGCGCTGGTCGTTGATGCGCGCAAGTGTCGCGACAAACTCACGCCCGTCGCCCTTGATCGACGCTTCGAGATCCCAGTACACCGACGCATGGAACGCGCGGCGTTCCTCTTCACGCTCCACGATGAGTCTGACCGTGACGCTTTGTACACGCCCGGCGCTCAGCCCCGTCTGCACTTTCTTCCACAGCAGCGGCGACAGCGTGTAGCCGTAGAGCCGATCGAGGATCCGACGGCTTTCCTGCGCGTGCACCCGATTCTCGTCGACCACACCGGGATGCTCCAGTGCTGCCCGGACGGCCTCCTCGGTGATCTCGTGAAAGACGATGCGTCGCACCGGCACCTTGGGCTTCAGCACCTGCGCCAGATGCCAGCTGATCGCCTCGCCTTCGCGGTCGGGGTCGGTTGCCAGCAGCACTTCGGACGCATCCTTCAAGGCCGTCTTCAGCAGCGCCACCTGCTTCTTCTTGTCACCGGGAACGACGTAATAGGGCGTGAAGTCGCTGTCCACGTCCACGCCCATCCGACCCCATTCCTTGTCCTTGATCCCCTTCGGCACGTCAGCGGCCGATTCCGGCAGATCGCGGATGTGACCGAAGCTGGCCTCGACCCGATACCCGGTCCCGAGGAACCGGCCAAGAGTCTTCGCCTTCGCCGGCGATTCAACGATTACGAGCGGTCTGGAAGCCATGGAATGGTCTTGAGTGTGACTAGGTCCTATCGCCTGTGTGTTTCGTCTTCAGCCGCGCCCACAGCGGGCAACCCTCGTCCACCGCAAGCGAATTCACACTAACACGTTCGTCTTTGGCGGATAAAACGCCCGCCACCTATGCGCCGCAGTAACCCCTGCAGTTCCAGATCGAGCAAACGCGGCAGCAACCGAACGCCGTCAATGCCCGACTCGGCGGCCAGCTCATCCAGGTCGTAGGACTGGCCGGCGTGCATTGCCCGGAGCACTGGATCGATGCAAGTCCTTGTTGAAGAGCCACTTACGTCTTCTCCAGCGAGACGTTCGCCCGCGTCCAGCCCGAGTTCCTCCAGAATATCGTCCGCACACTCCACAATCTTTGCCCCGTCCCGGATCAACGCGTGCGCGCCGCGGCTCCGCCCGGACAGTACATTGCCCGGCACGGCCATCACGTCCCGACCTTGCTCGAGGGCGCACGCCGCGGTGATCAGCGACCCGGACTTCTGGTTGGCCTCGACCACGACGACGGCGCGTGACAGCCCGCTGATCAGTCGATTCCGCATCGGAAAGTGAAACGCGAGCGGCGCCGTACCAGGCGGAAACTCGCTGACCACCAGACCGTCACGCGCGATCTCGCCCACAAGCGCCTCGTGCTCGCGTGGATAGATCCGGTCGAGACCGGAACCGAGAACGGCGACCGTTCTCCCGGAGCGCAGCGCGCCCTGGTGGGCAGACGAGTCGACGCCGCGCGCCAGCCCACTGACCACGGTGATCCCCCTCGCCGCCAGGTCCGCACCCAGTCTCGCGGCTATTTCACGCGCCGCCGGTGACGCGGCCCGCGACCCGACGATGGCCACGGCTGGGGCGCGCAGCGCGTCGAGATTCCCCCGATACCAGAGCACCGGCGGCATGTCGGAAATCGCGAGGAGCGCGGCCGGAAAGTGCGGGGCCTCCCAGGGAAGCACCTGCATCCCCTTCGCTGCCGCTTGCTCGCGCACGAGGCGTGCCCGGGAAGAATGTGCGCGGGCCCGTTCCAGCAATACGGGATCACCGGATCGCAGGCGGTCCGACAGACCGACGCGAGAGAGGTCGGGAGTGAGAGACAGCGCGACAGATTCATCGAGCGTCATGAGAGCCCCTTTCCAGGCACACCTGGCTGCGCTGGTCGCGACGGGGGGCTGGCAGCCCGAGACGCGCCCGGCGGGACGCGATGGCCGTCCCGCGGGACGGCGTCATCCGGGCGCCTGTACGACAAAGAGGCCGGAGCCCCCGCTGCACAGCACGCAGCGGTGACGCCCGACCTCGCTGTCCTGATTGTAGGCCGCGACCGGGTCCCTGGCAATGGCATCAGGTGACAGATGTGGAACGCCGCGGTGGACGGATCGCGCGCGCCAGGTCGGCGAAGCCGTCAACCATGCGTCAGCCGCCTGGTACGTGCCTTGCTCCACCGTAGTAAGCTCCTGATGCGTAAACTACTTGCACCCTCTGCGAACCAGTGACTATATTTGGGCATCCGATGATCAGGCTCATACTCCGGCTCTGCGCTCTGTTGCTGGTGCTGGGGGCAGTGGGCGCCGCGCCGGTCGCCGCCGACGCCAGGGATGACGCCCGGCGGCAGGTTGCATTCGGGATCGAGGTCGCGCAGCGCGGGCTGTGGCGCGAAGCCATTTATCGATGGGAGCGCGCCGTCGAGATCGACCCGACATATGCCGCCGCCTACAACAACCTCGCGATTGCCTACGAGCACGACGGAGACCTCGACAAAGCACGCACGGCGTACGAGCGGGCCCTGGCGCTGGATCCGGGGAACGAGTTCATCACCCAAAACCACGAACTGTTCAGGGAAATCAATGACCGCACCAATCGCGAGAGTAATCAGTAGCTTCGCTGTCGTGGCGCTGACCGCCGCCTGCGGTAGCAGCTACTACGAGATCCCGCTGGAAACCCCGCTCCGGCCAAAGCTGGACGTGTCGGGTTTTGAACGTATCCTGGTCGCCGGATTCATCGCGGGCGGCTCCGAAGATGTCGATGGTAATGTCGAAACCACGCGCCTGCTGCGAAGCCAGCTGCGGAACCAGTCCGACCTGCGCGTGATCGACACGGATGTCCTGCCGTTGGCCTCGGTGGCGACGCAGGGATTTGCCCAGGCTGACCT
The DNA here is from genome assembly GCA_027622905.1 of Acidobacteriota bacterium. GTDB lineage: Bacteria > Acidobacteriota > Vicinamibacteria > Vicinamibacterales > UBA2999 > JAQBVV01. The sequence goes on from JAQBVV010000090.1 coordinate 8,693, forward strand.
GGTGACCGACGACGACGGCGTCACTGGCCCTGGACCGATTGTCGAGGACGAGGACCTTGAGCCATACGAGCATCTGTTCGCCGATGTGGACTACTGGAAGCAGATCGGCGAAGAGTATCAGCAGCCGCTGATCGTCACGGGTACGGTGATGTTCGCTCCGCAGGAACGGTCCGGCATCGTCCAGCGCGATCAGGAAATCTACGACTCCCTCGGGCGACGCAGCGTGGTGCCGGTCCGCACCTACATGGAGCGGAAGGGGTTCGTCCTCAAGCCGCGATTCGTGTTCATCGACGGACGCACCGGGGCCGTGCTCTACTCGGAGAACTTCCGGGAGGAGGTGCTCTACAACGTCAATCAGACGTCGCCGGCGCTGTCGTCGTATTTCGAGCTGATGGACCGGCTGCTCCCCAGCTTCCTCAGCACGCTCAGCACGCAGACGATCAGGGGCACCCGGGTACTGCTGCAGTAGGGCGGCCTGGTCCGCCCCTCTCTCACCGGGCCACACCAGGCTCAACGCCAGGCTCACCGGGGGACCAGGTGTGCCTGGGGCTTCCATTGGCGGCCAAGTCGGAGTAAGCTGAATCTTTTGCGCTGGCCGACTTTCGGCCGGCCGAGCACTTCAGCCGAGGATACAGACGTGTACGCCATCATTCAGGCCCGTGGCCGCCAGCTCAAAGTGACTCCCGGCGCCGTCGTTGAGATCGACGGACGACCCGGCGAGCGCGGCTCCGAGTTCAACTTCGACCAGGTGCTCCTGGTCGAAAAGGACGCCGGCGAGATACTCGCCGGGGCGCCCTATGTGGCTGACGCGCGAGTCCTTGGCGTCGTGGACGGCGAGTCTCGCGGCCCCAAGCTCCGCGTCTTCAAGAAGAAGCGGCGCAAGGGCTTTCGCAAGACGCGCGGCCATCGAAGCGTCTTCACGCGCGTGCGTATCACCGACATTCAGGCGTAGCGCAGGGTCTCGATTCCCCTCTCGCCGAGGTTTGTAAATGGCTCATAAAAAAGGGCAGGGCAGTTCACGAAACGGCCGCGACAGTAATTCCCAGCGCCTGGGTATCAAGCGCCACGACGGAAATATCGTCAGTGGCGGATCGATCCTCGTGCGCCAGAAGGGCCGCCGCTTCAACCCCGGCCTCAATGTCGGGCTTGGCAAGGACCATACGCTGTTCGCCAAACTCGACGGCAAGGTCCGTTTCGAGGATCACGGCCAGCATGGCCGCCGGATCTCCGTCATCCCCGTCGAATAGGCCCCTCGCCATACCCTGATCCAGTGCCCTGTCCTTTACATAGCTGAAGTGCCTTTCGGGCGGGGCATACCGGCTGCCGGCGTTGCTCCTCACTCGAATATGGCCAACATCCTCTGTCGTCGCACCAGGCGCGGATTGCACTTCACGCAGGGAGCCACGCACCTATGACATCCGCGCTAGAGCGCTTTTCGTTTTGGTCTGGAGCTTCTCGCAGGGGCCAGGCCTTTTCGAAAAGCGCTTTCCCGCGTTTTTCGGTCTCCACCGAATCGAAAAACGCTCTGGTCCGCCGGCGCGTATTCTGCGGGGCGCAACCAGCGAGCAGCATCCGCGCGAGGCGCCGCGCTCCACATTCCGCCCTCCCCATGACCACGACAGGCCACTAGATGTTCGTCGATGAGGTGGACATCCATGTCGCTGCCGGCAAGGGGGGGCGTGGCTGTCTGAGTTTTCGCCGAGAGAAATTCATCCCGCGAGGTGGCCCGGACGGTGGCGACGGCGGCCACGGCGGTTCGGTCTACATCGTCGCCACCGCCCACAAGAACACGCTCGTCCACTTCCGCTACCACCCCAATTTCGAGTCCGGTGACGGGAAGCACGGCCAGGGTTCCAACAAGACAGGACACAGCGCAGCGGATCTCGAGATCGGGGTCCCGGTCGGCACGCTGGTCTTCGAGATGGAGCCACCGAACCTGGAGGCGACGGGCGATCATGGCGACCCCGCCGCTCCTCGTGAGCCCGGGCGGCTCTGGGCTGACCTGACCGAAGAAGGGCAACGCGTCCTCATCGCCAAGGGTGGTCGGGGCGGCCGCGGCAACGCGTGCTTCGTGTCGTCAACCAACCGGGCGCCGCGGCGCGTCGAAACGGGCGAACCGGGCGAGGAGCGATGGCTCCGGCTCCAGCTCAAGCTGCTTGCGGACGTCGGGCTGGTCGGATTTCCCAACGCCGGCAAGTCCACGCTAATTGCCAGGATCTCCGCCGCGCGCCCCAAGATCGCCGACTATCTGTTCACGACGCTGTCACCGAACCTTGGCGTGGTGACCATGAGTGACGATCGGAGCTTCGTCGTGGCTGACGTTCCGGGACTGATCGAGGGCGCGCACACCGGTCACGGACTTGGCCATCGCTTCCTTCGACACGTCGAACGCACGAAGGTGCTGATTCACCTCGTGGATGTATCGAGCGCATCGGGCAGGGACGCCGTCCAGGACTTCGACGTCATTCTGAACGAGTTGCGATTGTTCGACGAGGCCGTCGCCGCCAAGCCCCAGATCGTCGTGGCGAACAAGATCGACGCGCTCGACGATCCCTCCCGGCTCAGACGAGTCAAGGCACGCGCCAAGGCGCTCAAGCTTCCCTTCTATCAGGTCTCAGCCGTCACCGGCGAGGGGCTCGATGCGCTGCTCGAAGCGGCATGGCGAGAGATCGCCGCCGGCCGCGAGGCCGAAACGGACATGGCGCCGCTGCCACTCGACGAATGACGCGACGCCTCGGGATCCTCGGCGGCACATTCGATCCGGTGCACTTCGGGCACCTCGATGCGGCGGCCGCCGCGCAGTCGGCGCTGGCCCTGCACGACGTGCTGTTCGTACCCTCGCACGACCCGCCACATCGACCGGATGCCCCCCACGCAACCGGTGTTCAGCGACTGGCGCTGGTGACGCTCGCCATCAACGGCGTGAATGCCCGCCGCGTCTCGGACGTCGAGCTACGCCGGAACGGACCGTCCTATACTGCCGATACGCTGCGCGCGCTCCATGCGGAAGGGTGGGCGCCGATGCAGCTTTTCTTCATTCTGGGCGCGGACGCCTTCGCAGAAATTGCGACGTGGCGCGAGTTGCCCTTCGTGCTCGACGCAACGAACTTCGCCGTGATCGCCCGCCCGGGCACGACGATCGAGACGGCCGTGACACGGACCCCGGAGCTACAACGACGGACGCAGCCCGCGTCAGCGGCCTCGCACCCGAGCGACAGTACCGGCATCTTCCTTGTCGAGGCGGCAACCCGTGACATCTCCTCCACGCTGATCCGCCAGCGACTCGCTGCCGGCCAGCCCATTGACGACCTTGTTCCCGCGACGGTGGCACGGCACATCGCCGCGCACCGTCTCTACAACACGGAAGACGTTTTGCATGGCCACGAAGACAACAAGACCGAAGACGACTAAGACGAAGGCAGCCAGGTCGGCCACGGCCGCGAAAGCAGGACATCCGAAGCCGGCGAAAGCCAAGGGTGCGCTCAGCGGAGCCCGGAAGAAAGTGGTGGGCCGGGCGGTGACAGGCACCGCGCCAGCATCCGCCCGGACAGCCGCGACGCTCGGGATTCCGAAGCTGCCGAAGGCCGTCGCGGGTGCGGTGCGCGCGGCGCAGGGCCGGCAAGCGCGGGACATCGTGATCCTGGACCTGCGCAAGGCGGAGGGCTTTACCGACTACTTCGTGATCTGCACCGGCACCAACACGCGCCAGATCAAGGCGATTGCCGATGCCGTCTCCGATGCCCTCCGCGTCGATTTCGAGGAACGCCCCGTGCTGGCGGAGGGCGTCCAGAAGTCCGAATGGATATTGCTCGACTACTTCAACTTCGTCGTGCACATCTTCAGCAGCGACTGTCGCGCCTTCTACGGCCTCGAACGGCTCTGGGGGAGCGCAGAGCGCTACGAGTGTGCCGATACGGACTAGACGCGCTCCTCTCGGTCACCCTCGCCCCACGCTGCGCCGCGTGCGCCAGCGTGCTGGACACACCGCTGGCGGGCCCCATCTGCCCGACCTGCTGGAGCCAGGTCCGCGCGGTGTCCCACCCGCTGTGCCGCGTCTGCGGCGACGCGCTCCCGTCCTGGCGGATCATCAGCCTCCCGCTCGAACTGTGTCCGCGTTGTCGCCGTCGCCGCGGCGCGGTTGACACTGCGCGGGCGGCGGGCCAGTACGAGGGTTCGTTGCGCGGAATCCTTCACGCCTTCAAGTACGAGGGTCGGCGCGGGCTGGCCGCGCCGTTGGCCAAGATGATCCGCGGGGCGGGAGGCGACCTCCTTGGTGATGCGGACGCCGTCGTGCCCGTGCCGCTCCACCCCTGGCGGCGCATGCGCAGGGGTTTCAATCAATCAGATGAACTCGCGCGCCGTCTGGGGGTGCCCACGCTGCGTGCGCTTTGCCGCACACGCGCGACACCGCCACAGACGGGTCTCAGCGCCGGCGCGAGACGGCGGAATGTCCGTCGGGCCTTCATGCTCTCGCCGTTCCTCTCGCGCGCGCACGCGCACAGGCTGATCGAAGGATCGATCGTGGTCTTGATCGATGACGTGCGTACGACGGGCGCCACGCTCGAGGCCTGCGCGGTCACACTCAAGGCCGCAGGTGCCCGGGAGGTCAGAGCGCTCACCGTGGCGCGAGCGACACCCCCGACGTCGACCGCCTTGCGGCTGGCGTCAACTGCCGCGCGCCCAGCCCCGGCGCGCCAGGAACCGTAGAGCGAGGAACTCGTGGACTGGACTAGTACCCCGACGCAGTGGTTTTGATGGGTTCACGCCGCGACCTGGGTACGACAGGCGGGCGACGGA
>JAQBVV010000091.1 GCA_027622905.1 Acidobacteriota bacterium
TATGCCTTGAAGATGTCTGGATTCACGTTCATGGTCACGCTCGTGTGTAATCAGTGATGGCGGTTCTGTCGCCGAGCACCGCGCCACCGCCGACGCTGGCAGCGTGGCCGACGTGGCAGTGCCGCCCCAGGATGGCATCCCGCACCGAGGCCTCGGGGCCGATATGACAGTGTGGCCAGACGATGGCATTCTCGACCGTCGCGCCCGCGTCGATGCGCGTGTGACGGCCAATGACTGCATAGGGTCCCACGCGGGCGCCGGACTTGATGGTGGCTCCCTCGTCGATAAAGCACGGCCCCTGGAGCGTTGCGCCGTCTTCGACGGTGGCGTCCGGTGCCACCGATACCCGCGGCTCGGGGAGGTTCAGAAACGGCGCGGTCGCGTAACGCCCATCCATGATGTCGCGGTGGACCTCGCCGTACTTCTCAGGCGTACCGATGTCGATCCAGTAGCCGTCGTAGACGTAGGCCACGAACGTCTCCTGCCGTTCGACCAGGGAAGGGAAGTAGCTGCGCTCGATCGAGCAGGGTTCGTCAGCGGGCATGCGATCGAACGTCTCGGGCTCGAGCACGTAGATGCCGGCGTTGATGTTATTCGTCGTGATGTGCGCGGCATCCGGCTTCTCAAGAAAGCGCTGGACGTTGCCGTCTGCGTCGGTCTCCACCAGACCGTAGGCGGTGGGATTGTCAACCGGCGTCAGCACGATCGTCGCGCGCGCCTGCCGCTCCCGGTGCAGCGCGATCACGGCAGCCAGGTCGATCTGCGTGAGCACATCACCGTTGAAGACCACCACCGACTCCGACACCTTGCCGGCTGCGTACTTCACCGCACCGCCGGTGCCCAGCGGCGCGGGTTCGACGACATACCGGAGCGGGATACCCAGCGCTGAGCCGTCGCCGAGGACCTCCTCGATGCGTCCCGGCTGGTAGTTCAGGCTCAGGATGACCTCGTCGATCTCAGGGATCTGCTTCAGGAGATCGATCTGATACTGGAGAAAGGGCCGGTTGAAGATCGGCACGATCGGTTTCGGTGTATGTATCGTGAGCGGCCGCAGGCGAGTCCCCTTGCCCCCGGCCAGCAGGATGGCTTTCATGACAGCCATTGATCTTACTCGATGATAGAATTGGTGGCCTCGATGAACCTGCCGAATGCGCTGACGCTGGTACGGATGTTTCTCGTGCCGCTTCTGGTCGTCGTGCTGCTGACCGAGTTCGAGGGGCGCCGGATCCTGGGCGTGCCAAAAGAACTGGTCGGCGCGGCGATATTCGCGCTCGCGTCGTTGACCGACTGGCTCGATGGGTATCTGGCCAGGCGCCGTCGTCAGGTGACGTGGTTTGGCCAGATGCTCGATCCGATCGCGGACAAGCTCCTGACGTCGGCGGCCTTCGTCTCGCTCGTGCAGTTGAACCTGGCGCCGGCGTGGATGGTGGCGCTCATCATCGGGCGCGAGTTTGCCATCACCGGACTCCGGAGCTTCGCGCATTCGCGCGGCGTCACCATTCCCGCCTCGCCACTCGGCAAGATCAAGATGGCGTCGCAGGTGACGGCGATCCTGCTCTTGATTCTGGGGTGGGGCCCGCTGCCGTGGCTTGCGCCGCTCGGTTACGTCGCGCTGTGGGTGGTGCTGCTCACGGCCGTGGCATCGGCCGTCGACTATTGCTTCCGGCTCCAGCGAATGCTCAACGCTCGCGACGACCACCTGAGTGTGGTTCCCGACCGAAGGGCGAGCTAGCCACGGGCTGCTCGGGGACGAGCGGGTCGGCGCGCTCCGAGTACTACGTTCGCAGCGCTACTCTTGCAGTGTTACTTCCGTAGTGCGACGTAGTCCCCAGACATGAACGCGTCGCGGGAGACGGTCACCTGGAGCGTGGACGCCGCCGGTCCGACGGTGACCGCCACGGCTTCGCCAAGCTCAACAAGGAATGTGTCTGGCTGCCGCTTGTCGCGGTAGACGACGAACTGCGCCCCGGGCCTGATGCCGTGGTTGCTGCCGCGGTCCACGATGAAGTAGTCGCCGTTGCCGAAGGCCGTGCGGTTGTCAGTGCCGCCGATGACGTGCCCGTAGTTGTCACGCTGCGCCTCCGGCCTGAGACTCGAGACCGCGGGCATCTCCGGTAGCACGAACGGCTCGAGGTAGTCATTCGGCTCGACCGAGCCGCATCCGTAGGTGATGGTGGCGAGCGATAGCTCGTCGTCTACCGCGTAGACCCGGATCCACCCGGAGGTACGTATTGTTGCGGGATTGTCTCGGTTGACCTTCCCGCGGGCGAGGGGGACGGCGCGCCTGGTGAAGTACTCCTGTCCGACTTCGATGTCGTCGTCGGTGCCAGCGTTGATGACGAGCAGATCGCCCGGCGCGAAGCTGTGACGAGCGGTCGATTCCTGGCTGCCGGTCACGCGCAGCGGTACGTCCGGTATGACGTTCGACAGACTGGGGGCGCAGGCCAGAGAGAGGACCTCCGCCGACAGGTCAGTGGGTGCAGGACTGGGGGCCCGCTGAGCCAGGCCCACGACACCACCCATCCCCAGAACCGTCGCGGCACTCAGCAGTCCGACGAGGCCTGCCCGCCACGGCCACGCCGAGATACGACGACCGCCGAGTGTGTGATTGGTCATGGACAGCTACTCGCAGACGCGCCATTGTCTGGCCCGTCAGTCTCCACGTTACTGAACCTTCAGCTCTGCCAGCCGCTCCCGTGCATCTTCGAGCCGGTCGCTGCTGTCAAACTCCGTCAGCAGCCGCTCGAAGTACGGGATGGCCTCAGCGGTCTTATCGGTCCGGGAGAGCGACTCCGCCAGATAGTAGTAGACCTGGTCTCGGTAGGTGAACTCCGGGTCGTCCCGCAGGACCTCCCGAAAACGGTCGATGGCGCCGGGGTACCACTGGATGCGGAAGTAATGCAGGCCGATGCGATACGAGTCCTCACTGAGCCGGTCGCGCGCGATTCTCCAGTCCGCTCTGGCCTCATCGGTGAGTGGGCTGTCCGGGTAGTTCGTGAAGAACAGGTCAAACTCGGCCAGCGCCGCTGCGGTTTCGGTCTGATCGCGCTCCGGTGCCCGCATCTGCTCGAAGTGGGTCATCGCCAGCTGGTACTGCGCGTGGTCGGCACGTTGATGCGTGGGGTACAGCGTCAGGAACTCGCTGAACTCGTTGGCGGCCAGGAGATACGATTCGGTCGAATCTTCGCCCATGAACGAGTCCCCGATACCGAGTTTGGCATTCGGTCTGTACTGGCTCTGCGGGTAGCCATCAACGATCTGCTGAAAGTAGGTGCGGGCGTCCAGCCACCTCCTCATCTCCAGCGCTTCGAGCCCGTGTTCCCAGAGAAACAGGTCCGGCTGATCGGAGTTCGGCGACAGGATCGTTTGCCGCGGGCCGCAGGACGCGACGGCAACGGCGAGTGCCACGAGGGCGACGAGGCGCCACCGGCCGTTGAAGCTGCGTTCAGTCATGTTCTGCCGCCATCCATTCGTACTGGGCGCGGAGGCCCTGCTCAAGCGTGGTATCCGGGGCGAATGCCAGGTCCACCTTCGCTCGAGTGGTATCGGCGTAGGTGTCGCGCATGTCGCCTGGCCTGGCCGCTGTCTGCTCGACCCGCACCGGCTGGCCGGTGAGATTGCGAATCAGGTCGAAGACCGCCAGGAGTTCGACCCGGGAGCCACCACCGATATTGTAGACACCTCCTGGCCTGCCGTGGGCGGCTGCGGCCACCATGGCGGCCACGACATCGGCGACGTATGTGAAATCGCGTGTCTGCCGACCGTCGCCGAACTGAGTGACGGTCTCCCCGCGGGCAGCAGCCCGTAGGAACCTGGAAAACCCCATGTCGGGGCGCTGGCGCGGGCCATAGACGGTAAAAAACCGAAGGGCCACCGTCGGAACAGCGTAGCTGACGTTGTAGAGGTAGCAGAGCTGCTCGGCGGCCAGCTTGGTGACCCCGTACGGCGACACCGGCTGGAGGCGAGCGTCCTCACGCATGGGGAGCTCCACGGAGTCGCCATACACCGACGAACTCGATGCGTAGACGAGGCGCTCGATCGGCCTTCCGGTGCAGGCTTCAAGCAGCGCCTGCGTGGCGTCGACGTTGTTCTCGGTGTACACACGGAACGCCTGTCCCCAGCTCTTCCGCACGCCGGCCTGGGCCGCAAGATGGAACACATGCGTCACACCCTCCAGCAGGTCTGACAGCCTCGCATCGGCGAGTGTCGACTCGACGAGCGAGAACGCCGCTGAGCCCCGGAGGCCGGCGAGATTGCGCTCTTTGGTGGCACGAGGGTAAAAGTCCGCGAACGAGTCGATTCCGATGACCGTTGCGCCGTCCTTCACGAGGCGTTCGGCAAGATGCGACCCGATAAACCCGGCAGTGCCGGTCACCAGCGCTTTCACGCGAGCATGTCCCTGACGCGTGAGGGCAAACGACAGGGCTTGCCGGTCGGGTCGACGGCGGCGTGCACGGTATGCCCGACGGCGGCGATCGTCTCGTCGATGTTTCGCGTGACCTCGTAGTCGAACCGGATGCGAACCGCCGTGACGAGCGTCGCTCGTGTCGAGATCGTGATTTCGTCGTCGTATCGGGAGGCGTGACGATACTCGCAGTGTGCCTCGATGACTGGAAGCGAGACGCCGTCGCGTTCCATGTCCCGATACGTCCAGCCGGTCTGGCGCAGCCAATCGGTCCGTCCCACTTCAAACCAGACCAGGTAGTTGGCGTAGTAGACGATGCCCATCTGATCGGTTTCGGCGTAGCGCACGCGGAGCCGTGCGATCCGCGCCGCGCTCCTCTGGCTCGCCGGCGTCAGCGACGCCGAGGCTGCCGATCCACCGGACTCGGACGGGGTGTCACACGTGTGCACCGGGGGATGGCGCATCGTGGTCACGGCTGCAGGGCGGCGGTAGCCGCGGCCCGGAGCGTATGCATCGCTGTCTCGGCGTTCGCAGTGCCGAAGACCGCGTTGCCCGCCACCAGGATGGTCGCGCCGGCCTCGACAGCCTCTCGGGCGTTCGAGGCGTCGATGCCACCGTCGATCTCGATGAGTGCCGATGAACCTGCCTCGGTGAGCAGCTCTCGCACGCGGCGCACCTTGTCCAGGCTCTGCCGAATGAAGGCCTGGCCGCTGAACCCCGGATTCACGGACATGACAAGCACGAAATCGAGCTCCGTCGCGATTTCCGCCAGCGAGGACACGGGTGTGGATGGGTTCAGCACGGCGCCGGCCTTTACCCCCAGGCTCTTGATGTGAGTAATCGTGCGATGGAGATGTGGGGTGGCTTCCACGTGCACCGACACCATGGCCGCGCCCGCGCCCACAAAGTCGTCCACGTACCGGTCCGCCTCCTCGATCATCAGATGCACATCGAGTGGGCGCGTGGCGATCCGCTTGAGGGCGCGCACCACCGGCTGACCGATCGTGATATTCGGCACGAAGTGTCCGTCCATGACGTCGACATGGATCAGATCGGCGCCGCCTCGCTCAACCGCCGCCACATCGCGCCCGAGGTTGGCGAAATCCGCCGCCAGGACGGACGGCGCGATCAGGACCGCGTCGCGCGACCAGGCCAGAGGCGTCGTCACTGGCTGACCTCGAGGGAGATCGAGTCGTCCGGGCCCACACGAAAGCCACCAGCCGGTCTTTGTCGCACGACTGTCCCACGCGGGACGCCCGCATACGGTTGCGATCCGACGATGCTGACGCGGAAGCCCCGTGCCCGCAGCGTGTCAGAGGCGCGCTCGCCGTTGGTGCCGATCAAGTCCGGCATCACGTATGTCGTGGCCTGTTCGCCGCGGTTGAGCAGCAACGAGACCTGTGGTGACAGCGACGTGGGGGCCGGGTCCTGCGCGACGATGGCATTGGCTGCGTAGTCAGGCGATCGGAACTCAGAGAATGCAGCGATCTCGAGACCATCCTCGACGACGCGCGTGCGGGCGGTGCCCTCCGTTTGTCCCAGGAGCGCCGGGACGATCGTCGTGGGCGGGCCAGTGCTGACCCAGACTCGAACCGTGCGCTGGCGCCGCGCCTCCACGCCAGGCGCCGGGTCCTGCTGCATGATGCTACCGGCCGGGACGCGTTCGTCCGGACGAGGATTGGGATCGATGCGGAGCGAGAGACCAGCCGCGGCGGCAGTCTCGGAGGCGTCGGCGACAGGGACGCCGATCAGGCTTGGTACCTCAACGTCGCTCGCCCGCAGCGCCATCCGCATCGCGACCAGCGCAGACGTCAGGAATGTGGCGCTCAGGGCGCCGACCAGCAGTAACACCTTGCCGAGTCCCCAGACGCGTGAACTGAATCGCATGCGTCCGTGATCGTACCACGAAGTCCTGGGGCGGCTGTGTCCGTGCTGCTAGCCAGCGCTCGTCCGAATCAACGCCGCGGCGAAGAACGCTTCCAGCGCGTGCGCACACGGGAGCGTCCGCAACAGGCCGCGGGCGTCGAGCACGGGGCAAAGATGCGGCGACGCGTCGGCGCGCAGGTCGATGAGGGCAAAGTTGTCGTGTGTCGAGAGGAACGCGTCGACGATGGCGTCGTTCTCGTCAGGCTCACTCGAGCAGGTGGCGTAGACGAGTCTGCCGCCGGGGCGAACGAGAGTCGCGGCGCGGTCAAGGAGGTGGCGCTGGTCGAGCGCGAACCGGGCCAGGTCGTCTTCACGCCGACGCCAGCGGATATCCGGGTCGTGCCGGATCGTGCCGAGTCCGGAGCAGGGGGCGTCGACGAGCACGCGATCGAACACGGGTCCGAACGGGAGTGGTCCGTTCGCAGCCACGTGCGCCACGCGGACGCAGCGTGCGCCACTTGCTCTGACGGTCTCGGCCAGCAACTCGACGCGGCGCGCGCGCACGTCGCACGCCACCAGCAGGCCGGTGTCGCGCATGTCGCCCGCCATGGCGAGGGCTTTCCCTCCCGGTGAGGCGCAGAGGTCGAGGATCCGCTCGCCTGGACGCGCGGCCACGGCCAGGCTGACCAGCTGAGAGGCCTCGTCCTGTACGAAGAAGGTACTGGCAGGGGATCCGGCTGCGCTCAGGTCCGCACGAAGCGGATTGCCGCCAACGACGATCAATCCGTCGGGCGCGTGCGGTGCTGGTACCGTGTCGACCCCGGCTGCGCGAAGCTCGCTCGCAACGCTGTCGCGGTCGCTGATGACGGTATTGGCGCGCAGCGTCATCTTGGGCGTCTCGTTGTTGAACGCGACCCACCGCTCGCACGCGTCGAAGCCGTACCTGTCGTACCAGCGGGCCACGAGCCAGTCCGGATGGGAGTGGGTGACGCCCAGGTAGGCCATGGCGGCGGCGCGATCCGGGGCGGAGGTCTCGGCCGCCGTCCGGTCTTCGACGTCGGGTCGGGGTGGCAGCGGCAGACGGCGGCGTTGCCGCAGCGTGGCGCGCAGCACGGCATTGACGAAACCGGTGGCGCTTGGCTTCCGCGCCTGTCGTACCAGGTTGACGGCATCGTCGACTGCCGCCGAGGCCGGGATGCGGTCGAGGTGCAGGATCTGGTACAGGCTCAAGCGCAGCACATGGAGGACATCGGTATCGAGCTTGTGGATCGCTCGGCGCGCGAAGTGTTCGATCAGGTGGTCGATGCTGCGCTGATGCCGGAGGCTGCCAGCGACGATCTCCGCGGCAAGCGCGCGGTCGCGGTCGTCGTCGAGGTGATCGCGGCTCCGGGCCAGCGCCGTGGGCAGGTCGCAGCGGCCGTCCGCGATTGCGCGGAGCGCATGATAGGCCGCGATGCGTGCCGGGCCGATCACCGCGTGTGTGCCGTCATGGCCGGGGAGACGCCTGTGCCGGTCCACCGAGCCGCGCACCCACCGTGATGTCGTGGCCGGCGAGAAACTCACGCGTGCTCAGCGGTCGGCCGCCTTCGCGTTGCAGTCGCTCAATGGCGAGGCATCCCTGGTGGCCGGTGGCCACGTGCAGCGCGTCGCGCGCGATATCGACAACCGTACCTGGCGCCGCCGCGGTCGAGTCGTGCTCGACGCGGGTTTTCAGCACGATCAGTCGCGAGGACCCGAGATAGGTGTAGGCGTGCGGCCAGGGGTACAAGCCACGCACTCGGTTGTGGATGCCAAAGGCCGTCAGTGACCAGTCGATCAGTCCTTCGTCCTTGGTCAGTCGCGGTGCGTGACTGCTCTCGGAGTCGTCCTGTGCTTCTTCATGGGCGGTGCCGGCCGCGAGCTGGTCTGCGGCCTCCACCAGCAGGCTGGCCCCCAGCCGTGCAAGGTCGTACTCCACCGCATCGCTGGTGTCATCGGGACCGATCGGACGGACCGCCTTGGCGAGCATCGGGCCCGCATCGAGCCTGCGCTCGACACGCATGATCGTCACGCCGGTCTCGGCGTCGCCGTTGATGACCGCGCGATGCACCGGCGCGGCGCCGCGATACTTGGGCAGCAGCGAGGCGTGCACGTTGATCATCCCGAGGCGGGGCAGCGCAAGCAGCGACTCCGGGATGAGCTTGCCGTAGGCGGCGACGACGCCGAGGTCGACCGCCCACGATCGCAGCGTCGCGGCGACCTCCGCGTCCGCGAGACGCGTGGGTTGCAGTACCGGTAACCCGCGCTCCACTGCGAGGGCCTTGACCGGGCTGTGGGTCACCCGCTGGCCGCGGCCGCGCGCGCGATCAGGCTGCGTGACCACGCCGCACACGCGATGGCGGGATGCGAGCAGCGCGTTGAGCGTGGGCACCGCAAACTGCGGGGTGCCAAGGAAGACGATGCGGAGCGGGCCTACCATTGAGGGGGGGACGAATTGCACACCGTCGGGCCGCGGCCCGGACGCGTCACCATTTACCCGAGCGTGACAGCTTCTTGATCTTGCGGACGATCAGGGTCTTGCGCAGCCCACGGAGCCGATCCACGAACAGCCTGCCGTCGAGATGGTCGAGTTCGTGCTGGAAGCAGCGGGCCAGCAGGTCTGTGCCCTCGATGACCTGTTCACGGCCGTCCCGATCCAGCCCCCTGACGACCGCACGCGTCGGTCGGGTGACCGTCGCGTTGAACCCCGGTACGCTGAGGCAGCCTTCCTCTTCGTACTGCGCGCCGGCAGCCTCGACCAGCTCCGGGTTGATGAAGGTGATCAGGTCCGCGTTGCTGCGACCGGCGGAGACGTCAGCCACGAAGATGCGCATCGGCACGCCGACCTGCGTCGCGGCCAACCCGATACCCGGCGCGGCGTACATCGTCTGAATCATGTCGTCGATGAGCACGTGCAGGTCCGGTGTGACCTCGTCGACGAGTGCGGCAGGACGGTGGAGCGTCTGTTCACCGAAGCGAAGGATCGGGCGAATCATGCCGGCTCCGACACCTCGTGGCGCGCGGCGAAACGCTGACGGACCTGCTCGGCGGTGGCGGCGTAGTGCGCGTCGATCTCATCGATCGAATCGCCACCGAACTTCTCGAGAAAGGCATCGGCCAGGACGAAGGCCACCATGGCTTCGCCCACCACCGCCGCGGCGGGCACGGCGCAGACGTCACTGCGTTCGATCGCGGCGAGTTCCTCGCGCATAGTTGTCAGGTCGACCGAGCGCAACGGATTCATCAGCGTGGAGATCGGCTTCATGAAGCCCATCACGCGCACGTCTTCGCCATTGGTGACGCCGCCCTCGAGACCGCCGGCATTGTTGGACGGCCGCAGGGGCACGCCCGCTTCACCCGCGGGACGAATCTCGTCGTGCACTCTGGAGCCGGGCCGCACGGCCACCTCGGGCCCGATGCCGATGCCGACGGCCTTGATGGCGTGGATGCACATCATCGCCTGTCCGAGTCGGCCATCCAGCTTTCGATCCCATTGCACGTGCGACCCCAGGCCGATCGGCACACCGGTGGCGATCACCTCGAACGCGCCTCCGAGCGTGTCGCCCGCGTCCCGCGCTGCGTCCACCGCGGCGATCATGCGCTGCTGGACGTCGGCGTCGGCGCACCGGAGCGGGGCGTCCTCCGCGATCGCGACCGCCTCGTCGAACGAGACGGTCCGGCCCTCGGGGAGCATCGCGTCGCCGACCACCGAGACGTGGCTGGCGATGCGGACGCCGAACCGCGCCAGCAGCTGGCGGGCCAGACTGCCCGCCGCGACGCGGGCGGCTGTTTCGCGCGCGCTGGCGCGCTCGAGCACGTTACGGATGTCGGTATGCCCGTACTTGACGGCGCCCGCCAGGTCGGCGTGTCCCGGTCGGGGGCGCGTAACGTCCGGCCGTTGGACGCCGGTGGCGCCTTCCGGCATCTCCGCCTCGACGTGCATCGTCTGCTGCCAGTTGACCCAGTCGCGGTTCCGGACGAGCAAGGAGATGGGTGCGCCCGTGGTCCGTCCGTGCCGTACGCCGGCCAGGATCTCGACATGGTCGCTCTCGATGGCCATCCGCCGGCCTCGTCCGTATCCACCCTGCCGGCGGCGAAGCTGCGCGTTCAGCGCGTCGATGTCGAGTTGAAGACCCGCGGGCATGCCGTCGAGCATGACGACGAGTGCCTGGCCGTGTGATTCACCAGCGGTAAGGAATCTGAGCATTAACCAAACATTTTACCCTTCATGCTGAACCGTTCATGACGCGGTGATACACTTTCCCGCACTATGCCAACATCACGATGTGCGACGACAGCAGTGGCGGCTCTTCTCGTGCTGGCGTGTGCGGCCTGTGGCCAGCCAGAGCCGGCGGAAGAAACCATGCCGGAGCCGGTGGCCGAGCCAGCACCGGCACCAACCGGGCCGCGGGCGATCTTTGTTCAGCCTGAAGACGGTGCGACCGTCACCAGTCCAGTGCGGCTCGAGTTCGGGACGGAGAACTTCGAGATCTCGGCCGTGCCGGCAGGCGAGGTGACCGAGCCGAGGCCCGCCCTGGGTCACCATCACGTGGCGATCGATGCCGAGTGCCTGCCCGCAGGCGCGCTGATTCCGCGCGCGGCCCCGTGGATACACTTCGGCGACGGCAGCAACGTCATCGACATGCAGTTGCCAGCGGGGCCGCACACGCTGACGCTGCAGATCGGGGACGACCTGCACCAGACGATCGAAGGCCTGTGCACGACGATCTCTGTCAACGTGCCTGAATAGATCTTGTCCGGGGCGGCATCGCCGCTCCGGACCGATCCATCTGCTCTCTCCTGCGCGTGAAAACTGACGACGGGGCGGTCGCCCGTGTCGGCAGGAACTGCGCGTCCGGATCGCGCGCGGCGCTAATTCCGGCCCTTTTTTCCCTGCACGGTGGCTTGCACAGTGATGCGGCATGCCTCAATCAGCCCACGTCTTCGACCGTAGGCCGGCGCAGCGGGTCGTCGGTCCACCGCGAGCCGGCGTCCTTCGTCATCTCGACCGCGCGCAGCGGGCCGCCGACTTCCAGCGGATAGGGAGGCACGCGGCGGCCGAACGTCTCCTGCGCGACGTCGCCGGGCACCTTTCGAGGCGTACGGCCTTTCGGGAGGCGGCGATGACGCTCATACAGCTCGGGCGCATGCTGCTTGAGCGCGGTCGAGCGACGGCGGCGGAGACGGCGTTCGTCCACGCGGCGCGCCTTGTCGGGTTTCCGCGTCGCGCCAAGTCAGCCGACGAGGACGTGTGCCTGCTGGATGCGCGGATCTGGCAGGCGGTGGCGCAGACGGACGCTGCCCGACTTGTCGAGGCTGAATCCCTTTGTCGGGACGTGTTGCAGACGTCGGACCTGCAACCTGCAAGGCGGAGCTGGGCCGAGGCCACGCTGGCGCGCGCGCTGTTGTGGCAGGGCAAGGACCGGGAACGGACCACGAGCCAGCCGCTGTGCGAGCGTGAGGATGCCGGCCTGGACCTTCCACTGGTGGCCATTATCGATGGCACAGCCGTCCGGCTGGCGGTGGCGGACGGCGACCTCTTCGCGGCGGGTCAGCGAGCCTACGCGCTCGCGGTCGCCACGGCCGGCGCCGTGGATCCGCTGTCCAAGGTCGTCGCGTTGACCGCACACCTGCGGGTCCTTGCGGCGAGCGGTGATCTCGGCTCCGCGAGGCAGAAGCTACACGAGGTCCTGGCCTGGTCGAAGGAGGCGCGTGCGCCTCTCCGCGCGGCTCGCGCTCGCGTCATCTGGCACGATGCTCTCCGCCGCGCAGGGCGAACGCGGGAGGCGCGCAGCGAACTCGATCGCCTGGCGCGGCTTGTGCGAGTGGCTCCCGCATTGCTCCGACGGACGGTCGAGCACCGATTCGTTCACCGCGACCCGGTGGTCCCCCACAAGCCGGTGCAGTCCGTATCGTGCTCAACCGCACAGCCTCCATCCATCGCGGTCGCGTTACTGCGGTCAATGCAGACAGAGGGCAGTGACCGGGAGGCGCTCCAGGCGTTGATCGATCGCGTGAGACGCGAGCTTCGTTCGACGCGAATCGACCTCGTGGCTGGCGCGGCGCATGGTGTTGAGGTGGTTGCGACAGCCGGCAGCGCGTGTGCCACGAGACTGGGCCTTCGTGCAGCCGAGGCCGGAGTCGTTGTCAGGAGCGCGGATGGCAGCAGTAGCGAAATAGGCGTCCCGATCCGCACGGGGGCTCATCTTCTCGGGGCACTGGTGTGTCGATGGTCGACGGCGCGAGATCCGCTTCCGCACGCCGAGGGCATACTGGAACTGGCGGCTGCCCTTGCGGCACTCCGACTGGAGACGTGGCTCGCAGGTCAGCGGGACGCGTCGCCATCTCCGACATCGGTGTCCGGCATGCTCGGTGTCAGCGCCGCGATGGCAGACGTTCGTCGCGGGATCCAGCGCGCGGCCGGCGCACCGTTCGCCGTGTTCATCGAGGGAGAAAGTGGCGTGGGCAAGGAGCTGGCCGCTCGTGCGGTGCATCAGCTCAGCGGCCGACACGGGCAGCGCTTCTGCGACGTGAACTGCGCAGCGCTGCCGGATGAGCTACTCGACTCGGAGCTGTTCGGTCACAGGCGCGGCGCGTTCACCGGAGCTGTGGCCGACACGGCTGGACTCTTCGAGGCGGCCGACGGGGGCACGCTCTTTCTCGACGAGGTGGGTGACCTGTCGCCACGCGGACAGGCCAAGCTGCTGCGTGTCCTCCAGCAACACGAGGTCAGGCGCGTCGGTGACACGTTCAGCCGCAAGGTCGACGTCCGCATCGTTGCCGCAGCCAATCGTGACATGCAGGCCGAGGTGGCGGCTGGCCACTTTCGTCCGGACCTGTTGTATCGACTGAATGTCATTCGCATCAGGATTCCACCGCTTCGCGAGCGCCCCGAGGATGTCGCCCTGCTCGCGAGGCACTTCTGGCACACGTCGGCAGCGAGCATGTCGTGCGGCGCGAGTCTCACTCGCGATGTGCTTGCGACGCTGGCGAGCTACGACTGGCCCGGCAACGTACGGCAGCTGCAGAACGTCATGGCGGCGCTCGCCGTCCACGCGCCGAGCCGGGGCTTGCTACGGAGTTCGATGCTGCCGGCTGACATTGCCGGTGCTGCTGGTGTCGCTCAGGCCCGGCTGGCGGACGCGCGCTCACTGTTCGAGCGGCGATATGTCGAGTCGGCTCTGG
>JAQBVV010000092.1 GCA_027622905.1 Acidobacteriota bacterium
CCCTCCCGGGGGGGCGGGCCCTTTTTGTATGTGCCGTGTCGCGAGAGAGCGCCCTCGCGCGGACGACTCACCGCGGCGTCCTGGCAGCGGCGACGATCCAGGCGTCAGACAGGCCGTTGCGCTTGCGCTTCGCCCTCGGCGACGTTGACGCGTGTCAGCACCAGACCGCCGGCGATGAAGAACAGGATCACCGACAGCACCGCCGCTCGACTGGACCCAAAGAACATGATCGACGCAGCGAACAGGGCGGGCCCGGCCACACCGGCGAACTTCTCGAAGACGGAGAAGAAGCCAAAGTACGCTGACGACTTGTGTTTGGGGATCATGCGGGCGAACAGCGATCGGCTGAGTGCCTGGCTCCCGCCCTGGACCGTGGCCACCAGGAAGGCGAGCACGAAGAAGTGCCACGCCGAGGTCATGAAGTATGCCAGCGCGCTGATCCCGACGTAGACGGACAACGCGACGTAAATCGCCCGCTTCGCGGTGATTCGGTGCGCCAGCGCGCCGAAGAGAAATGAAAACGGTACGCCCACGAACTGGACGAGCACGAAGGCGGCGATCCGCGCGTCACGATCGATTCCGATCTCTGCCCCGTAGATCGTCGCCATCCGGATGATCGTCTGGATGCCGTCGTTGTACAGGAGGAACGCCACCAACATCAGGAACGCCTGCCGGTACCCTCGCAGTTCGCGGAACGTTTCGAACAGGCGCACGAACCCGGCTCGCACGGGATTCTCGGTGCCCGTCTCGTCGAACTCCAGCGTTCTCGGCGGCTCGGGGACCCATCTGAAGAGTGGTAGCGAGAAGACGAACCACCAGACCGCCACGCTGACGAACGACAATTTGATCGCGTATACCGTGTCGGGGATACCAAACGTCGCCGGCATCATGATCCAGAGGAGGTTGATGATGAGCACGATGCCGCCCCCGAGATAGCCGATCGCGTAGGAGGACGTCGAGACGCGGTCCATCTCACTCGGCGCGGCGATGTGCGGGAGCAGCGAGTCGTAGAAGACGAAGCTCGCGGCGATCGCGACGTTGGCGACGATAAAGATCAGGGATGCGTACCGCCACTCGCCCCGGTCTATCGTGACCATCATCAACGTGGCGATCACGCCGAGGGTCATGAAGCCGCCGAGCATCTTCTTCTTGAGCGCGCCGTAGTCGGCGATGGCACCGAGGATCGGGCCAAGCAGCGCGATGATCGCGACGGCGATCGTCGTTGCCCACGCGTAGCGCGCGGTCGCGACCGCCGGGGGGAGGTCGGCGGCGGCGACCGACGCGAAGAACTCGGGAAAGACCGCCGTGATGATCGTTGACTGGAACGCGGAGTTGGCCCAGTCGTAGGTCGCCCACGCCCGAAGTTCAGGCCGGTTCAGGCCGAGACGTGCAAGCAGGCTCACGGCTTCAACTTGGGAAGACTACCCACGAGCACTCGAAAGGCGCCATGAGCCGAAGACACGCACGTACTGTAGATGCACCTAGTGCCGACGTCCAGTATGGCTGGGCGCGGACGCCTGCTGGAGGTTCGATGGCGGCTGCGCTAGAATGGTTTCATATCGGTTTCATAATGGTGTTGCCATGCCGACATTGACGTTGAAGAAGATTCCCGCGGACCTGCATGCGCGGCTGAAAGCCAGCGCGGAGCGCAATCGCCGCAGCTTGAACAGCGAGATTCTCGCGCGGCTCGAGGCCGGGGGCAGTCCGGCGCCGCTCGATCGAGAGGCGTACTCCCGCGACCTGCGTGCCTTCACCGCAGCGCTGCCGCGCGTCGATCATCGGCTTGCTGCCGACTTCAAGGTCAAGGGACGCGCGTGATTGTCGTCGACAGTAACGTCGTCGCCTACTGCTGGCTGAACGGTTCGAAAACGGCGATTGCGCAGAGCGTGCGCCTGCAGGACAGCGACTGGCACGTGCCGGTGCTTTGGCGGTCAGAGCTTCGGAGCATTCTCGGCGGGTACGTCAGGCGCGGTGATCTCAGCGTTAAGCAGGCCACAGCCGTGATGCAACGGATCGAAGCAGAGCTCCAGGGCCAGGAGCACATCGTCGAGAGCGACGATGTGTTAAAGCTGCTGGACACCAGCGATCTCTCGGCGTACGACTGTGAATTCGTCGCGCTGGCTCGTGCCGTCGGTACTCGGCTGGTGACCGAGGAGCGGGCGATTCTGAAGGCCTTTCCGAGGGAGTCGTTGTCGATGGACGCCTTCGTCCGGTGAGACTCAGGCGCTGAGGCCGTCAAGCGATAGCTGCCCCGTGTAGATCGCCATCCCGACCACCGCGTCGACGGCTTCGGCGTGCAGGCGCTCGATCTCCTCGCGGGTGGTGATCCCTCCGGCGGCGGTGACGCGGCGGGCCGTGGCGCGCCGCACGTCGAGGATCGCTTCCATGTCGGTCCCCTGCATGAGTCCCTCCTTGTCGACGTGCGTATACAGGAACTCGCCGCAGTAGGGCTCGAGCGCCCGAACGGCGTCGACCGCGGTGATCGGCAGCACGGTCTTCCACCCGTGGATGGCGACGTGACCGCCCCGGCTGTCGACAGCCGCAATGACGCGGTCCGGGCCGACGGCCTCGGACAGTGTGCGGGCGAACTCGGTGTCGACGGACCTGTCACGAAAGAGCGCCGAGCTGACGATGACAGCATGGGCACCGCCGTCGAGCACGGCCCGCGCCCGTTCGACGCTTCGGATACCGCCGCCCACGCGACAGGGGAGGCGGGCGCAGATCGCTTCGACCAGCGTGGCGTTGTCCCCGTGGCCCTTGGCGGCGTCGAGGTCAATGAGCTGCACGCGCGGGAAGCTGGCGAACTTCACGATCCAGGGCTCAGGGTCCGGCGCTTCGATCGCGAGTCGTTCGCCCTGGACGAGCTGCACGACATGGCCGCCCTGCAGATCGATGGAAGGAATCAGCATGTCATCACAGTCGGACCGGGATTCCCTCGGTCTGGAGGTAGCGTTTCAAATCCGAGACGCCCGTGTCGGCGAAGTGAAAGATCGACGCCGCCAGCGCCGCGTCCGCGTGGCCGCGCGTGAAGACGTCGGTGAAATGCGCCAGCTCGCCGGCGCCGCCGGATGCGATCACCGGAATGTTGACGGCGTCCGAGACCGCAGCCGTCAGTTCGCAGTCGAATCCGGCGCGAGTGCCGTCCCGGTCCATCGACGTGAGCAGGATCTCACCCGCACCGCGGTTCTCGGCCTCACGCGCCCACTCCACCGCGTCTCGGGCGGCGTCCGCCGTGCCGCTTCTGACGAAGACGCCGAATCGATCGCCCTGCCGCTTGGCGTCGATGGCGACGATGACCGCCTGGCTACCGTAGCGTCGGGCCAGCGTCGCGATCAGATCCGGATTGCGGAGCGCCGCGGTGTTCAGGCTCACCTTGTCAGCCCCGGCGTCCACGGCAGCAGCCGCGTCGTCTTCGGTCCTGATGCCGCCGCCGACGGTCAGCGGCAGAAAAATTTCGTGCGCGACGGCGCTGATCGTGTGGGCCAGTGCCTGTCGGGTCTCGATGGTTGCGGTGACGTCGAGTACGACCACCTCGTCGATGCCCTCGACGTTGTAGCGCTTCGCCAGCGCGGCCGGGTCGCCGGCGTGGCGCAGGTCCTGAAACTGCACGCCTTTCACCACCTGGCCATCGCGGACATCCATGCACGCGATGATGCGCTTGGTCAGCATGACGCGGCTGTTCCCGTCACTGGCAGATCGCCAGAAAGTTGCGCAGAATCTGGAGACCGGCGTCGCCTGATTTCTCCGGGTGAAACTGCACGCCGAACACGCGGTCTCGTTCGACCGCAGCGGCGAAGCGCTCGGCATGCGTCGTCGAGGCCACGCAGTCGCTGGTCACCGGTACGGCGAACGAGTGCGTGAAGTAGACGTGCGGGTTCGGCGGGAGCCCCGCCAGCAGCCGTCCCCGAAGCCTCGGTGGCCCGTTGTCCGCGCCGTTCGCGCGTGGCGATTCGCTCCCGTTGAAACCGAATGGCGATTCCAGTGCGTTCCAGCCGACATGGGGGATCTTGACACGCTGGGGGGCGTCCCCGCGGAGGAGCCGGCACGTGCCTTTGAGTACGCCAAGCCCCGGTACATCCGGTGCCTCTTCGCTGCCTTCAAACAGCCACTGCATACCGACGCAGATACCCAGCAGCGGAGTCCCTGCCTCCACGGCGACGACAATCGCATCCCGCCACGGAGCTCCGAGCGCCGTTGTCGCGGAAAAATGGCCGACGCCGGGAACGATCAACCCAGACACGTCGGCGCAGTCCTCCGGCGTCTGCGGTACCTTGAAGGCCGTCCCGAGCGCCGTCAGGGCTTTCTTGACCGAGGTCAGGTTGCCCGCGCCATAGTCGACGAGTCCGATCACAGCAGGCCCTTGGTGCTGGGCAGCATCTTCGCCAGGCGCGCGTCCTTCGCGCAGGCAACGCGAAGCGCGCGAGCGAACGCCTTGAACACCGCCTCGACGTGGTGGTGACTCGATCGGCCGTACAGCACCGTCGCGTGCACGTTGGCGCGGGCGGCCGACGCGAAGCCGTCGAAGAAGTCCGGAATCAGTTCGCTCTGCAAGTCGCCGACGCGCCGCACGCGCAGCTTCAGATCGATGCCCGCGTGCGCCCGTCCACTCAGGTCAATCGCGGCGACGGCCAGCGTCTCGTCCATCGGCATGACGAAATAGCCGGCACGGTTGATCCCCTTGCGGGTGCCCAGTGCCTTCAGCACGGCTTCGCCCAGCGTGATGCCCACATCCTCGACCGTGTGATGCTGGTCGACGTCCAGGTCACCGGTGGCGTGCAACGTCAGGTCGAAGCCACCATGCCGCGCAAACAGCTCGAGCATGTGGTCGAGAAACCGTATACCCGTGCTGACGTCGTAGCGGCCCTCGCCGTCGATCACCAGTCGCCCGCGAATCTGCGTTTCGGTCGTCCGCCGGTCGAAGGCCGCGGAGCGGCGTCGGATCGATCGGCGTGGAACGGATGCGGTCATTGTGGTTGCCTCGCTGCCAGGCCGGGGCCGCGCCGAAGGGACACGACCGAGTCGAGCGCCGCGATGGCGGCATCGGTGTGCGCGATCACGCCCGCGGTGATTCGAATGCACCCAGGGGTGGTCGGGTCCTTGGACCGGTCTCTCACGTGAATGGACCTGGCCGCGAGCGCCTGGACGAACGGCGCGGTGTCACCCACGTGCACCAGAACGTAGTTGGCCGCGCTCGGCCAGTACTGCAGACCGAGTCGGCGACAGGCCGCGTAGAGGCGCTCTCGCGACTCGTGCACCTGTGCGGCATATCCCGGAAGGAACTCGGTGTCCTCGAGCGCCGCCCGCATCGCCGTCAGCGCGACGCCGTTGATGTTGAACGGCAAGGTGACCGCGCGCACCGGGTCGAGCACCTGAGGCTGCCCGATCACGACGCCGAGCCGCATGCCGGCAAGGCCGTATGCCTTGGAGAACGTCCGTCCCACCAGCACGTTCGGATACGTCGGTACATGCGGCAGGAAGCTCGTGCCACCGAACTCGATGTATGCCTCGTCCACCAGCACGACGGCGTTCGGGGCCGCTGCGCTGATCCGGGTGAGATCCGCGATCGAGATGAGCTGGCCGGTCGGATTATTGGGCGTATTGAGAAAGATCATGCGCGTGCGCGGCGTGATCGCGTCGATGACCTGTTGTGTCGGAAACGCGAAATCGATCCCTGGCGGCACTCGGACGGCCGTGGCGCCAACCGCCGCGGTGGAGTTCGGATAGGGGTCGAACGCCGGCAGCGGGATGATGGTTTCCGCGTCGTGCACCCTGGCCTTCGCGATGTGCCCGACCGCCGCCATCAGGATGCCTTCGTCAAGTCCGTTGGTCAGCAGGACCCAGTCCGGGTCCACGCCAAAGTGCCGCGCCGTCGCGGTGACGGCCTCCCGGTACCGCGGATACACCGACACGTCGGACTGACGAACCTGACGAATCGCCTCCAGAACCCCGGGCGAGCAGCCGCCGGTGTTCTCGTTCAGGTGCAGGCGCAGGCCGTCGCCGGGATCGGGATATCCCTGAATGACCATCACGCCCGCCCGGCTGTCCGTTTCGACGGCTTCGACCTCGATGTCGACGGCTTCGAGCTCGGCCGCTTCGATCTCGACGGCGTGGCCGATGCCTTCGTGCGGATCCCGATCGACGCTGCGTGCCCCAGCAGTCCCTCGGCCGTCGCCAGCCCGATCACGGTGTCGCCGATCCGACCGAGGCCCGCTCGGGTCACGCGTTGCACGGTGACCTGACGCACGAAATCGGCGGCCGACAGGCCGCCGCGCGAACGAGCGGCGCCCGCGGTCGGCAACACGTGGTTCGACCCGATGGCGTAGTCACCCGCGACCTGGGCCGTCCAGGGGCCCACGAAGACCGATCCCGCGCACCGCACCATGCCGGCGAGCCGGTCGTCGTCCACAACGAGGTGCTCGGGTGCCGCCGAGTTTGCCAACGCCATCGCCTCTGCCGACGAAGAGGTCACGATGATGCCGCCGTGCGCGCGCAGCGCGTCCCGGGCGGGACCGTCCTTCGGCATCTGGGACTCGACGGCGCGCGCGACCCGCGCCGCCAGCGCTCGACTCGGCGTGATGAGGACGGCGCGCGCGTCCGGATCGTGCTCGGCCTGGGCGATCAGGTCGGCGGCGATCCACGCCGCCGGCCCGCGCGCCGATACGATGACGATCTCCGTGGGGCCGGCGTAGAAGTCGATGCCGCAATCAGAGGCCACCAGCGCCTTGGCGGAGGAGACGTATCGGTTACCCGGGCCGACGATCTTGTCGACGCGAGGAACGGTGCGCGTGCCGTAGGCCAACGCCGCCACGGCGTGCGCGCCGCCGACGCGGAACATCCGCGTCACTCGCGCCTCGAGCGCGGCGGCCATGACCACCGGATCCGGACGCGGACACACGACGATGATCTCGCCCACGCCAGCGGCCGCGGCTGGCAGGGCCGTCATGAGCAGTGACGACGGGAGCGGGTATCGCCCACCCGGCACGTAGCAGCCGACGCGATCGAGTGGAATGACCCGTTGCTCGACCGATACACCTGGCAGGATCGACGCCCGCCAGCCCCGCGGTACCTGCCGCCGTGCCACGCTCCGGATGTTGCGGGCTGCGTTCCGGATGGCGGCTCGAACCGGGCGGGGCACCTCGGCTGCGCCTGCGCGCATCTCATCCCGCGTGACCTCAAGGGGGCCGTCGAGCGGGTCGAACCGGCGTGCGTACCGGAGCAGGGCCTCGTCGCCTTCCTGACGAACGGCCCTCACGATGGTTCCGACGCGACGCTCAGTGGCGGCGTCGGTCGACCGCGCCGGCGTCAGCAGCGCCTGGACCGCGCGCCTGTTGGTTGCGTCAACGACTCTCAACACCGAATGATCACCCCAGCCATCTCTGAGACACGCAATCTAGAGCACGATCTTGTTCAACGGGTACTCGACGATCCCCTCGCCGCCGGCCGCCTTGACCTTCGGAATCAGCTCTCGGACTGTTCGCTCCTCGAGGATCGTGTTCACCGCCACCCAGGCATCGTCGCTCAGCGCCGAGATGGTAGGCCGCTGGAGCGCAGGGAGTAGCGACAGAATGCGGCTGAGATCGTCACGACGTACGTTCAGCATCAGGCCGACGCGGCCCTGCGCATCGATCGCCGCGCGCAGCAGCAACGCGATGTTCTCGATCTTGGTGCGCTTCCATTGGTCGGACAGCGCCGTATCGTTCGCGATCAGCTGGGTATTCGACTCCATGATCGTGTCGAGAATGCGGAGTCGATTTGCGCGGAGCGTGGATCCTGTCTCGGTGGCCTCCACAATCCCATCGGCCAGCACCGGTGGCTTGACTTCGGTCGCGCCCCACGAGAACTCGACGTTGACCGGGACATCGAGGCGATCGAAATAGGCCCTGGTGACGCGCACCAGTTCCGTCGCGATGGTGGCATTCGCGAAGTCCTTCGGCGTCTTGAAGCGGGAATCTTCCGGCGCCGCCAGGACCCATCGCACTGTGCCGAAGCTCTGCTTGGCATAGATGAGATCCGCGACGCTCGTGAGCGGGTGCTTCACGGTGCCGCCGAGTTCGTGTTCGGCGATCCAGTCCTGGCCTGTCAGGCCGGCGTCGAGGACGCCGTCACAGACGTAGCGCGCCATTTCCTGGGCTCGAATGAGCATGCACTCGATGTCCGGGTCGTCGATCGTCGGAAAATACGAGCGCGAGCCGACACGGATGTTGAACCCCGCGCGCGCGAACAGCTGAATCGTCGCGTCCTGGAGGGAACCCTTCGGGATGCCGAGTTTGAGTGTCATGGGATGGTCACGCCCTCCGCGCGCTGAAAGAAACAGGTTCGCTCGCCGGTGTGGCAGACGTTGCCGTCGCCCTGTCGCTTGGCTTTGATGAGCACGGTGTCCTCGTCACAGTCGATCAAGATGTCGCGCACGGCGAGCCGGTTGCCGGAGGTCTCGCCTTTGGTCCATAGCGTGTTGCGCGTGCGGCTGAAGAACGTCACGTAGCCCGTGCGCTGGGTGACGTCCCAGGCCTCCGGGTTCATGAAGCCCACCATCAACACCTCGCCGCTGACATGATCCTGCACGACCGCTGGAATCAGTCCGTCGAGTTTTGAGAAGTCCATCATCTTGGCGTTCCATGTTCCGTACAACGAAAAGCCCCACCACTGGTCCGGCGGGGCTGCTGCGTGTCGCGGCTGTCTCTCGGGGGTCTTGTGATTAGTCCCTCAGCGCGCGCAGTCCTGCCGGACGACCAGAATGGCCGTGGTGATGATGCGCGTGATGATAGAGACTGAACATCGAAGTAAGAAGGCTATCAAAACGGTGACGGCGGCGCAAGGTGGCAGTGGTCAGAGCCGGCGCGTCGAGTGGTATCGTAGGCTCCTTCCCATGAGACGACCGCTTGTACTTGGCATTGCGTTGACCGCGGTCGCCTTCGTCGCCCGCGTTGGCGCCGAAGACTGGCCTCAGTTTCTCGGTCCCTCGCGCGACGGCGTCTATCGGGGACCGGCTCTTGCCGAAGAATGGGACGGGCGGGGGCCGGCCGTCGTGTGGCGCATTCCGGTCGGCGCGGGATTCAGCGGTCCGGCGGTTGCGCAGGGGCACGTGATTCTGTTCCATCGCCTCGGGGATGAAGAGGTCGTCCAGGCGATCGATCCCCGTACGGGGGAGTCCCAGTGGCGATACGCCTATCCCACCTCGTATCGCGACGACTTCGGCTTCGACGAGGGTCCGCGCGCCGTGCCGGTCGTCGCCGAGGGGATCGTCTACACGTTCGGCGCGCAAGGTCAGTTGCACGCCATCGATCTGGACAAAGGCACGCGTATCTGGAGTGTCGATACCATGCGGCGCTTCGGCACCCCGAAGGGGTTCTTCGGGGCCGCCGGTTCGCCGCTGGTTGAGGGCGGACGTGTGATGGCCAACGTTGGCGGCCAGCAGGGAGGCATTGCCGCGTTTGACGCCAGGACTGGCGAGGTTCTCTGGACCGCGACTCGTGACGGTGCGAGCTATTCGTCCGCGGCGGTCGCAACGATCGCGGGCGATCGCCAGGCCATCTTCCTGACCCGTGAAGGCCTGGTCGGCTTGGAACCGGCAACGGGAGACGTGTTGTTCGAGCGTCCCTGGCGTGCCCGGACGGCATCCTCGGTCAACGTTGCCACGCCGCTGGTCATCGGCGACTTGATCTTCGTATCCGCTGAATACGGGCCGGGCGCAGGGGTGTTCCGCCTCGACGGCGCGACGCTCGCCGAGCTCTGGGCCTCAAACGAGGTCCTGACGAATCACTATGCAACGAGCGTGCATCGGGACGGCGTGCTGTACGGCTTCCACGGTCGTCAGGAGTTCGGTCCGAGCCTCCGGGCGGTCGATCTACGGACCGGGAGGGTGCGATGGAACGTGGATCAGTTTCGTGGCGGAACGGTCACGCTCGCGGGAGATCGGCTGCTGATCCTGCGGGAGCGGGGTGAACTCGTCCTGGCTGACGCCTCGCCCGAGGCCTATCGACCACTCGCCAGTGCGCAGATACTGACCGGAACAGTCCGAGCCTATCCGGCGTTGTCCGATGGGTATCTGTTTGCGCGGAATGACGATACGTTGATCTGCCTGGACCTCCGACCGTGACGGCGACCACCCGTCGGCGCCGCCTGTCGCTGTGCGTGGTGACCGCACTGGTCGTTGCCGCCGCCCTCGCCGCCGCGACGCCGCTCGCGGCACGCCAGGCTCGGGACATCCTGGACCGCGCCATTGCCGACTTCGAGGCTGGTCGGGTCGTTGAATCGGTACAGGGGTTCGATGCAGTGGTCGACGTCGCGCCCACGCTGGCGCCTCAGCTCTGGCAGCGCGGCATCGCGCAGTACTACGCCGGCCGGTACACCGATTGTCGGGCGCAGTTCGAGTTGCACCGTACGGTGAACCCCGCTGATGTCGAGAACGCCGCGTGGCATTTTCTCTGCGTCGCGGGTGCTGAGTCCGCCCCGGCAGCTCGCGCGGCGCTGCTCCCGGTTGGACCGGACCCGCGTGTGCCGATGCGGCAGGTCTATCAGATGTTCCTCGGGACGCTGACCCCGGAGAAGGTGCTGGCGGCGGCAGGGGAGCAGGCCTCCGCGCAGTTCTACGCGCAGCTCTATGTCGGCCTCTACTTTGAAGCGCTCGGGCAGGACGCGCAGGCACTCGCCCACATCACGGCGGCCGCCGACGGTCG
The DNA here is from genome assembly GCA_027622905.1 of Acidobacteriota bacterium. Classification (GTDB taxonomy): domain Bacteria; phylum Acidobacteriota; class Vicinamibacteria; order Vicinamibacterales; family UBA2999; genus JAQBVV01. Next base: position 10,677 of record JAQBVV010000092.1, read on the forward strand.
GTTCGCCAGGGTGGGCGGCTACATGCATACCGTGGCACGGGTGCATCTGCTGACACGCGACGGTCGATAACCGGCGTGGACCGGTGGTGTGGCGTGCTACCGTCCATGCGTGCGCGCCGCCGCCGATCCGCTGGACAACGAGACCAGGTCCAGGAGAGGAATCTTGTTGGCGCTGCTGGCGGCAACGGTGTTCGTGAGCGCGTTCCTGTTGTTCCAGGTTCAGCCGATCATCGGAAAGTACATCCTCCCGTGGTTCGGCTCGACGCCGGGCGTCTGGGCGACGGCGTTGCTCTTCTTTCAGTTGATGCTGCTGGGTGGATACGCCTACGCGCATTTCATCGTGAGCCGGTTGACGTGCCGCCGCCAGGCGGTCCTGCACGCTGCGTTGCTGGGGCTGGCGGTGATGGCCCTGCCGATCACGCCAGCCGACACCTGGAAGCCGGCCACCGCAGACGCTCCTGCTCTTCGTATTCTCCTCATCCTGATGGCATCGGTCGGCGCACCGTACCTGATGCTGGCCTCCACGGCCCCGCTGATCCAGCGGTGGTTCGCCTCTCTTCACGCTGGGCGCTCACCGTATCGCCTGTACGCGCTGTCGAATGCGGGCTCGTTGCTCGCGCTGCTGTCGTACCCCTTCCTGGTTGAGCCGTACGTCCGGCTCCGGGCGCAGACGGTGTACTGGTCGCTGGGGTACGTCGTCTTCGGAGCACTGTGCGCGGCGTGCGCATTGATGCTCTATCGGTCCATGCACGATGGCGATCGCGCTGATGTGGAGGATGCCGAGACTGCCGACGCTTCGTCTGGCAGACCTGGCGTTGCCGTAGCCAGTCTGTGGCTATTGCTGTCGGCGTGTGGCTCGGGCCTGCTCCTCGCGACGACGACTCAGATGTCGATGGACGTCGCGATCGTGCCGTTCCTGTGGATTCTTCCGCTGAGCGTCTATCTGCTGAGTTTCATTCTGACGTTCGACCACGAGCGTTGGTACGTGCGTCCCGTCTTCATCGCCGCGCTGCCCATCGCGTTGATCAACGCGGTACGTCTGCTCTATGGCGGCGTTGACCTGGAACTGATGGACCAGGTGGTTGGATACTCCTTCACGCTTTTCGTGTGTTGCATGTGTTGCCACGGGGAGTTGTCGCGGGCGAGGCCTGCGACCGAGCACCTCACGTTCTTCTTCCTTGTCGTCTCGATCGGCGGCGCGGTTGGTGGCCTGCTGGTCGCGATTCTTGCACCGGCACTGCTGCCGAGCACCTACGAGTACCACGTCCTGCTGGTCGCCTCGTACCTGCTCGTCGCGGTTGTCCTGGCTCGACTCCTGGTCAGGGGGGCATTCGACGCTGTTCGCTGGAGCCTGCGCTGCGCACTGACGGGCATGTGCGCCGTCACCGGACTGGTGGCGATCGCTTGCGGGACGTTCGTGCTGTTGCAACCGGAGGTATGGGGGGAAGGCACACGCGCGGATCCGAGCGAGGCATTTGCGGCGTGGCTGGGTCAGATGCGCGTGCTAGGAGCGGGGGCGGCGGTCGTGGTGCTCGTTGCGGTCGAGATGTGGCGTCGCAGGGACGGCGTGACGCCAGCGCAGTTGCTGACATCGAGCCGCGGTCTCGCCGGCGTCACCCTGGCGATCGCGACGGCCGTGGGTTTCGTGTCGCTGACCGGCGGGCTCGTCTGGCAGGTGCATAACGAAGAGGAGAGCACGGTCGAGCTGGACCGGAACTTCTACGGTTCGCTCGCTCTCAAGGAGCGCGACGCAGATACCCAAATCCACCGGCTGTCCCTGACGCACGGACGCATTCGTCACGGCAGCCAGCTCACGCAGTTTCCGAGCTGGCCGACCGAGTACTACGGGCCACAGACCGGCGTGGCATTGGCGATTCAGGAGCACCCTCGGCGCGAGGACACCACGCGCCAGTTTCGCGTGGGTGTTGTGGGACTGGGCGTCGGCACGATCGCCGCGTACGCCGGCACGCGGGTCGACGCCGAGGCGGACAACGCGGTGTACGTCACGGTCCGCGAGACGGCTCTGCCGGACTATTTCAGATTTTACGAACTGAATCCGCTCGTGACTCGCTGGGCGACCGACCGATTCACCTTTCTTGGCGACGCCATGGCGCGCGGGGCAGACGTTGCCGCATTCGAGGGCGACGCGCGAATCGTTCTCGAGCGGCAACTTGAGCAGGGCAACCCGCAGCGATTCGATGTGCTGGCGATCGACGCGTTCAGCGGTGACGCGATCCCGTTGCACCTGCTCACGCTGGAGAGCATGTACACGTACCTGGCCCATTTGCAGACCGACGGCATCCTGGCGATGCACGTGACCAACCGATTTGTCGATCTCCTGCCCATCGTTCAGCGACTCGCAGATGCCACGGGCCTGGGTGCGATCCATGTCGACAGCCGCGCAGACCTCAGTCGCCTGGTGAACTCGTCAGACTGGGTGTTGCTCACCCGGAACACGGCGTTCCTCGAGCTGGAGGCCGTCCGGGCGGATGAGGAACCGATGCCGGCAGCCGGCCCGTTATGGACCGACGACTTCAGCAGTCTCTTCGAAGTTGTCAAGATCGGTGACTGAACGACGCTGTTGAACGGAAGGGTCGTGGGACTGGTGGGCAGTCTGTGTGGGACAGAGTGCGCGAGTCAGTCGAGGCGGTCACGAGGCTAAGGACCCGGGCAGGAATAAGTTGATCATCGTGGGCGTCGAGGCGCCCACCCGGCA
>JAQBVV010000002.1 GCA_027622905.1 Acidobacteriota bacterium
CCTGCCCGGGTCCTAAGGTGCTCAGGCCCAAGGCGCTCAGTGCCATGGTGCGCTGCGGCACGAGGGGGTGCTCCGATGCGATCGCCGGGGCAACGCGGGGATGGCGGGATGTCGTCCGGCGTGGCGTGAGCCTTGGACGGCTCCCCTACGCTTTGGTGTCTCGCCCGTAACGGTCTTCCAGCCTGACCACGTCGTCCAGTTCGGGCGTGGACGCTTCCAATATGTCGCAGTCGTCGATCGCGGTCATGCGATGCACGGTCCCGGGCGTCACGTGCACCGACTCACCCGGCTCCATGGTACGCTTCGTCAGCGTGCCACTCCGTTCGATCTCGAACAGCATCTTTCCTGCGTACAAGTAGATCGTTTCGTCCTTGCGGTCGTGATACTGCAAGCTCAGCGCGTGGCCGGCCTTGACGTGGAGGATCTTGCCGACGTAGCGGTCGGTTTTGGCCCAGTGCAATTCGTAGCCCCAGGGTTTCTCGACGCGCGTTACACCTGTCTCGCTCATGACGTGCTGACCTCTTCGTGGACGTGTCCGTGGCCGAGTTCGTCACGCAGGAACTGCTCGATGGCATCGACGCTTGCGAGTGTGAGCACAGTCGTCATGCCTTGTCCCCGCGGAGCAAGTCAGAGGCCACCCAGATCGCGTTCTGCGCGCGCTCGCGCGCTTCCCTGGCGACGTCAAGGAGATTCGCCTGCTCGCTACGCTCCGCCAGTGAGATCAGCATCGGCAGATTGACTCCCGTCAACACCTCCACGCTGTCCTGGTCGAGAAACGTCATGGCCAACTTCGACGGTGTGCCGCCGAACATGTCGGTCAGGAGCAGAACCCCGTCGCCCTGCTGCACGCTGGCGATGGCTTGCGCGATCGCGGCGCGCGCATCCGCGGTCTCGTCGTGCCACCCGATGGACACAGCGATGAACCTCGGTAGCTCGCCTACGACGGTTTCGGTCGCGTTGATCAGTTCCGTGGCGAGTTGTCCGTGCGCGACGACGACGATACCAATCATGTCAGCTGTCCCTGTGTGTGACGCGCAGCCGAATGCCGCTGATCCCGGTCAGTGTTCGTTTGAGGGTCTCGGCCATCATGACCGAACGGTGCCGTCCACCGGTACAGCCCACCGCAACGGTCAGGTAGGCCTTTCCTTCCTGCACGTAGTGTGGAAGGGTAAACCTCAGAAATCCTTCCAGCTGCGCGGCGAATTCGCGGGTGACGGGATGTCGGCGCAGGTATCGGACGACAGCCTGGTCGCGTCCGGTGAGATCGCGGAGGGCGTCGACAAAGTGCGGATTCGGCAGGAAGCGGAGATCGAAGACCAGATCCGCATCGAGTGGAATACCGTGCTTGTAGCCGAAGCTGACGAGATTGACGACCATCCGGGCCTTGGCCCGAGCACCTCGCGAGATGCCCATGAATGTGTTCCGGAACTCGTGGACCGTCAGTGTCGACGTGTCGAGGATCAGGTCCGCCATCGAGCGAATCGCCTCAAGCTTCTGTCGCTCCTCGGCGATGCCTTCGCTGACGGACCTGTTGGGCGCGAGCGGATGTGGGCGCCGGCTCTCACTGAACCGTCGAACGAGCGCCGCGTCACTGGCCTCAAGAAAGATCAGCGTTGGTGTGACACGGCCACGCGCCTTGAGTTTCAGGTAGATTCGCGGAAACTGGGCAAGGAATCCACCCTCCCGAACGTCGACGACGATGGCGACCTTCCCGACACCGGCTTCTGCCCGCGTTGCGAGGTCCGCCATCGTGGGAATCATCTGCGTCGGCAGATTGTCGACGCAGAAGTATCCGAGGTCCTCCAGGGCGCGAATCGCTTGCGTCTTTCCGGCTCCGGAGAGTCCGGTCAGGATCACGAACCGACTGGTCCCGCGCATGCCTCCTCGGCGCGGCGCGGGTGATCGTCTCGTCTTCGCCGCGGGCTGTGTCATACGCCGGGCCATCGAGGGGGCTAGAACAGCACCTTGCGCTGGTTCTAGGTTGGAATCTTCAGCTCTTCGCGGTACTTGGCGATCGTGCGTCGCGCGAGATCGAGGCCCTCACGCTGGAGAATAGCCACGATCTTGGAATCGCTGAGTGGCCGCTGCGGGTCCTCTTGCTCAATGATCTTTCGGATCCGCTGCTTGATCGTCACAGATGACACTGCACCGCCGTACGAACTCGCGATGCCACTGTGGAAGAAGTACTTCAGCTCGAAGACGCCCTGCGGCGTGTGCATGTACTTGTTCGTGACGACGCGGCTCACCGTCGACTCGTGCATGCCGATGTCGTTGGCCACATCGCGCAGCACGAGCGGGCGCAGATACTCGATGCCGTGATCGAGGAAGTCCCGCTGAAACGCGATGATGCTCGTCGAGACCTTGTGGATCGTCTTTTGACGCTGTTCGACCGACTTGATCAGCCAGAGCGCCGATCGGAACTTGTCCTTGACGTACGCTCGCGTCTCATCGGTGTTTTCCGCCACGGTCTTATCCATGAGTCGGCGATACACCGGACTGATCCGAAGCTGGGGTAAGCCGTCTTCGTTCAGCAGTACGACGTACTGGTCCTCGGCCTTGACGACATATACGTCGGGAGTCACATACTGCGACTGGGAAGGGTTGTAGCGGCTTCCCGGTTTGGGGTCGAGGTGGCGAATGGTTTCGACGTGCGGTTTGAGCTCGTCTATCGACATTCCCATTTTTCGCGCCAGCTCTGGGATCTGGTGGTTCTGGAGCAGTCGCATGTGCTCGGCGATGATTGTTTCGGCCATCTGAATCTTGTCGGCCGGTGCGCCGCCCGCGCCAAGGTGTCGCAACTGGAGCAGCAGGCATTCCTGCAGGTCGCGCGCAGCGACGCCAATTGGATCGAAGGTCTGCACCAGTGCCAGGGCACGCTCGACGTCGTCAGTCGGCCACGGTCCCATGGCGGCCAGTTCTTCGACGGTCGCCACCAACTGTCCATCGCCGTCCAGGTTCCCGACGATCGCTTCACCGATGTCGCGTATGAGCGGATCGTCGCTCTGCATCGAGAGCTGCCAGAGGAGGTGATCAGACAGCGACGCCACCGTCGAGAGCGTATTCTCGATTGGCGGTAGCTCCTTGACTTCCGTTGGAATGCGCGACCGGTACCCGTCGTCGAGGTACTCTCCGAAGAAGTACTCGTAATCCTGGTCGTCCCAGGTGTCGGTCTTTTCGTTGTCCGGAGCCTTCTCTTCCTGCTTTTCAGGAGACGTTTCGGCGGGCTGCAACTCTTCCGTCGGGACCTCTTCGAGCATCGGGTTCTCGACCATTTCCTGGGTGAGAAGCTCTGACAACTCGAGCGTCGACATGGGCAGGAGTTTGATCGCCTGCTGCAGCGATGGCGTCAGAATCAGCTTCTGAACGAGCTTGGTATGCAGCCTCTGCGAAATAGCCATGTAATCAGACGCTCAGCGTCATTGTGCCAGCACCATGAAGCATCTTAGTCCAAGCGGAAGTCGGCCCCGAGGTAAATCCGGCGAACGTCCTCGTCAGTCGCGAGCGATTCGGGTGTACCGCTCTTGAAGATCGCCCCATCATGCACGATATAGGCCCTGTCCGTGATGCGAAGCGTCTCGCGGACGTTGTGATCGGTCACGAGCAGACCGATGCCACGCGCCTTCAAGTGACCAATGATCTTCTGGATGTCCGTGACGGCGATCGGGTCGATGCCCGCAAAAGGCTCGTCAAGGAGCATGAACCTGGGCGAGACAACGAGCGCTCGCGTGATTTCCGCCCGTCGGCGTTCCCCACCCGACAGCGTGTAGGCAGGAGCCTTTGCCAGCGGAGTCAGATTGAGCTCGCTCAACAGCTGGCTCAAGCGGGCCTGTCGCTCGTGTCGACTCAGATCGAGCGTCTCCAGGATCGCCAGAATATTCTGCTCCACTGTGAGACCACGAAAGATCGATGCTTCCTGGGGCAGGTACCCGATGCCCTTTCGGGCCCGCACGTACATCGGATCGTCGGTGACATCCTCTCCGTCCAGCACGACGCGCCCGGCATCAGGTGCGGTCAATCCCACCGTCATGTAGAAGGTCGTCGTCTTGCCTGCCCCGTTCGGGCCCAGAAGTCCGACGACTTCTCCGGACGCGACCTCCAGGCTGACGCCACGAACGACCGTACGCCCGCCGTAGGATTTGGTGAGTGCGTGGGTTTGGAGGGTTGACATCAGGGCGTTGGTGCCTGGACACACGATGCACTCCGCATTGACTGGGTGCGCACTTCCTCCCTGCCGTCGACGATGATGCGATCGGTGGACTTGAAGAAGGTCATGGTTCGGCCGCTGGTCTCTCGGCACTCCTCGACGATGGTGACCGGAACGGTCGCGATGCCGCTCATCACGTAGCGCTCGTCTTCGGCGAAGTACGTCAGTCGATCGCCGGTGGCGAGACGGGTGCCCAGGCGCGCACGCACGTCGCCGTAGGCATCCAGTCGTTCCGCGCTGGAGGTGGCCTGGCCGAGCACCACGTCGATGCGCCGTGCACTGATATCTCCCTGCGGACCGCTGAGCTGGGACAGTGCGGCGGCTGCGGGGATCGGGGTCGCGGCCGCCGGTGGGGCCGCGGGCGTCTGATAGACGAGCGTTCGCGCGTCGTCGTCATACCGGATCTCGACGGCGCGCCCCACGGCCTCTCCAAGGTCGAGCACGATCGTTGACCTCGCAGTCCCGGAGGCGAGCAGGCCCCCACTCGCGCGATCGAGCACGATTCGATCGGCACGAATAGCTGTCGCCCCTTGCCAGAGCGTCGCGTCTCCCTCGTAGACCGCCGCGCCGACGTCTCCCTGGTAGTCGAGGCTGTCCGAATTGACGTTCACCGGTTCTCCGTCCTGTAGCAGGCCAGGCGGCCCACCTGTCTTGCCCGCGTGCAAGAAGAGCGTGGTCACCGAGCCGCTGGCGGTCATGTGCCTTCCCTCCAGCGCCACGTCGATGGTGTCCGCGTCGATCTCAATCTGCTCGTCGACCACACGGGGCGCGCCTCCGGCGTCGAGTCCAGACAACCGAAGGGTTCCGTTGCGAGGGTCGTACTGCGCCTCGGCCCCCGATGCCCGAAGCTCGTCCTCCGCAAACTCGACGTTGCCGCGAAAGACCGCACCGGCGACGACTGAGGCGTCGAGCGCGATCTGGAGCATGTCGGCGCGCACGATTCTCGGTGTCCCGGCGTTCCCGCCCTCGCGATACTCCACATCCTGGTCGAAGCGAGCTGCCGTCAAGTCCTTGCCCGGCTCCCCTGTTGCCTCGAATACGAGTGCAGTGATGCGTCGCGCGGGTGATCCAGGCACGCCTGGCAGTGCCACGCGAACGTGTCCCTTCCCGTTCGCACGGGTCAGTGACCCATCTGGAGCGAACGAGAGATCGAGCTCATCGGCGAGGAACTCGCGTCCCGGGTCCCCATCCGCGGCACGCATCAGGATGGCGCCATCTCCGGAGAGCAGCACGTGCTCAAGTGTCAGGCCGTCGTCCGTATAGTCCAGATCGATGTCGTCAGCAGTCATCGAGTGAAACGCTCCCTCGCCGGCGACGCTCGCGTGACCGCGCAGGTCGATCGCGGTGACGAGCGTGGCGCCTTCGGACATATACACGGTGCTGCGGTCGGCCTCGAGCACCTGGTTGCCGTGCAGCACGTGTACGTTTCCAGTGAGCGCGAGCGACTCGTCGGGGCGGTTGAGTATCGCGGTGTCCGACCGAAGCTGAGTCGCCGCGGCATCGCTGTCGTCGGTCACCGTGACGCGAGCCTCTTCCAGCAGCGACAGCACGTCGGTCTCCTGGTCGTAGGTCAGCCCGACACTGAAACCCGTCATTCTGCCCTTCGCGAACGAGACAGGGCCTGGCACGAGCACGGTCGCGTCGGCCTCGCGAAAGGTGGCACGATCGGCCAGCGCGACGAATCCATCGCTGGCAGAGAGTGACACGTCGCCGGTGAGCTCGATCTCGGCGTGCCCCTCGCCGGCGTGCGCCTCGCGCCCGGAGATGATGAAGTCCCGTCCGGCTCGCTGGCGGACCGTGATCGTGACGCCAAGAAACTTCGCGGCGCCGTCGGCGTAGGTGAACTGCCGATCGGCTTCGATGACATAGTCCTGCGTGGCCGCCCTGAACTGCTGGAACGTCGCTCCGACGCTTTCGAGCACGGCGCTGGGATCGAGCGAGGGGGAACGACTCACAGGGTCCGTCGCCTGACGTTCGCGCATCGTCGTGTACACGGCGATCGCGACGACAATACCGACCGCCGCCACGCCGATGCGGGCGCGCTTCTGCCACGTCATGGAGTTGATCTTACCTTGTCAGTGGCGGCGGTCGCGTTCAGCGGGCGGCCTGTCGCGCGTAGCGCGCGACGACGGTCGAGAGCCGTTTGTCAGCCGTGGGGTGCTCGGAAGTCCGTGACATTGAGCTGCAGGTACCGCTCGCCCCTCCAGATGTCCTGTTCCACGGAGAATGCGACGTCGATGGCGTCGCGATTGGCCGCGACGAACTGCGCACGATCGGCAGCCCGCCATGCGATGCCTCGCATGACCTTGCCGTTCTGCCGGAACGACATCTTCAGATGACGTTCTTTGAGTACGCGAGGGCCGTCGACGATCTCGACAGCGCTGGCCATGAATATCGGGCGGGGGTTGCCAATCCCAAATGGACTCAGTGCAGCCAGGTCCGATACCACCTCCTCGGTAATCGACCCGAAGGTCAGCACGCCGTCGACGGACACGCGACGTGTGAAATCGTCCTTCTGCAGATACTGGTCCGCGTGGGCGTTGACTCGGGCCCGTAACTCGAAGATGCGCGAGGACGGAAGCGTCAGTCCGGCGGCCTGTTTGTGACCTCCGAATGCCGTCATGACCTCTGGACACGACTCCAGCGCTGCGAGCATGTTGAACGACGGTATGCTGCGGCAGGAACCGTGCGCCGTGTCGCCGTCCTTCGAGAGCACGATGACGGGACGCTGCAACGCATCGACGAGCTTGGACGCAACGATGCCGATCACGCCCCGGTGCCAGTTGTCGCCGGCGACCACGATGATCGGGCGGGAGCCGATGTCGAGGTCGGAGTCGACGGCGGCTCTCGCCTCAGCGACGATCGCGGCTTCCTCTGCCCTGCGCCGGAGATTTTCGGAATCGAGCAGTTCAGCAAGGCGTCTCGCCTCGTCGGCCATCGTCTCATCGGAGGCCAGCAGGAGTCTGGCGGCGATGTCGGGTGTGCTCATTCGTCCAGCGGCGTTGATGCGCGGACCGATCACGAACCCGACATGATAACCGTCGATCTCCTTGCCAGAGAGACCGCACACCTCCAGGAGCGAGCGCAGCCCGACGCGATGTGGCCCGGTCGACAGCATGCCGAGACCCAGCTTCGCAATGACCCGGTTTTCACCCGTGAGCGGCACCATGTCCGCCAGGGTCCCGAGCGCGGCGATCTTGACAAAGGCCGGTAGCCAGCCTGTGTGGTCGGATCGGAGACAGAGCGCCTGCACAACTTTCAGCGCGACGCCGACTCCCGCCAGATCCTTATCGGGATACGGGCAGTCGCGGCGCTTCGGATTGATGACGGCCAACGCCGGTGGGAGCGCATCGTCGGGCTCGTGATGATCGGTGATGATCAGATCGAGTCCGAGCGTCGTGGCGTGGCGCGCCGCCTCTGCGGCTCGAATGCCGCAATCGACGGAAATGACCAGCCGCACGCCTTCCGCGTGAAGACGGTCGAGCGCGGGAATCTGCAGTCCGTAGCCGTCGCGCACGCGCTCCGGGATGAAGTGGATCACGTCGGCACCGAGCATCTCGAGGGCGCGGCGGAGAATCACCGTCGAGGTGACGCCGTCGACATCGTAATCTCCGTGGATCGCGATCCGTTCCCGGTTCGCGACGGCGCTCTGAATGCGCTCAATAGCGAGGGCCATGTCGGTCAGCTGAAACGGATCGTGGAGGTCGCTCAGCGACGGACTCAGAAAGCGCCCGGCCCGGTCGGGATCGTCCAGTCCGCGGATGCAGAGCAGGCGCGCGATGATCGCAGAAACGCCGAGCTCACGAGTCAGCAGGTCGGCTGATGCGGCGTCGTACGTGGCGGTGTCCCAGATGCGCTCAGACACGGGAGCCACTGACCCGCGCCGGTGCGATCACCGAAGCGCAACCGATCCGACGCCACAGATCGCTTCCACGTCAGACACGAGTCGCTCGGATGGACGGACGCGGATCTGGCCGTTGACATTCATCTTCACTCGACGGTGCCGCTCGGGTTCGATCAAGTCGATCGCCACGCGCCGGTCGCCCTTGTGTCGCAGCAAGACGTCCCACAACTGCATGAAGGTCTCTCGGTCGTGCGGTGGTGCCGAAAGCGTAATGGAGACCGAAGATGTGAGCTGCTCCGTAACCACCGATAGCGGCGCGATCTCTGAGGCCAGGACTCGGGTCGACTCGTCGTCCCCCTCCAGCCGCCCCTTCACAAGGAGCATCTGACCTGCCTCCGCCAGATGTCCGTACTGCTGGAACGGCTCGGGAAAGACAACGACGTCGACGCTACCCTGGGCATCGTCGATGGTCATGACGCACATGGGTTTGCCCTTTCGGGTCTTCAACGGTCGCAGTCCGGAGACGACGCCACCGATCGAGACGTCCTCGGGCGTGCGCGCCCCATGACCGTTGCTGCCCTTGCCGAGACCGTCGGCGGGTGGCGCTGGCGTGGAGCCATCGTCGGCCGGCTTTCGTGCAGTGAGATCCCCGGTCGTCTTGGCGCCAAACTCGAGAAGAGCGGCCGCGTAGCGATCCATCGGATGTCCGGACCAGTACAAGCCGAGCGCGTCCTTTTCATACTGGAGTTGCTCGATCTCCGTCCACGGAGTCGCGGCGGGGAGCGCCGGCAGGTCGCCGTCGCCAGGTTCCTGTTCGCTGCCGAACAACTGTGTCTGCCCGAGGTCCTTGTCGCGCTGGTGCCGTGCGCCGTGCTCGCACGAGGCGTCGATCGCGGAGAACTGCCGTGCCCGCCCCTCGCGGCCTCCCCCACCTGCAAGTGAATCGGTGGCCCCGGACTTGACGAGCGCCTCGAAGACCCTCTTGTTGGCGACCCGAAGATCGATGATCTCGCACATCGCACTCAGCGACGCGATCCGTCCACCCAGGTCGGCCCGGGCGGCGATGATGGCCTGCACGGCCCCCTCGCCCAGTCCCTTGATGGCTGATAGCCCGAATCGGACCCCCTTCCCATGCTCCACCGAGAACGTCAGTTCGCTCTCGTTGATGTCCGGAGGAAGAATCGGAATATTGCGATCGCGCGATTCGGTCAGGTACACGGCGAGCTTGTCGCTGTTCTGCGACTCGATCGTGAGTAGCGCAGCCGCAAAATGCCATGGATAGTTCGCTTTGAGATACGCGGTTTGATAGGCCAGCAACGCGTACGCCGTGGAATGTGACTTGTTGAAGCCGTACCCGGCGAAATACTCGATGAGTTCGAAGATCTTGGCAGCCTTCCGGCTGGCGATACCCTGCTCCTGGGCGCCAGCCATGAAGCGCTCGCGCTGGGTCGCCATGACCTCGAGGTCCTTCTTCCCCATGGCCTTACGGAGTACATCGGCTTGACCCAGTGAGAATCCAGCGAGCGCCTGCGCGATGCGCATGACCTGCTCCTGGTACGCAATGACGCCGTACGTTTCAGACAGAATCGGCTCAAGTTGAGGCAGTTCGTACTCGATCGGCGTCCGGCCTTGCTTCCTGGATATGAAGTCGTCCACCATGCCCGACTTGAGTGGTCCCGGTCGGTACAGCGCATTGAGGGCGATCAGGTCCTCGAGGCGCTCGGGGCGCGCCTTTCTGAGGAGTTCCCGCATGCCCGAGCTCTCGAACTGGAACACGCCGAAGGTCTGGCCGTCGCAGAACAGCTGATACGTCTTGGCGTCGTCGAGTGGAATCCCGTCGATGTCGAGGTCTATGTCCTCGGTGCGCTTGATTTCGGCGAGCGCATCATGAATGAGCGTCAGCGTACTGAGACCCAGAAAGTCCATCTTGAGCAGCCCGACGCGCTCAATCTCCTTCATGTTCCACTGCGTCGTGATTTCGTCACGCGCCCCTTTGTACAGCGGGGCGTAGTCGGTGACGGGCCCGGGAGCAATCACGACGCCGGCAGCATGCACCGAGGCATGTCGCGACATGCCCTCGAGACGTCGTCCGACGTCGAGGACCTCCTTAACCTTCTGGTCGTTGGCCGCCATGTCTTTCAGTACGGGATTTTCAGCGAGTGCCTTGTCCAGCGTCATGTCGAGCGCCGCGGGAATCTGCTTCGCGATCCGATCGACATCGGCGTACGGGAGATCCAGCGCTCGCCCCACGTCGCGCACGACAGCCTTGGCCTTCATGGTGCCGAACGTGATGATCTGGGCGACGTTCTCTCGGCCGTACTTCTGCGTGACGTAGTCGATGACTTCCGAGCGGCGGCGCTCGCAGAAGTCAACATCGATGTCCGGGAGCGACACGCGCTCAGGATTCAGGAAGCGCTCGAAGAGCAGATCGAAATTGAGCGGGTCCACGTCAGTGATGCGCATGGCCCAGGCGACCAGCGATCCGGCGGCTGATCCCCGACCAGGCCCGACCGGAATCTTCTCCTCGCGGGCATAGCGAATAAAGTCCCAGACAATCAGGAAGTAGCCCACATAGCCCATCTTCTTGATCATCGCGAGTTCGTACTCGAGGCGTCGCGCGTATTCGTCGACGGTATACCGCAATCGCCCCGCCGCAGCGAGTTGCTGGAGGCGTGACATGCGTTGAGCGAATCCCTCGCGCGCGACGAGCTCGAAATACTCGTCGAGGGTGGAGCCTTCCGGTACGTCGAACGACGGGAGGTGGTTCTGTCCCTTGGGAATCGTGACGTTGCAGCGCTCTGCGATGCGCAGCGTGTTCTTCAGCGCTTCGGGATGGTCGCCGAACACTGCGGCCATCTGGTCGGCTGTCTTGAGAAAGAACTGATCGCCGTGGTACCGCAATCGCTGTGCGTCGTTGACGGTCTTGCCCGTACCAATGCACAGCAGGACATCGTGCGGTTGCGCGTCACCCTGCCGAAGGTAGTGCACGTCGTTGGTGGCAACAATCGGCAGATTCAGCTCACGTGCCAGTGGGAGAATGCCCCGATTGACGGTCTTCTGCTCCTCGATGCCCTGGTATTGCATTTCGAGAAAGAAGTTATGAGGGCCCAGGATGTCTCGCAGGCGCGCTGCGGCCTCCAGTGCAGGCCTGGCCTGCTCCACTCTCAGCGCACTGGCGACTTCGCCCTTCAGGCAGCTTGACAGGCCGATGAGTCCCTCTGAGTGTTCGGCAAGCAACTCCTTGTCGATCCGGGGACGATAGTAGAAACCCTCGGTATACCCGGCCGATACGAGTCTGATGAGGTTCCGATAGCCCTGGTCCGTCTCCGCCAGGAGCACGAGATGATTCGTCTCCGTTTGTGGCCCGGACTTCTTGTGCCGGCTGCCAGACGCCACGTAGACCTCGCAGCCAAGGATGGGCTTCAGCCCGCGGTCGCGCGCGTGATCGTGAAAGACGACAGACGAGAACAGGTTGCCGTGTTCAGTGACGGCCAACGAGGGCATGTTCAGCTTGACGGCCTCATCGAGCAGTTCGTCGATACGGCAGGCTCCGTCGAGTAGCGAGAACTCGGTGTGCAGGTGGAGGTGAACGAACTCTGCCACGGCTACTCCCACTCAATGGTGGAAGGAGGCTTCGAGGAGATGTCGTAGACCACGCGGTTGATGCCCCGGACCTCGTTGACGATGCGCGACGAGATGGAGGCCAGCAGCTCGTGCGGCAATCGAACCCAATCGGCCGTCATGCCGTCGAGGCTTTCGACGGCGCGGATGGCCACCGTGTATTCATAGGTCCGGGAATCCCCCATGACACCCACGCTTTGGACGGGCAAGAGCACGGCGAAGCTCTGCCAGATTCGTTCGTACCAGCCGCCGTGGCGAATTTCCTCAGCGACGATCTTGTCGGCGAGCCGAAGCAGGTCCAGTCGGGGGCGGGTGATGTCACCGACAATGCGCACGGCCAGGCCCGGCCCCGGGAACGGCTGCCGAACGACGAACTCCGGATCGAGACCCAGGTCTTGGCCCACGCGCCGGACTTCGTCCTTGAACAGGTCACGGAGCGGCTCGACCAGTGTGAATCGCATCCGCTCGGGCAACCCGCCCACGTTGTGGTGGCTCTTGATCACCACCGATGGACCGAGGACGGATGCTGATTCGATGACATCGGGATAGAGCGTTCCCTGGCCCAGAAAGTCGAAGCCGCCAAGCTCCTCGGCGCGCTTCTGAAATACGTCGATGAATGTGCCACCGATGATCTTTCGCTTTTCCTCCGGGTCGGTGACGCCGGCGAGGCGCTCGAGAAAGAGGTCGGACGCGTCGACGAAATCCAACGGCAGCTGCATCTTGTCAGCAAAGCGTGTTCGAATCTGCCTGGCTTCTTCGTACCGGAGAAGCCCGTTGTCCACAAAGATGCACGTCAGTCGATCACCGATCGCGCGATGCATCAGCACAGCGGCGACGGTCGAGTCGACGCCACCCGACAGTCCGCATACCACCTTGCCCTCTCCGACCTGCGCGCGGATGCGCGCCGTCGCCTCGTCGATGAACGACGCGGTGGTCCAGTCGCCGGAGCATCCGCAGACGTTGAACGCGAAGTTACGCAGGATCGCCGTCCCGTGTTCGGTGTGCACGACCTCAGGATGAAACAGCAGCGCATAGAGCGAACGGTCCGGAGCCTGCATGGCGGCGATCGGCACGGTGTCTCCCGTGGCGGCAACCGAGAATCCCGGCGGTACCGACGCGACATCGTCCCCGTGACTCGCCCAGACACGCAGCTTGCTGGGAACGTCGGTAAACAAGCGCCGTCCCTCCGCGTCATCGCCCGTGACATGGACCTGCGCATGACCAAATTCTCTGTGTCCGGACCGCCGCACGTCTCCCCCCATGACGTCGGTCATCAGCTGCATGCCGTAGCAGATGCCGAGCACCGGGGTGCCACACTCGAAGACCTGTGGATCGCATCTGGGCGCGCCCGCGTCTGAGACGCTGAGCGGGCCGCCGGACAGGATTATGCCGCTGGGCCTCTTGGCTCGGAGGACGTCGATGGGCGTGCTGAACGGCACCACTTCCGAGTAGACGGATAACTCGCGAAGACGACGCGCGATCAGTTGCGTGTACTGCGAGCCGAAGTCAAGAACGACGATCGTCTGATGGGGCACTTATGGGGATACTCGAACAACATGGACTTACTCGAACAACTACTGTCGCACGGACGTCCTGGCCGAGCGTCGCACGTTATTATACCGAGTGCGCGTTACTCAGATGGTGCGGTGTCGTGCGCTCACCGCGTGTACGACGGTCGCGCTCATGCTGATCTGGGGATCCGGCCCCGAGGCGGGACAGGGCGCACCGGTCAGCCCCGAGGCGGGACAGGGCGCAGCGGTCAGCGCGGAGCGTCGGCGGGACGCGATCGCGCGTATCTGGCGCGACGCCGAGTCCGCGCCCGTGCCTCTGCTGCCTGGTGAGGTGGCGTGGAGCCTCACGCTCCCCAACGTCCCCTCAGCCCCCGGCGCGATGGACGACGAGCGTGTCTACATACCACTGCGCCAGGATTTGCTCGTGGCGCTCCGTCGCGAGACCGGAACGGTCGCATGGGTCAGAACGATCGACATCGCCACGCCGATCGTGGTCGCAGGGCGGAAGCTGTTCGCGGTAAGCCGGGGGCGCATCCGAGCTCTCGACGCGGCGACAGGCGTGGATCTCTGGTCGGTTCCGGTCGAGGAGACGGTGTCTGCCCCTCTCGTCTGGGACAGCGGCTGGCTGATTGCCAGCACTGACGCGGGCGACGTGCTCGCCTTCAGGGCGGCGGACGGCGCACTCATCTGGCGGCGCGCGCTTGGTGCCCCATCGGTACATCCGGCTGTCCCCGGAGGCGAGAACGCGCTCTACCTCGCGTTGTCGGATGGGCGCGTGGTGGCGCTCGGACTGGAGCGCGGCGAACTGCGCTGGGAGCAGGGGCTCCCCGGGACGATCAGTCAACCCGCCACTGGGCGCGATCGCGTGTTCGTTGGCTCGACGGACAACTTCTTCTACGCGCTCGATGCCGACAGCGGATCACTGAGGTGGAAGTGGAGGAACGGCGGAGACGTGATCGGTGCGGCGGTCGATGGTGATGTCGTCTATCTTGCGTCGCTCGACAACGTGATTCGCGCGGTGAACCGAGGGAACGGGAATCAGCGCTGGCTGCAATCGACAGCGACCCGCCCGGTCTTGCCGCCGCGGGCCTTCAGTGGCGTGGTGGTCTTGACCGGCCTGATGCCGGCCGTCACCGTGCTGGTCGGAGAGACTGGCGTGGTCATGGGCACGCACGCCCCGGGCAACCTGATCGGTCCGCCGCTCATCGATTCCGCGCCACGAGCTTTCGCGGTGGCCATCGTCACGGTGACGACGGAAGGGGCGGTTCAGGCGCTACGTCCTGTCGGCGTCATGTTCCGCGAGGCCGCCACTGTTCCGCTCGCGATGCTGCCTGGCCGAGCGTTGTCCAGAGAGCGGGTCGTGCCGCCCTCTGTGGACGCGCGCGGACCGCTGGAGGGGCCGGCTGGCCCGTAATCCGGGCAGCACAACCTCAGGTCAGGCGGACGCAGCTGCCGCGCCGCCCATCGCGTCGGCGAGCCGTCGCACGCCCTCTTCGATGTGGTTCTCGGCGCAGGCGGAGAACGAGAGCCGAACCTGATTGTGGCCGGCACCGTTCACGTAGAATGCGCTCCCGACCACGAGCACGAGACGTCGTTCGAGCGCGCACGAGAGCAGCGCGAGGTCGTTGGTGCCCTCAGGTAGCGCGACCCACAGAAAGAAGCCCCCTCCAGGCGTCGACCATCGCAGGCCCGATCCGATGATCGTGCGGAGGGCGCTTTCCATGATGTCCCGCTTGTGCTGATAGTGCTGACGGAGCGCGGGCGCGATCTGCTCAAGCGTGCCTCGGCGCACCAGTTCGTGCACGAGGTGCTGGTCCAGGCTCCCCGTCATCAAATCGGCAGCCTGCTTGGCCGTCTCGAATCGGTCGGCAAGCATCGTGGGTGCGACCATCCAGCCCACCCGAAATCCCGGCGCCAGCGTTTTCGAGAAGCTGCTCAGATAAATGACCCGGTCGCCGTCGTCGAATGATCTGATCGGGCGTGTGTCCTCCTCGCCGGCGACGTCATCGAAGTACAGCGCCCCGTACGGATCATCCTCGATGATCAGGATGTCGCGACGGCGGGCCCACTCGATGAGGCGCGGTCGCTTCGCTCGGTCAAGCAGTACGCCACTCGGGTTCTGGAAGTTGGGCACCAGGTACAGCAGCTTGACGCGGCGGCCGGCGCGGCGATGCCGTAAGCAGACCTCATCCAGATCGTCGAGATTGATGCCGTCGTGGTCCTGCGCCACGCCGGCAAGACGTGCCTGGGCGTTGGTGAACGCCGAGATCGCCCCGGTGTAGGCCGGCAACTCAACCAGCACGACGTCACCGGGTGTCACGAGCACCCGCGCGACGAGGTCAAGACCCTGCTGGGAACCGGAGGTGATCAGGAGTTCGTCCTGGCTGGCCGTGATCCCGCGGCCCGTCAGCAGTTGGCCGATCGACTCAAGCAGCGGCCGATGGCCGCGCGTCGGGCCGTACTGCAGCACACGACCGTCGGTCTGCGCGAGCAGTTCTCGCATCACGTCTCGGATCGCGTCCCACGGAAACGCGTTCGGGTCGGGGTACCCCGCTGCGAACGAGACCATATCGGCGTTACTGGCGATGACGGTTCCCATCTGTCTGATCGCCGATTCACGCAGCAACCGCCCGGTCGGAGAAAGGAACTCGTCGAAGTTGGTCATGACTCGATGGACATTCGGCCGTACATAGACCCGACGGATTCGTCCCGACGCCGGTCCGCGAACGTCCGGTAGAGCGCGAGGTACGCGCCAACGGATGTCAGACCGAGATACTGAAACACGAGTCCTCGGAGCAGCCACGCGAGGACCTGGAGCGGCAACGCCGCCAGGCCGACGAACGGGATGAACGTCATAAGGCCGAGCGCAGCGGTCGCGAGGATTGACGCGCCGGTCGCGAGCACGACGAGGCCAAACACCAGGAAAAACACGGAACCGATGGGCGCCGCCTCGCGGCGCAGGAATGTCGCGACGCGGACGGCTGCGGTCAGGACGCTGCAGTCGTCGGCAGCGATCACGATCTGCACGAGCAGATACAGCAGATTGATGCCAGTCACCCACACGACACAGGCGGCTGCGAGCAGCACCGTGAGTCCCCAGCCCTCCGATGGACCACGTTGAGTGGCGAGCAGCAGAAGGCTGAGCCCGGACATGGTGTAGACCCCGATGAGTATCAGGCAGAGCCGCGCGTATCGGGGGAACAGCGAACGGGATGACGTGAGATAGCCGTCGATCGAGAACCGCGATGCGCGCGCGACAGCTGGCAGTCTGAGCGGAGGTTCCTCCACTGGACCGGCATCCCGATGGCTCCGCACCAGCGTCGCCACCGTGCCTGCCCTGACGAGCACGACGAACAGCGATCCACCGACAAGCACGACCGCCATGGCAAGGCCACAGGCCACCACGACCCGTGGGTGGGACATCAGTGACGAGGTGATGGCATCGGCGAACTCCGGCCACTCCAGTGAGATGAGCGTTGCGGGGTCACGTCCGACCGCAAGCGCCACCAGGAAAAGACCTCCGACCACGGGAGTGACGAGCAGCAACCTGAACAGTGCTCCGGCCGAGGCCTGGATGAGGGTCACCTGCCAGTTCGCAGCGGCGATCAGCGCCCCGCGCTTGACGGCGGCCTTCAGAGGGTGGGGTGACATAGCGGGCACAAAATACCAGGGAAAGTCTAGCAGTCCGCATGGACGTTCCGCCGCGGGCAGGGCGCGCGGGTGCTCGCGATGCGCCGGTGTCTCCATGACGGGATGTCGCTCCGTGCGGTCCGTCGGGGGCGATGCCGGGCGAGCCCGAGCCACGACCTACAATGATCTCGTGCTTCTTCCGGACCGCTCCGCGCCGGTGTCGCCGTTTCCTTGGGGCCGATTCGCCAGGATTGCGGCCGCGGGTGTGGGCTGCGCGCTCGCGATGCTATTACTTGGCTCGTTGGCCGAGCGACTTGCGTTCGGGCCGGACGATGCGTCTGCGCACGCCCGGACCGAAGGTGAAGTCCGGTCCTCCTTCGACGAGATGGCGCGAGCCCTGCGTCTGATGGCGGCCGGGATGGCCGATGCGGATGTGGTCGTTGCGGCGGCCCAGGATGACGTGACGGCGGCAAGCCGACTCTTCGTCGCGGCAACCGCGGCGATCGCGCAGGGTAACGCCGACTTCGCCGTCACCGCGTACGACGCGAATGGCGAACCCGTCGCGTGGGATGGTCGGCCGTCCGAACTCCCGCGCGAGCGCGTGCTGGGTGACGAGGCGTGGTTCTTCACGCAGGGAGCGCTCGGGTTACGTCTGGTCTACGTCACCCCGGTGATCGCGGCGGACGGTCGACGCGTTGGCGCGGTCGCCGCGGAGCGGTCGATCGGTCTCAGCGCAGCCTCCGAAGGCGGGAATGGCGCGGACCCTTTTCGGTATTCCAGCCCGACGGCGTCGATTGTCATCGATCTGAGCTTTGAGGCTGGCCGGACGGTTCCGGACCCGGCGGCGTTCGAGGTGCTGGACCCGTCTGGCGCCCGTCTGTTCACGGCGTCAGTCGATGCCTTGGATCTTGAACGCACCCGCGATCGGTGGCAGCGTGCCTCGCGATCGGGGGCGTTGCTGGCACTCGCGCTGGCGTTGGTGTGGCTCTGCGCTGCGCTGCTGGACTGGCGGAACACCCGTTCGACCAGCGCGAGCTACTGTGCCTCCGTTGCGCTGGTCGCGATGGCGGTCGCCGTCATCCGGCTGTTGCTCGGACTCGCCCAACCAGCGGAGTGGCTGGACGTTCCGACATTCTCGGGGTCGGAGTACTCGTCGTCGCTGCTCAACCCGTTGCTGACGTCGCCGTTCGACTTTCTCGCGACCGCCCTTGCCGTCGGCGCGCTCGTGGCGCTGCTGCTGTACGCCTGCGAGTCGTGGCGCCTGAGGTACCGGCAGCGTCGTGCCCGGGTCGACAGTGTTCGGTCGCTGATCTCGTTTGCGGCGCGCCAGCTCGCTGCCGGCGCGGGTGTCGCAGCGATTGTCTGGGGCCATCAACGGCTCGTGGGAGATACCGTCGCCAATGCGACGCTCGACCTGCTGCACTTTTCCCTCCATCCGTGGAGTGCATCCCGACTGGCGCTGCAAGTTGGGTTGCTCGTCTTCCACGCGTCGGCGTTAGGCGGCGGTGTGCTGCTGCTGCGCGCGGCCCTCGTGAGCTGGATCGTGCCTCGGCGCGCGACGGGACTTCGTATCGGAACGGTCGGCCTGTGGCTGCTCCCACTCGTGCTGGTGCAGTTGGTCGTTGGCGCCCCCACGGTCTGGATTCCGATGCTGGTGAGCGTTGCGGTGATGGCCGCGCTGGCCGATTCGGCCACACGACTCGCTGCACGGTATCGCCACGGCTCGCAGGCGTATCGCTTGACGCTCCTTGCGCTCGGCCTGGTCGTACCAGCCGTCGCGTTCTATCCGTCAGTGTTTCAGATCGGACGGGAAGCAAAGTCGCAGCTTGTCGAGACGCGCTATGCTCCCCAGGCTGTGACGCAGCGGCAGACGATCCAATTGCTGCTGCAGGACGCACTGGCGCAGATCGACCAGTTTCCAGGGCTGTCGGAGCTGGCAACGACGCCACCGCTGTCGGCTGACGGCGAGTCCTCGACCGACCGCGCCTATCAAGTCTGGCGACTCACGGACCTCGCCGAGTATCCCGTCACGTCGTCAGTGGAACTACATGGCATCGACGGTCTCCTCGTGAGCCGTTTCGCATTTAATCTCCCGGATGATTTGACGGCGGTCCCTCGATCCGACGAGCAGTCATGTGACTGGGGCGTGTACGAGGAGGTCTCGCCATTCTTCGCCGAGGATCGTCGGATCCTGCACGCGGGCCGGGCGATCTGTGACGACGACGGTCAGCCGGCCGGCTCGGTCGTCGTGCATGCCATTCTGGATTACGCCAATCTGCCCTTTATCCAGTCGCAGAATCCGTACGTCGAACTGATGCGACCGATGAATCCGATGCGCGGTGAGGGAATCGCGGGCCGGGACGTCGAGTTTGCGTTCTACGGTTGGAGTCGTACGCCGCTGTATGCCTCCGGTCCAACAGCCTGGACGCTGGACGACGCGGTGTTCGCACAGGTCGAGCAGGCACGTGCACCGATCTGGACCCGACTGCAGCGGGGCGACACGCACTACGACGCGTACCTCCTCAACGACCGAGGCGGCATCTATGCCCTCGGGTTCCCCGTTGCGTCACCGCTTGCGCATTTCGTGAATCTGGCAGAGCTCACCATGCTCGCGTGGGGCACCTACCTCGCGTTGCTGGCCGCGACGGCCGGCTTCGCTTGGGTGACTCGACGCGGCACGACCGGCCGCGCGTTGCTTCGCGAGATTCGCGCCAGTTTCTATCGGAAGCTGCTCCTGGCCTTCATCGCCGCCACCGTCGTGCCGGTCGCCGCGCTGGCGGTCGCCACGCGCACATACGTCGCGGACGTGATGCGTGCCAACGTCGAGCAGGAGGCGATTCGGACGGCCGGGGCGGCACGCCGGGTGGTCGAAGATTTCGTGGCGCCACGTGCGGCGCAGCAGGGAGCCAACGTTGATGACAACCTGATGGTGTGGGTCAGTCGACTGATCGATCAGGATGTCAACTTGTTCAGTGGCGCTCACCTGCTGGCGACGAGTGAGCGCAACCTGTTTGCATCCGGCCTGCTTCCGACTCGGACGCCGGCCGACGTATACCGCGCGCTTGACCTGCGGAACGAAGCGACGACGGTCGTACGCGAGGAGATCGGCGCCCTGAGCTATCTGGTGGCTGGCACGGCGGTCGCGACGCAGCAGCTCGATGCCGTGCTGACGGTGCCGCTGACCTCGCGGGAACTCGAGATCGAGGCTCAGATCGACGCACTTGACCGTCAGGTGCTGCTTGGCGCGCTGTGCTTCATGTTCGGCGGTGCCGCCATCGGGTACTGGCTCGCCGAACGTATCGCCGATCCGGTCAATCGCCTCACCCGTGCGACTCGGAGGTTGGCCAGGGGCGACCTCGACGTGCGGATTGCGGCCACGTCGTCCGATGAGCTGCAGCGTCTGGTGCAGGACTTCAATCGAATGGCCGGAGAGCTCCAGCACCAGCGGAGGGAACTCGAGCGCACCCACCGGCTTGAAGCCTGGGCAGAAATGGCGCGCCAGGTCGCACACGAGATCAAGAACCCGCTCACGCCGATTCAACTCAATGCCGAGCACCTGCGACGTGTCCACGCGGATCGTGGCGAGCCGCTCAGCCCGGTGCTCGAAGAATGCATCGGCACCATCCTGACGCAGGTGACCTTGCTTCGGCAGATTGCGTCGGAGTTCTCGAGTTTCGCGTCGTCACCGGCGGTCCTGCCCGTGACGGTGGAACTGCCTGCGCTGCTGCACGAGGCGATCGACCCCTACCGTGCTCCGCTCGACGGGCGCATTCGATTCGACCTTGATGTGCCAGGACGCCTCCCCCCGGTGCACGTCGATCGTATCCTGTTGTTGCGCTCGCTGACGAACATTGTCGAGAACGCGCTGCACGCCATGCCCGGCCCCGGTGTACTGACCGTTCGCGCGTGGTCAGAGGCGTCGCGCGTGTGCCTTCGCGTCTCGGACACCGGGATGGGGATGGATGCCGAAGCACTCGCGCGAGTCTTCGAGCCGTATTTCTCCACCAAGACAAGTGGAACCGGCCTCGGGTTGCCCATCGCGAAGCGAAACATCGAACTGAACAAGGGCACGATCGCGGTGACCAGCGTGCGCGATCGTGGCACCACCGTGGAGATCACGCTGCCCGTAGCGGCGGGTCAGACGGCAGGCCTACAGACCTGAGACCGTGTCCTGAGCGATGGCGTTATCCTCGTGTATGTCTGGGTCCGGTCGCCGTCGTAGTCGGTGCCACGCGGATTCGGCGAGGGTCGCGACCAGGTAGCCGTACGCGACCACGACGAGCACCAGTTCTGGCTGGGCCGCAAGCGAGGCAAGTCCCAGTGCCACCAGTAACAGGACCGGATACTTGTGACGGGCCCGCAGGTCGAGATTCTTGAAGCTTCGAAACCGCATCGTACTCACCATCAGGAGCCCCGGCACGACAATCATCGCGAGGACTGGCAGCGCCTCGACGTAGGTCTGAGCGCCGGACGGGTACGCAAAGACCGTCGCCGCCAGTACGCCTGCTGCGGCAGGGCTCGGCATGCCGACGAAATAGCGTTTGTCGTGGGAGCTGCTCTGGATATTGAATCGCGCCAGGCGCACGGCGGCTGCCGCAAGAAAGAGAAACCCCGCCGCCCACCCAAGCCGCCCCAGCGGCTGCAGGCCCCATGCGAACGTCAGAATCGCCGGCGCCATGCCGAACGAGATGATGTCGGCCAGCGAGTCGAACTCGACCCCGAACGCGCTGGTGGTGCCCGTCATGCGGGCGATGCGGCCATCAAGCATGTCAACGACCACCGCGAAACCGATGAACGGTGCCGCGGTGACGAATTCGCCTCGCATGGCGTACACGATGCAGGCGTAGCCGCAGAACATGTTCCCCATCGTGAACATGCTCGGGAGCAGGTACACGCCACGCCGAAATCGGCGGCGCTGCACGTCGGTGCTGCGCCGACGCGGCCTGAGCATGCGGAGACGGGAACGCTCGCGAGTCATCTCAGGGTCCATTATTCCTGTAATCTGGCGATCACCGTTACCGCCGCCGTTACCCGATCGCCGATGTTCACCGTAAGTTCGGCCGTCGTCGGCACGAACACGTCCATGCGTGATCCGAACTTCATCACACCGAATCGCTGGCCGGCTGTCACGTCTTCCCCGGGTCGCGTGCGACAGACGATCCGTCGAGCGAGGACGCCGACGACCTGGCGGACGACGATCGGCTGTGCGTCATGGTCAACCCACACTTCCGTGTACTCGTTCAGGTGCCCTGCATCGGATCGGTACGCCGGCAGAAATCGGCCGGGATGATAGTTCACCCGTGTGACTCGCCCGCTGACTGGCATGCGATTGACGTGCACATCGACGGGTGAGAGGAACATGCTGACCTGGAGCCATTGTCCCTCGGGAGCGCCCGGGCCGACGGCCGCGCCGGCAACGATGACGCGACCATCCGCGGGAGCGAGGATCACGTCGGCGCCCGGTGTCACCTGTCGGTCCGGGTCCCGAAAGAAGAACAGGAAGAACGCGGCACAGGCGACCAACGCCAAGCCGGCGGCCGCGCCAAGACTCACCACAGCGACGGCGGCGAGCGCCAACGCGCCTCCCACGAATGGCCAGCCGGCAGGATCGATTCTCATAGGTCGTGTTGCTGGCCGCAATGGCTCTTCGCAGATCGGGCCTCAACGGCAGTGGGTGCTGTTCGGGTGTCTTCCGCGTGGCGTGCTGACCGGTCACGGCATCGTACCTCGATCTTGCCGCACCTCGAACCGCGCCGCCCACGGTGCCGCCCGCGCTGCCGCCCACGGTGGCCGAGGCTATTGCGTCGTAGGGCCGCGTGCTTTGCCGTGGTCACGCGCCATGCGTTCCATACGGTCCTTTAATACAAGTTTTCGCTTTTTAAAAGTGACCTCTTCCAGTTGTTCGGATGTGGAGAGGTAGGATTTCTCGGTCAGTGCGTGGAGCCGAAGGTCCAGTTGGTGGTGTTCCGAATCGAGTTCGCGGTAGCGGCCGTCTTGCTGCAGTAGCTGGCTCTTTGCCTCCTGCGTCTCCGATGCAGTCATAGGCGTTTCCTCCCATCGTGAAGAAGGTGTCACGCGTCGTTCAAACCATGGCGAACCTTAGCACATCGGCTCGCGCCGGTTCCAGCGGCCGCCAGTCGTGCCATGGGCGGCGCAATGCCGGGTTTCCCGCCTACGGACACGGACGCGCAGCGGCGGGGTCGCCGCGGCCGCTGTCTCGCCACAACATCACTGCGTCCTCCACCGGAGCGGTGTAGTAGTTACGGCGCGTGCCGGCGACATAGAACCCGAGGCGCTCATACAGTCGCCGAGCCGGAGCATTGGATGCACGTACCTCCAGGATGGTGCGCCGTGCCCCGAGGTCGGCAGCCTCGTCGATCGCGCAACGCAGGAGTGCGGAGCCGATGCCTCGTCCGCGGCACTCCGGCCGGAGTGCGACGTTGTTGATGTGCATTTCGTCAGTCACGATCCAGAACGAGCAGAATCCGGCGACGGTCCATTCCGTGGTTCGTGCCACGAGGATGTGACAGACGCTGCGGTTCTCAAGCTCCCGCGTGTACATCTCGCGAGTCCAGGGATTGTTGAACGAGAGCGCCTCGACCTCCAGCACGCCGTCGAGGTCGCGCTCGCCGGTCAACGGCTCGATGCGGCAGTCTGGCATTCGCGACTAGCGGGTGCTCCCGGCGGGCGCGAGACCCGCACCGGCCCGGTGCACGTAGAGCGGACGGATGGCGTGCGCGAGCGGGCGCTCCCCGGCCCGGAGCGCCTTGCTGGCAAGCGTCGCCACGGCGCCCGCCAGCGGAGGCGCGATCGGATCCGCAAAGGATGCGTTCTTCCCGCACACAGCACGGATCA
This sequence comes from Acidobacteriota bacterium, assembly GCA_027622905.1. Lineage (GTDB taxonomy): Bacteria > Acidobacteriota > Vicinamibacteria > Vicinamibacterales > UBA2999 > JAQBVV01. The sequence continues at coordinate 23,666 of JAQBVV010000002.1, forward strand.
GATCCGCATTGCGGGCCGCACCGTCGCCGATGAAAAGAGTCGTACGTTCTTGCAGGTGGCGCAGGAGTGCTTCCGGGTGAGTGACGACTGGACCTTCAGACGCGCGCCCGTCCACGTACTCGGCGGCAAACACGTCTCCTCGCCACGCGTCGATCCAGGTCACGATGCACGCGTCAGCGGGCGTACGCGGCGAGGCGAGCAGGGCAAGTCCATCGAGTCCCGAGACGCCCACAAGCGGCTTGTTCGTCGCCACGGCCAGACCCTGCATCGTCGCGATGCCGACCCGTAGTCCGGTAAACGACCCAGGGCCAATTGCGACGCCGTAACCATCGACATCCCGCAGCGTCAGCGACTCGCGGTCGAGCAGCGTGGCGAGCATGCCAGGCAACTGCTCTCCCTGCGTGCGCGACGGGTCACCGCTGTGCACGCACACCACCAGCCCATCCTGCGCCAACGCGCAGCTGCCGGTACGCTGGGTCGTGTCGAGCGAGAGGACGAGCATGCGGGAGATAATACAGTTGGTGGCAGGCCGTGTGTTGAGCCCGCGAGCCGGTGTCGCGGACGACAGGCCCTGCCACCATCGCGAGATGCACAGTCCAGCCACCTCCGTCACGCCCGCGATGCGTCAGTACCTCGACGCCAAACGTCAGCATCCTGACGCGATCGTCTTCTTCCGCATGGGTGATTTCTACGAGATGTTCTACGAGGACGCGCTGGTGGCAGCGCGCGCGCTCGATCTCACGCTGACGTCGCGGTCCAAGGACGCAGGCGGCAAAGGCATTCCGATGTGCGGGCTACCGTTTCACGCGCTTGACGGTTACCTCGCAAAACTGGTCGCCAAGGGATTCCGGGTCGCGCTCTGCGAACAGGTCGAGGACCCCAAGAAGGCCAAGGGGCTTGTCAAGCGCGCGGTCGTGCGTGTGGTGTCACCAGGCACCCTGACCGACGCCAGCTACCTGGAGGCTCGGGAGCCCGCGTACCTCATGGCGCTTGCCGAGGCGGCGGATGTCGTGGGGGCCGCATTGCTCGATCTCTCCACTGGGGAATTCACGGTTGCCGAGTACCCCGGCTCTGCCGGCCTTCAGGCGCTGGCAGACGAGATCGCGGTGTTGCGACCCCGTGAGATGGTGCTGCCGCGCGACTCAGCTATTTGCGCGAGACTGCCTGAGATCGAACGGCTTCAGATCCTGGTGTCGAGCGCAGAGCCGTGGGCCTTCGAGCCGCGAACGGCTCACCAGGCGCTGCTGGACCAGTTCAAGGTGCAGAGCCTGGATGGGTTCGGCATCGGCGATCGTCCGGCAGCGATATTGGCCGGAGGGGGGTTGATCGGCCACTTGCGCGTCACGCAGCATGCCGATATCGATCACGTCCGCGCAATCTCCCTGAAGACCGACGCAGACTGTCTGATTGTCGATCCGGTCACGCTGAAGCATCTGGAAGTACTGAGCGGGAGCGAGGGGACGCTCAAGGGTTCGTTGCTGCACGCGATCGATCGGACCATGACCGCGATGGGTGGTCGGATGCTCCGCGCCTGGCTGCTTCGCCCGCTACGGGCGATCGAGCGGATACGCGATCGGCTTGATGCCGTCGAGGAACTGGCATTTCGTTCGACGGATCGGGCGAAGTTGCGGGACGCGTTGAAATCGGTGCACGACCTCGAGCGACTCGTCGCGCGGGCTGCTCTCGGTACCGCCGGGCCCCGCGACCTCGCGTCCCTTGGACAGTCGCTCCGCGAGGTGCCGCGGATGCATACGTTGCTGACCGAGGTGCAGGCGCCTCTGCTGAGCAGTCTGACCGCCGAACTGGATGACCTTGCCGACGTACGCGACCGCATCGAGCGATCGCTGATCGACGAGCCGCCAGTGTTTTCACGGGACGGTGGCTTTACCCGCGAGGGTGTCGACACCGAACTTGACGAGCTGAAGCAGATCAGTCGCTCGGGCCGGCAGGTGATCGTCGACATGGAAGAACGCGAGCGTGCACGTACGGGCATCAACTCGCTCAAGGTGCGCTTTAATCGTGTGTTCGGGTACTACATCGAGATCTCGAAATCGAACCTGCACGCCACCCCTCCGGACTATCAACGCAAGCAGACGGTTGCCAGCGGCGAACGGTTTACGACGCCGGCGCTGAAGGAATACGAGGCGACAATCCTTGGAGCCGACGAGCGCATCCTCGAGCACGAGTTGCAGATATTCGAGGCCCTGCGCGCATACGTTGCGGGTGAGGCCGTACGTGTGCAGGCGACGGCGCGCGTGTTGTCGACGCTCGACGTCCTCGCGGCGCTGGCCGAGACGGCTGCCGTCTCGAACTTTACCAAGCCCCACATGCACGAGAGTGACGAGTTCCTTGCGACTGACGCGCGGCATCCTGTCGTCGAGCAGCACGCCACGGACGCGTTCGTGCCCAACGATATAGACCTCAACGGATCGACGAGGCAACTGGTCGTGCTGACTGGTCCGAACATGGGCGGCAAGTCCACGTATCTCCGCCAGACCGCCCTGCTGCCGCTGCTCGCACAGATAGGGTCCTTTGTGCCGGCAAAGGACGCCAAGCTGCCGATCGTTGACCGCATCTTTGCGCGGGTGGGGGCGTCGGACAATATTGCGCGCGGTCAGTCGACGTTCATGGTCGAGATGCAGGAGACCGCCCATATCCTGCACACCGCGTCATCGCGGAGCCTCGTGGTCCTCGACGAAATCGGCCGCGGCACGGCGACGTTCGACGGCCTGAGCATCGCGTGGGCGGTTGCTGAGTATCTGGCGACGCATGCCGATGTCCGCCCCAAGACGCTCTTCGCCACCCACTACCACGAGTTGACGGACCTGGCTGACGTGCTGCCTGGCGTGGTGAACGCGCACGTGGCCGCTCGTGAATGGAAGGACGACATCGTCTTTCTCAGAAAGATCATGCCGGGTCGATCGGACCGGAGCTACGGCATCCAGGTTGCGCGGCTGGCGGGCTTGCCGGTGGCCGTCACGACACGCGCGAAAGAGATTCTGGGAGGGTTGGAGCGTGATGAGCTGTCTCGGGGTGGTCGCCCTACCCTGTCAGGGGCCGCCAGCGACCCCACGAGTAACCAACTGGGACTGTTTGCGAAGCCTGCCGATACTGCCCGCGAAGAGCTGGAGAAGTCGCCCGCGCCCCAGCCCGGCGATGGCGGTCCAGGTACCGCCCAACCGCGTCGCGATGAGCAGCTGGTCCGCAGGATCATGGCGATGGACTTGGACGACACCACACCGCGACAGGCGCTTGAGCTACTCGGCGAGTTGAAGGACCTCGCGGAGGACTCGTGATGCCGCGACGTCCGGCACGCGCTCGAGTCTGGCTTGCGATTGTCGTCGCCGCGACCACCGCGTCGTGTGTGGGGGCGGGCACACGCACCGACGCTGACATCGTGAGGGTGGCGATTCGGGCCTCGCCAGCGAGTTTTGATCCCCGGATCGGCACCGACGAGCAGTCGCAGCGCGTGCATCAGCTGATCTATAGCCAGTTGATGACCGTCGACTCGGAGCTCCGCGTGGTGCCGGGACTCGCGGCTCGGCTTGATCATCCGGATCCGCTGACCTACATCGCGTATCTCCGAAGCGGTGTGCGTTTTCACGATGGACACGCCCTGACGGCGAGGGATGTGGTGTACACGTTCGAGAGCTTTCTCGACCCGGACTTCGTGTCGGCTCGCCGTGGGGCCTACCAGATGCTGGCGTCGGTCACGGCGCTCGACGACCATCGAGTGGAGTTCACACTGAAGGAGCCATTCGGGTCGTTTCCCGTTCAACTGGTGATGCCCGTCGTGCCGGACGGCGCGGGCGAGTCGTTACAGGCGTTTCCGATTGGCACGGGCCCGTATCGCTTCGTGCGGTACCTCGATGACGAACAGGTCGAGCTCTCAGCGTTTGAAGGCTACTGGGACGGACTTCCACAGAACGCCGGGGTCACGCTCCGCATTATCCCGGACGACACGATGCGCGGACTGGAATTGCGAAAGGGGTCGGCGGACATCGCCATCAACGACGTCACGCCGGACATCGCTCTTCAGTTGCAGCGAGATGGGATGACCGTGGTCGAAGGCGCAGGCGTGGACTACGCGTACATCGGTCTGAACATGAAGGATGCGGTGCTGCGCGATAAGCGCGTCCGGCATGCGATCGGCTACGCCATCGATCGCCAGTCGATCATCGAACATCTTCGACGCGGACTTGCCACGCCGAGCGACGGAGTGTTGTCGCCACTGGCGTGGGCGTCTGAATCGGATGTCCATCACTTCGACTACGACGTGTCCCGGGCGAAGCAGCTCCTGGATGACGCAGGGTACCCCGACCCTGACGGCGACGGTCCTCTACCACGGCTGCGTCTGTCGCTCAAGACCTCCGCCGACGAGTTCTACCGCCTGCAGGCCGCGGTGATTCAGGAGAACCTGCGTCTCGTGGGGATCGCGCTCGACGTGCGGTCGTACGAGTTTGCGACGTTCTATGCCGACGTGCTGGAAGGGAACGTGCAGATGTACACGCTACAGTGGGTCGGCGTGACGGACCCCGATATGCTCAGGCGGCTGTTCCATTCCGCTCAGGTGCCTCCTGTCGGATTCAATCGCATTCACTACAGCAATCCGGAAGTGGATCATCTGATCGACATGGCGACGGCCGCCACGACGGACGCGGACAGGCAGCGATACTACAGCGCCGTGCAGAGAGCGGTGGCCGAAGACGCGCCGTATATCAGCCTGTGGCACCGCACCAACGTTGCCGTGATGGGCCCACATGTGACGGGTCTGCGCCTGTCACCGCAGGCAGACTTTCTGGCGCTGAAAGATGTGCGCAAGGCGCGAGCAGGATCCGGCGGCTAAGGACCCGGGCAGGAATAACTTGCTCGTCGTGGCCACCGATGCATCCCACCGGGCTGCGTTGCTCTTCGCTTGCATACGCCGAGTATGCGCGCTCTTCGCGCCTTGCCGGGTGGGCGCCTCGACGCCCACGATGATCAACTTATTCCTGCCCGGGTCCTAAGTGATCCGCTCGGCCCCGTGGACGTCCTACGCGCCGGATGCTCCAACCATGGGGGATGTGCGATCCTGCCGACATGATCGGAGACCCCATGGCCATCGTGCTTCTCGCAGGCGTGGCGCTCGGGGTGTGGCTGTGGTGGCGTCGCCAGGGCGGCGCACCCCGGCACGCCCGGCAAGCCGAAACCCGGCTTCGCCGCATCTGCCTTGGCGATGACGGCCAGGTGGAGCGGCTCATCGGTGGCGAGATGGCTCGGGCTCCGGGGATCTCTCGCGCCGAGGCCGCCAGTCGCGCAGTGGAGCGGTACCGGCGCGATAATCGCTGAGCGTCGAGGGCGCCCCGCAGGCATCGGAGCAGGTATCATCGTCGCTCCGCGACGGGACGATCGCGATTCAGCGCAGACTCAGCTGGCAGCCGCCACGCCGGGAGGGCAACGGCGATCGTCCGGGCGCCTGACGCCAGTCAACTTTTCAGGGAGCGACACCGAACACCATGGATTTACAACTCAAGGGCAAGACCGCACTGGTTACCGGCTCGACGGCCGGCATCGGGCTGGCGATCGCCAGCGCACTCGCCGGGGAAGGCGCGCGCGTCATCGTGAACGGCCGCACGTCGAAACGCGTGGATCAGGCGATGGCGGCCATCGGCGCTCGGCACCCCGGGGCCAGTCTCGAGGCGTTGGCGCTGGATCTGTCCACCGCGTTGGGCGCGGCTGACGCGGTCGCGCGCTTTTCGGACGTGGACGTGCTGGTGAACAACCTCGGCATCTTCGAGCCGAAGCCGTTCGAGGACATTCCTGATGCGGACTGGCTGCGCTTCTTCGAGACCAACGTGATGAGCGGCGTGCGGTTGAGCCGCGCGTACCTGCCGAGGATGCGCGCGAAGGACTGGGGCCGCATCGTCTTCATTTCCAGCGAGTCGGGTCTGCACATCCCGGCTGAGATGGTGCACTACGGCGTCACCAAGACCGCGCAGATCGCCGTGGCGCGAGGGATCGCCGAGACGTGCGCGGGAACCGGCGTCACGTGCAATGCCGTACTGCCTGGGCCAACAGCCTCGGAAGGCGTCAAGGACTTCGTCGGTTCGATGGCGAAGCAGAGCGGCAGGAGCGAGACCGACGTGGAAGCCGACTTCTTCCTGAACGTCCGGCCGACGTCCCTGCTCAAGCGCTTCGCCACCACGGACGAAGTCGCGGCGATGGTGGCCTTCGTGTGCAGTCCGCTGGCGTCGGCGACCAACGGCGCCGCCGTACGGGTGGACGGTGGCGTGGTGAAGTCGCCGTTCTAGCTGACACCTGGAGGGTTCTTGACACCAGGCTCGGGACTGGGCTACGTTGCGCGATATACGTGTGGCAGAGTCCAGGCCGAGGTCCCTGGGGCAAAGAAGCGGGCGCTGCGCGACGACATCAATCTTCCCCTGCGGATCGGCGATTAGGGCGACTCGAAGGCGGGCGCCGTGAGCACGCTGAGGCACAACCACGAGATCGAGGAGCTCTGACTATGAAGCGATTTTTCATCGGCAGCATGTGTGCGGTCGTCGGGGCCGCGTGGCTCGCAGCGCCGCCAGTCGCCGCTCAGGGCCAGGGTGCGCAGGCCGCCGCGGTGGAGACACCGCGGGACGCAGCAGGGCATCCGGTGCTCGGCGGGATCTGGGCCAACACGCTGGACCGCACGAACACGGTACCCGAGAGCTACGCGAGCAGGCTTCGAGGCCGGCTGAGTGGCGAATACACGACGCAACGCGACAGGACGGTGAACTTCGAGCGCGATTCCGGGATCGGGCAGCGCGTGCTGCCGTACGACGAGAAGCCGTTCTACAAGCCGCAGTACTGGGAGCGGGTGAAGTTCAACGACGTGCACGGGCACAACATCTTGGCGCCCGATCCGACGTTCCAGTGCATGCCAGCGGGCGTGCCCCGGATCGGCTTGCCGTCCGAGATCGTGCAGACCGATTCGACCCTCTACTTTTTGTACGACCGGCATCAGCGGCGGATCTACATCGACGGTCGCCCTCATCCTCCAGTGGAGGCGTGGCTTGGCACGTGGTTTGGCCACTCCATCGGTCACTGGGAAGGCGACACCCTGGTTGTATCCACGGTCGACTTCAATGGCGCGGAGTGGATGGGCTGGCCAGGGTATTTCACGAGTCCGGACAAGACCGTCATCGAGCGCATTACCCGGGTGGGCGACAGGCTGACGCTTGAAGCGACGGTCACCGACGAGAGTCTGCTGCTGCAGCCGTGGACGACGGTCGTGGACACGGCACAGTTCAACAACACCCCCAGGGGCGAACTTGAAGAGCCGCTTCCGTGTCTGGAGCGGGATATCGAAAGCATGGCCACGCGGGAACGTGGCTAGTGTGAGCGTGCGAAAACGAGCGTTCGAAGCAGGGAGTCACAGAGTGCAGATGTACGCACGCACGAGTAGCCGCGCGGGGATGTGGACCGGTCTGGCGGTGGCGGCGGCGATGGCCTTGGTGGCGGTCGCCGTGCCGGCCGTCCATGCGCAGACCCCCAGTATCGAAGACGTCCACTACGACATGGCCGACGCGCTGGGGATGCTTCGACACCACGGCAATTCGCCGCCGGAAGAAGATCTGATGATGTCGGTCGAGATCTACGCCAGCGGGAGCATGGCCGAGATCACTCCCACGACCGTGGGCCCGCTCGAGGCGCTCGAGAGCTTCTACGCCGAGATTGGGTACGACTTTCCGGGCATGCGCGTGGACATGACGCGAACGTCTGGAGCACGCGAGATCCACGTGGTGAGCGGGTTGTTCGCGTGGAATGAGATCGGCGAGCGCGGTGGCGGACTCGTCGAGGGCTATGGCAGCGCTGAGCCCGCGATGGAGGCCGTGGCCGGTCGGCTTCTTCAGCTCTGGATGACGCCGCACGGCGCCGTCAAGATGGCGCGGGCCGCAGGTGATCGCGCGTCGGTGTCGATGGAAGGGGGCGCGCTTGTTGTGACGTTTCCGCTGGTCAATGCGCCGATGACGCGCTCGACCAACCTGACGGCCGGCCCTCTCGAGGGCACCGAGATGAAGGTGACGCTCGATGACCGCCGCCGACCGGCGAAGGTGGAGGTGACGTTCGGAGGTCGGCAGTACGTCTCGACCTATGCTGGCTACGCCGACTTGAACGATAGCGACTATCAGGCGGACATCCTGCTGCCAGCCAACGTCATGCAGACGATAGACGGCCAGACCGCCTACGAGCTGACGATCGAGCGCACGAACACCTACAACCCGTACGTGATCATGCCGGTCCCGGACTCGGTGCGGGCAGCCGCGCAGTAGCGTGGACTTCAACGGTCAGAAATGGATGGGCTAGCCAGGGTATTTCACGAGTCCGGACAGAACCGTCATCGAACGCATTACCCGGGTGGGCAACACGCTCACGCTTGAAGCGACGATCACCGACGAGAGCCTGCTCCTCCAGCCATGGTCGAAGGTCTTTGACACCGCGGAGTTCAACGACACCCCGCAAGGTGAACTTGAAGAGCCGCTGTCGTGCCTGGAACGAGACATCGAGAGCATGGCCACGCGGGAGCGCGGTTAGGACCCGGGCAGGAATAACTTGCTCGTCGTGGCCACCGATGCATCCCACCGGGCTGCGTTGCTCTTCGCTTGCATACGCCGAGTATGCGCGCTCTTCGCGCCTTGCCGGGTGGGCGCCTCGACGCCCACGATGATCAACTTATTCCTGCCCGGGTCCTAAGGGCTCGGATCAGAGACCGTCGAGGGCGGCCTGGGCCTCGGCTGAGTACAGCGAGGTCGGGTATTCATCGACAATCTGCGCGAACACTCTGTTCGCTTCTTCCGCATTGCCGCTCGCCTGATAGACCTTGCCCAGTTCGATCAAGACGGCATCTTTCGGCAGCTGTTCGTCAGGGCTGGACGCCAGCGCCGTCCAGGTCTCGATAGCCGCATCAAGCTGCCCCGCGCGGGTTTGCGCGTCGGCCGTGCCCATCATGGCCATGCGGCCGTACAGCCTGTCGCTACCCGTACGATCAATGACCTCTCGAAACGCGTCGATCGCTTCCGTGTGCCGGCCAAGATTCGACAGCGACGACGCGTAGAGGTATCGGGCTGTCACTCCCGCCTCGGTGTTTGGAAAGGCCTCAGCCGCGGCCCTGAGCCGTGGCAGCGCGTCCGCCAACTTCGCCTGTTCAGTGGCGTACGAGCCGGTCGCGCCGATCGTGGCCGCCGCAGGTACCTCACCCGGATTTCCGGCGTCTGCCGTGGCCGGAACAACGGGCGCATTGAAGATGATCAGGGCGTCGGCCAGCAGTTGTTCCGCGCGCACATCGTCTTGCCGTTGCCACGCGGAGATCCCCGCAACGATCGCCGCGATGGCGACCACGGCCAGGAGGATGGAGGCGACCTCTCCCTTGCGGGCCACGAGCCGTTCCCGTGCGGCGGCGATCGTGTTCGCCAGCTCGTTCTCTTTTAGGTGATGTCGTTGAGCTCGTTTCATGTCCGTCGTCCCACGCTATCCGATCCGATCGATCCATCCGCACTCACGAGGTAACTCCGGCCCCCCGCTTCTCGACGCCCAGTTCCCCTGCGGTGGTGTCCCCGGGCAGATTCGAACTGCCGACCTACGGTTTAGGAAACCGTTGCTCTATCCAGCTGAGCTACGGGGACCGTCGCCGTATGTTACCAGCAGGCACGGCAGGTTCGCCTGCGCTCGGGCTGCTAGTACTGGAGTACAGAGAAAATATTCTGGCCGCCGAGTTTTGCCCTGCCATCGAGTCCCTTGAGTTCGATCAGAAAGGCGAGCGCGTGAAGGTCGCCGCCGAGGGACTGCACCAGCGCAGCGGCTGCGGCTGCGGTGCCTCCAGTCGCCAGTACGTCATCCACGATGAGCACGCATTGCCCATTGTCAACGGCGTCGGCGTGGATCTGCAGCGCATCCTGACCGTACTCCAGGTTGTAGCTCTCCGTGCGCGTCTCGGCCGGCAGCTTGCCGGGTTTTCGAATCGGGATAAACCCCGCACCGAGCCGCTCAGCCACAGGAGCGCCGAGAATGAACCCGCGGCTCTCGATTCCGATCACGACGTCGATGCCCTTGCCGGAGAAGGGGGCAGCGAGTTGTTCGATCGTCGCTGCGAGTCCGGCGGGATCCCGCAGGAGGGTCGTGATGTCGTAAAACAGGATGCCCGTCTTCGGGAAGTCGGGCACCTCCCGAATGTGCTTTTTCAGATCCATGCCACTCCGGTCGTGTTTGTAGGTGATGGGGCCACGAGACGACTACCCGATCACAAAATTTGTATACGCGCCGCTGGGCGCCTCCGCTTCAACGCTTACATCGAGAACGCGTGCACCACGCGGGCCTGTTCGGATGGCGCGCTCCACCCGATCGATGGCCGCCCCCTCCCCCTCCACGTACACGTCCACGCGACCATCGGGCATGTTGCGAACCCACCCTGTGACGCCCTCTCGCATGGCAGTGTCCTGCGTGAAGTACCGGAATCCAACGCCCTGGACGTGGCCACTGACAATCAGCCGACGTGCCACACGCATGCTTGTCCTCGTAGATGCTGACTATTGCCGGAGGCGGAGCAACGGCGAATTATACCCGGTCGTCGCCGGATTCATCTCCTGTCAGCGCACCTACGGCCACAGCCTTCGAATCAGGAGTCTTGAAAACAGACGGTGGCACCCGCGCAAGAACCCTGGCGATCAAGGTCCGCGCGGGGCGCCCGCGCGTCTCGCGCGAGTTTCAGAAGTGCCTGGTTCGTGCAATCCGCGTCAGGTGCCCGCCGGACTTTCACCACGGGCTGCTTGGCCGGATACGGCACTTTCCGGTTCTTCGAACCTTGAATCGGTGATAATAGCCGGATGGCATACCCTGAATCGTTTGTGGCGCCGATGCGTGAAGAACTCGCCCGTCTCGGTGTTGAGGAGTTACGCACGGCGGAAGCTGTGGACGCGGCAGTGAAGAGCTCCGACGGCACGCTGCTGGTCGTTGTGAATTCGATCTGCGGATGCGCGGCGGGCAAGGCGCGGCCCGGTATCGCGCTGGCATTGGAGCACCCGGTCCGGCCCGATCGGGTGGCCACGGTGTTTGCGGGCGCTGACCTGGAGGCCACGGATCGCGCGCGCGGCTATTTCACCGGCTATGCACCGTCGTCGCCGTCCATCGGACTGTTGAGGGACGGTCAGCTGGTGTGGATGCTGGAGCGGCGGCAGATCGAGAATCAGGGACCGGAGCAGATCGCGACCGCACTTACTGCGGCGTTCGACAAGTTCTGCGTCGCCGCGACAACGACGTAAGGCGCTCGCCGGCGGGTGTGCGCCAGGGAGGGCAGGTCGGCGCTAGCGGAGGAATGTAAACTTCGCCTGTCCTGACGTGCCACTTCCCCACGGCCAGAGGAACGCACCGTTGCTCGGGCGCGCTGATGCGCTGATGCGAACGTAGTACTCACGGTTCGGCACGAGGCGTGACGTGCGAAACAGGGGCAGTCGCTCGAAACTGGTCATCAGCTTCCGCACCGTGGCTTCGTTCTCCGTGAGGCTGGTGCTTTCGACCCTGCCGTCAAGCACTCTCACCACGCTGTGCAAACGCGTGAGATTGTCGTATTCCACGCTGTTGGTGATTACGGCAGTCTCGATGGTTCGGTCCACCCATGCGGGCACTTCAAGACGCAGGTCCACGATATAGGTGAACGTGGTTTTCAGGCCACTGCGGACGGCGTCCCGCACCTCCTCGGTGAAGCCGTCGGCCAGTTCGAACGTGACCAGGACCTGATCGTCCCTGACGAGCGGCACGATGCGGAGGCCCTCCGCAGCGGCGAGTGTCACCGCGAGGGAGGCAAGCGCGATGAGGCAGGCGACGGCCTGCTTCAGCGAACGTGGCACGGATGTATACCTGTGTCCCATAACAGCACGGTCTGAATTGAGACCCACTGTAGCATGATTCCCCTCCGCCCGATGTAAGATTCCAGGTCTGCTATGCGCGTATTGATGGTTGCACTTGTCGTTGTGCTGGCGCTTGGGGCCTTTGGTTCCACGACCGAGGCCCAAGACAGCCTGCCCGTGTCGCTCTTTGAGCGGTACATCGAGTCGCTCCGTCGGCAGACCGGGATTCCAGGGCTGTCGGCGGCCATCGTCCAGGATGGGCGGGTGGCATGGGAGAAGGGCTTCGGGTACCAGGATGTCGGTGGTCTTGTCGCTGCGACCCCCGATACGCCCTACCCGATCGGGGACCTGTCGCAGACCCTGTCGGCGACGCTTCTGCTTCATCGGTGCGTGGAGCGAAGCCATATGGACATCTCAGACGATGTACGTCGCTGGGACCCGAGTGTCGGAGCTGGCGGCACGACGATCGGGCAGTTGCTGTCGCACACGTCGCCTTCTGGAGATTTCAATTACGACCCGGCGCGTTTCGCGGGCCTGACGGCTGTTGTGGAGCAGTGTGCCGGTGGCGCGTATCCGCAGCTGGTTGCCGACCAGTTGCTCGACTTCCTGGGTATGTCCCAATCCGTCCCTGGCGCTGACCTGGGCGATCCGTCGTCGGCCAACCGAGGGTGGTTCTCGTCGGGCGCCCTCGATCGCTACGCTGCGGTGCTCGGTCGGCAGGCTCTGCCATACCGCATCGACAGCCGCGGACGCCCGACTCGCGGCGACGCCGCGCTCGACGCGCTCGACGCGTCGACAGGAATCGTTTCCACCGTCAGGGATCTGGCCCGTTTCGACGCGGCACTGGACGACGGAACCCTCCTGGACGCGGCCACTCGAAGCGGTGCGTGGACGCGGGTCGCCTCGGGTCAGATGGGGCTCGGATGGTTCGTCCAGGACGCCCGGGGTGAGCGGATCGTCTGGCACTTCGGCTTGACCAGAGACGCCTACTCGTCGCTGGTGATCAAGGTGCCGGCTCGCCGCCTGACGCTCATTCTCCTTGCGAACAGTGACGGGCTCGTGGGGCCACCCTACAACCTCTCGAATGGCAGCCTGACCTCAAACTTGTTTGCCAGCGTGTTTCTCAGTCTATTCGTCGGCTGATGGCGCGGCGGCTCGCGGTCGCCCTCCTGCTCCTTCTGTGCGCTCCGCCAGCCGCGGCCCACGCAGAGTGGCAGTTGACTCCATATCTGGGAAGCGCATTCGCCGCTGAAACCCAGCTTCTCGTCTTCGAAGAAGGACTGCGTCGACGGCTGACGCTCGGCGCGTCTGTCTCGCTCATGAACGACGGCCTTGTCGGTCTTGAGGTGGACGTCGGTCACACGCCGCGGGTGTTTGAAGGCGACGATCCGCTGGGACTGGTGCTGTCGAGCCGCGTGACCACGTATAGCGGCAACGTGCTTCTCGCGGCGCCGCTGGCTGTGACGCGGGAATCGCTACGTCCGTACCTCGTGCTGGGACTGGGACTGATGCAGGCGCGCAGCACTCACGCCGCGGGGCTCCTTCCTGTCCACGAGAATCTACTCGCGATGAACGTCGGCGTCGGTGCGACCGGTTTTCTCACTGACCGAACGGGCCTTCGTTTCGACCTTCGACACTTCAGGGGGCTCGGCGCAGCGGATGCAATTCCCACGCGCTCAGATGCTTCGCGCCTGAGTTTCTGGCGGGCCTCCGTTGGAGTGACCCTTCGCTATTGATCCTGAGGACGAAACTCGGCGTCCACGGTGGCGCACCCGCACGGGCGGTCGCCGTCGTCTCGGGCGCTCAGGGAAACTGCCCCGTTGCGACGAGGAGTTCCAGTTGCGCACGCCGGACGGCGTCTTCAGCGATCGCGGCGGATGTTTCGGCGTCTCGCGCGACGCGTTGAGCATCGATGACTTCGATATTCGTGGTGGCACCTTCGCGGAAAGCCACGTCGGTGATGCGCACCACCTCGTCCGCTTGCGCGACTGCCGCCCTGGCGTACTCGAGTGCCCGCTGCGTGGCGGCGACGGCCTCGCGCGCCGTCCGGATCTCGGAGGCGGCCTGCCGCTCGATGTTCAGGCGCGCGGCGCGGGCGATATCCACGATGGCCTGCCGCTCACGGGCCTGGCCACGACGTTGCCCCGAGTCGAAGAGCGGAACGGAAAACAGGACAGAGGCGCGCCAGGAACGCGCGTTGGCAAACAGCCCGGACGGCGCCAGCAGCGTGGGAGAAAAGAGCGCCTCCACTGACGGGAGCGAGGCCTTCCAGGAATCGTTCGCGACCCGCTCCGCGGCGAGTTGACGGCGGGCCAGCAGGCGGACATCGGCCCTCTGACTGAGCAGGCCGCTTCCCCCGATCGTCGCCTGCGCCCCTGAGACCGCGATACCACCGGTGATGGCTTCTCCGATGGCGGGAGGCACACGAAACACCGGCTCGCCGGCGGCGTCCACCGGACCGTCGGCCGCGACCAGGACGCCCAGGGCTTCCTGGGCTCGCCGGACCGCGAGGTGCGCATCCTCGACACGGGCCTCATTTCCGGACAGTTCCTGCTGCGCCCGGAGTGCATTCAGTCGACTGCCGACGCCTCCCTCGAAGCGTTGGTTGGCGAACTCGTAGTGCGCCTGCGCGTGATCGCGCGCGCGGGTACTAAGATCGAGCACGCGCCGCTGCGCGATGATAGCCAGGTACGCCTCACCTGCCGCCACGGCGACCGCCTGGCGCGCCTCCTCTTCCTCGCTGCGCGACACGAGCACGCCGTCCTCGGCCTGGTGGCGTTCTGCCCAGCGCACTGGTGACAGCAGCGGGACGATCACCGCCGCCGATGTCACGGTTTGCGTACGCGGATTGATGCTGGCTCCGGAGAACCGTGCGACCGGGTCGATGATGTTGGTACTGAAGCTGGCCTCGACCGAGGGCAGGGACCTGGACCGGACCTGCTGAAGAACCGCCTCGGCTCGGAGAATACCGGCCGCTGCCTGCTGAATCGTCGGATGACTCGTCACCGCACGGCGCACAGCCTCGTCGAACGTCATCTGTTCAATCGTTTGTGCACGGGCGTCGATCCCAAGGCATGCCAGCGTGGCCACGCATGCGACGGCGCATCTGAGGCCGAGGATGATGCGGCGTCCTCGCGCGCGTGGCGCCCATTGGCAGCGGTGCAGACCGCTCATCGGTGTCCGGGGGCTGCGAGATTCACGCATGTGCGGCCGCCTCCCTGCGTGCCTGTCGCTTTCCGGGGAACAGCGTTCGTACGATCACGTACAGCACAGGCACGAACAACACGTTCAGAAATGTTGCGAAGAACATCCCGCCGACGACCGTTGTTCCGACGGAGTGCCGTCCCTCCTGCCCCGCCCCGGTGGCGAAGACCAGTGGCATGACGCCGAGGATGAAGGCCAGCGACGTCATGAGAATCGGCCGCAATCGGATACGGGCCGCTTCGATCGCCGCCTCGACCAGCGGCATACCTTTCGCACGCATCTGTTCGGCAAACTCGACGATCAGGATCGCGTTCTTGGCCGCCAGGCCTACCAGGAGCACGAGGCCGATCTGGCAGTACAGGTCGTTCTGTAACCCCCGAGCCCACTGGGCCGACAGTGCCCCGAGCACTGCCATCGGCACGCCCAGGAGCACGATGAACGGGAGGACCAGCGACTCGTACTGCGCCGCCAGCGTGAGATAGACCAGCAGCAGTCCGATGCCGAAGATGGCGAAGGATTGACCGCCGGCCTGTATTTCTTCGAGGGAGACGCCGGACCATGCGTATCCAAAACCCTGCGGCAGCGAGGCGTCAGCGAGCCGCTCCATCTCCGCCAGGGCCTCCCCGGAACTGGCACCCGGGGCGGCCGCGCCGTTGAGCTGCGCCGACCGGAACATGTTGAAGTGGCTGATGACTTGCGGTGCCGTCGTCTCCCGGACGCTGACCACGGTCGAGAGCGGCACCATGTCTCCTGTCACCGTGCGCGCGTAGTACTGCTCGAGGTCCTGCGGGTCTGATCGGTAGGCGCGGTCAGCCTGCACGTACACCCGGTACGCCCGGTTGTTGAAGTTGAAGTCGTTGACGTACGCCGACCCGAGATAGATCTGCATGGCGCTGGTGATCTCGCCAATCGGCAGCCCGAGGCTCTGAGCCCTCTCGCGGTCGATGTCCACGGCCAACTGGGGATCATTGGCGGTGAACCCGCTGAACAAGCCCGTCACGACGCTTGACTCCTGCGTCGCGGCGATCAGCGCCTGCGTGCTGCTACTCAGATTCTGGATGTCGCCGGCCCCGCTCTGATCCAGTACCTCCATCGTGAAGCCCCCGAACGTCCCGAGTCCATTGATCGACGGCGGCGCAAATGCGATCACAAGTCCACTTTGGATGCCAAAAAGCATGCCCCGGACGCGGGGCAGCAATCCCTGGAGACTGCTCTCCGGAGTGAGCCGTTCCTCGAACGGCTTCAGCAACGTGAAGATCATTCCCGAGTTCGGCGCGCTGCCGGCAAAGCTGAAGCCGGAGACCGAGAAGACCGACTCGACTTCCGGAATCGAGGCCATCACCTGCTCGGCTTCAATGATGACGTTTGTCGTGTACTCAAGGGAGGCTCCCGGCGGCGCCTGAATGAGCACCATGAAATACCCGGGGTCCTCTTCTGGCAGGAACGCCTGTGGCACGCGGGTATAGACCGAGTAGGACAAGCCGAGCAGGCCGACGAACACGACAATCGTCGCCCATCGGAACCGCATCAGACCGCTGATGACCCGGACGTAGAAGCGCGTGCCTCCCTGTATCACGCGCTCGATACCACCGAAAAAGCGTCCCTGTCCAAGGGTCGCGTGCTTGAGCATGAGCGCGGACAGCGCCGGGGTCAGCGTGACGGCGTTGAACGACGAGATTGCCACCGAGAACGCGATGGTCAGCGCGAACTGCTGATAGAGGCGCCCGGTTGTGCCGGGAAAGAACGCCACTGGCACGAACACGGCGATGAGCACCAGCGAGGTCGCGATCACGGCACTGAAGACCTCGCGCATGGCATCCAGGGCCGCCTCGGGCGGACTCAGGCCAAAGTCCTGAATGTGTCGCTCGATATTCTCGATGACCACGATGGCATCGTCGACGACGATGCCCGTGGCGAGCACAATCGCAAAGAGCGTGAGCGTGTTGATCGAAAAATCAAGCAGGTTGGCGAACGCGAAGGCGCCGACAAGCGACACCGGGATGGTGAGTGCCGGGATGAGCGTGGCGCGCCAGTTTTGCAGGAAGAGAAACATGACGATGACGACGAGGCCGATCGCTTCGAGGAGCGTCCAGACGACCTCGTTGATCGACTCTTCCACGACGGTCGTCGTGTCGAACGCCACGCGGTACGTCATGCCTGGCGGAAACGATGCACTCAGGCGCTCCAGCGCTACGCCGACGCCCTCCCGTACGTCCAGCGCGTTGGCGGTGGGCAGGCCGATGACGGCGAAGCCAAGCGCCTCGATGCCCTGAAACCGCAGCGTAGACGAGTATGTCTCGGCACCCAGTTCCGCCCGCCCGACATCACTGAGCCGCACCAACGCGGCACCAGATCCGCCCCTGATGATGATGTCGTCAAACTCGGAAGGCTCCGTGAGGCGGCCGGCCGCCCGGACGCTCATCTGGTACGTCTGACCGTCGCGCGCGGGCGAATCGCCTACGCTGCCGGCGGCGATATTGACGTTCTGCTCTCGGAGGGCGTTCACGACGTCGCCGGCCGTCAGGCTGCGCGCCGCCAGTCGCAGCGGGTCGAGCCACAGCCGCATCGAGTACTTCCGCTCGCCGAAGATGAGGACGTCTGCCACCCCCGGAACGCGCTTCAGCGTATCCTTCACGAAGACATCAAGGTAGTTGGAGAGGAACAGCGAGTCGTATTCCCCGCCCTCGGCGTACACGCCCGCGGCCAGGATGAAATTCGTGGCGGCCTTCTGGACTGTGATGCCGGTCTGCCGTACTTCGACGGGCAGTCGTCCGAGGGCCTGATTGACGCGGTTCTGCACATCGACAACCGCGAGGTCCTGATCGCGAGTCACGTCGAACGTGATCGTGATCTGGCTGACGCCGCTGTTGGTGCTGGCCGAGGACATGTACAGCATGCCCTCCACCCCGTTGATCGCCTGCTCGAGTGGCGTCGTGACGGCGGTCTCGACCGTCTCCGCATTGGCGCCGATATACACCGCCTGCACCGAGACTGTCGGGGGTGCGACATCCGGATACTGAGAGATCGGCATCGTCGGAATCGTCAGGGCGCCGGCCAGGACGATCACGAGCGAGCAGACGCTCGCAAGGATGGGGCGCTTGATGAAGGTTTCTACGAACACGGCACGTGGTTCTCGGTCGCGATCGCGGGTCTACGAGGGTTGCACGGGCGCTCCGTCGCCAAGTTTCTGGACGTTCGACACGATCACCCGGTCGCCCGCAGCGAGTCCACCCTGCACGATATAGTCGTCTCCGGCAAGCGCCCCCAGCGTGACGGGGGTCTGCCGCGCGACAACGCCGTCTTCCGTCTGTTCCGCGACAAAGACAAAGTACTGGCCGGCAAGACGGCTGACGGCGATGACCGGAACGGTCAGCGTTGGCTCGTTGCTCCAGACAATTCGCGCACGCACGTACTGCTTGACGCGGAAACCGACCGGGAGCTGGCGAAGGGCGGCTTTGACCAGCACCGACTGCGTGGCGTCGTCCGCGCGAGAGGCGATGAAGCTGATCGGATTCGACGAAACGACCTCTCCGTCGGCATTCAACAGCTCCACGAGCAGGCCCGGGGTGAGTGCCGTCGCGCGCTCGACCGGTACGTAAATGTACGCTTCAAGCCCGGCCGACTCATCGATCGTCGTGATCGTTGTTGAGGGTGTGACCCGGTCCCCTTGCCGGACGATGATGTCGCCGGCCACGCCAGCGCTCGGCGCGGTCACACGGTAATACTCGAGTTCAACCTGATTCTCTCGAATCTGCGAGCGTACCGATTCCAGCTGCGCCTCGGCGTTCGCGTGCGTCGTCTCAGCCTGCTCAAGCTCCACGAGGCTCACCGCCCCGGCCGCATACAGCTTCTGCAGACGCGCCAACTGCTGACTCGCGTACGCCAGGTCTGCGTCGCGCGATGCCCGTTGAGATTCGGTGACGGTGTTGGTCGCCTGCTGCTTGTCCGGGTCGATCTGAATCAGGGGCTGTCCGACGGCAACGCGATCGCCGGCTCGAACCATGACCTGGCGGACGATCCCCTCGACCTGCGGCTGCACGGTGGTTGACCGCAGCGATTGGATCGTGGCCACGAACTCCGATGCGTCGGCGACCGGCTGTGGAGTGAGCGTCAGCGTGTCGACCGCCATGGGTGGGAACGCACCCGCTCCCCCCGGGGGAGCGCCGGTTGGACCACCGCCGCAGGCGGAGGCGACGACGGATATCGTGAACAGGATGATGATGTGCGAGCGGAACATGCGAGGCTTCATCTCGGTTGCGTCGGGATCGTACCGGTCGACACGTATTCAAGGTGTCGAGATGGACCTCTCACTATAACCCGTTGGCCTCGGCCTCATGGGTGACGCCGGGCCGGGAAGTGTCTCGGTGAGGGATGGGACGCCGCCCGGGGCCGATAACGCTGGCGCGAACAGATGCGGCGCCGTGGCTGGCATGAGCCATGCGTAGTGACGAGCATGATTCGCGAGCAGGCTCGGTATCCGGACGGGACGGCACGCGTCGGTTGTCACCGCTATCTCGTTGTCCTGCCCACGGTTCACCGATCGAATCCCTCCCAGCGGGACCTGATCGTCGAAGGCATCCTGCGGCAACTTCGACAGTGCGCTCTGGAACACCACTTTGCAATTCACGCGTACCGTTTCACGGCCGGAGAGGTCACGCTCCTGCTGGAGGGACTTTCCCGCTCGTCGGCGCTTCGTCGCGTGATCCGCGACTGGAAGCGGCGAACGACCCTCGACTATCGGCGGGCGACGGGCAGGGACTTGTGGCACCGGGGACATGTCGATCAAGTTCTGGACGTCAGCGCTCGTACGGCCGACGTGGCGCGGGATGTCCTGCGTGGACCGGTTCACGCCGCCTTCGAGGCACAGGTCGCCGAGTGCCGATACGCGTGCTCAGACGCCGGCGCGGACTCCGGCTCAGGCGCCGGCTCAGACGCCGGTGCGCGCCGTCCGGACGTCAGGCAGGACGACATCGTCGCCGCCGCCGGGTTCGGGGAGGGTGCAACGGGGCGGCACCGATGTTACGCTTCGTCTCATGGTTCACTGTCTTCGTGTGATGGTCATGACGGCCTTGCTCGCGACTGCCGCGGTCGCGCAAGAGATCCAGGAGATCCCGGGAGAAGGCGACCTTCTGTCGAGAGTTCGGCGGCTCACCGTCGAGGGCCGACGCGCCGGTGAGGGCTATTGGGCTCCGGACGGCCGGCGCCTGGTGTTTCAGAGTGAGCGCGAGCCGGGCAATCCCTTCTATCAGATTTACGCGCTCGATTTCGCGACCGGCGACACGAAGCGGATCTCGCCGGGCCACGGCAAGACCACGTGCGCCTTTTTCCGTCCCGGTAGCGATCAGATTCTCTTCGCCTCGACGCATCACGACCCGGAGTCGCGGAGCCTTCAGCAGGCGGAGCTGGACTTTCGGGCCTCAGGCCAGGAGCGTCGCTATGCCTGGGACTACGATCCGGAATTACGCGGCCTCCGAGGGTACCGGGGACTTGACGAGGCTCACCGACGCGAGGGGCTACGATGCGGAAGCCAGCTATTCTCCCGACGGCGAGTGGATCGTGTTTTCGTCGATGCGCGACGCCTACGGTCGGACGCTGACGGCGTCGGAGCAGCGCCAGCTTGATATCGATCCCAGCTACTTCGCCGAGATCTACATCATGCGTGCCGATGGTTCGGATCAGCGTCGTCTCACCGACGTGGTTGGCTATGACGGCGGACCGTTCTTTTCGCCGGACGGCACACAGATCGTGTGGCGTCGATTCGACGCCGAGGGCCTCATCGCCGATGTCTGGATGATGCAGCCGGACGGCACCGACGCCAGGCAGATTACCGACTTCGCCGCGATGAGCTGGGCGCCCTATATTCACCCCTCCGGGGAATACCTGCTGTTTGCGTCGAACAAGCTGGGCTTCGAAAATTTCGAGGTCTACATGGTCGACGTCGGCGGGACGAAGGAGCCTGTCCGCGTCACCTACTCCGACGGTTTCGATGGTCTGCCGGTGCCTTCGCCGGACGGTACGCGCCTGGCGTGGACGTCGAGCAGGGGCGGGGGGCGCGAGGGACAGCTGTTTCTCGCGGATTGGAATCATGAAGGCGCGCTCGCGGCTCTGCGATCGGCGCCGCTTCGCTGAACGTGGTGTTGTCCCGGGAGAGGCTGTCCATGACACATGGGAAATTCGTTGGTCTTGTCGCGACGCTCGGCATCGTGTGCGGTGGACTCGGCCACGCGCAGGTGGGGTCGGAGTCGTCGACCAGAGCCCACGTCGAGTTTCTGGCCTCCGATGCGCTAGAGGGACGTGAGGCCGGCTCCGCCGGCGAGCAGCGAGCCGCCGACTACCTGACCTCGGAGCTGTCACGCATCGGTGCGGTGCCGTTGCCGGGGCGTAGCGATCTGCTCATGCCGTTCGACTTCACCGGCGGGAGTCGCGACGGCGGGTCGAGCCTCACCCTCAGCACTGCCCTGGCGGGTGACCGCTCGTTCGTCGAACCGGCGGAGATTCGCGCGCTGTCCTTCTCCGATGATGCCGACGTGACCGGGCCGGTGGTCTTCGCCGGCTACGGTCTCGTGGTGCCGGAATCGCAGAACATCGGTTACGACAGCTACGCCACGCTCGACGTCCAGGACAAGATCGTCGTCGTCCTGCGCTATTTTCCGGAGGACGCGGATCAGCAGACGCGAGCGGTCCTGGCGCGCTACGCGGATCTCCGCTACAAGGCGATGGCGGCCCGCCAGCGCGGCGCTCGCGCGCTGCTGGTCGTGACCGGACCACGTTCGCCGAACGCCGGTGAACTGGTACCCATGACCTTCGATACGGCAATTGCTGGCTCCGGTATTCCGGCCGCCAGTATCAGTGGAGCCGTGGCGGACGCGCTCTTTGCGTCGGCCGCGATCGGTGCCCCAGGCGCCGCCACGAGTCCGCAGTCGTCCGGCGGTACGGGGTCTCCGAGCGCCCTCCGGGACGCGCAGGAGGCCCTCGATGCGGGCAACCCACATGTCGCCGGCTTCGACCTTCCTGGCGTCACGCTGTCGCTGAAGACGGCCGTCGTGCGCGAACGTAAGACGGCTCGTAATGTGCTGGCGTATCTGCCCGCGACGGTGGGTGCGGAGGCTGTCGAGAAGCCGTGGGTCGTCATCGGCGCCCACTACGACCACCTCGGCCGTGGTGGCAAGGGCAACTCGCTGGCCTCGCAGGATGAGGCCCACGCGATTCATCACGGCGCTGACGACAATGCCTCTGGCACCGCTGCCGTCCTGGCGATCGCCGCGTCGTTGTCCGAGCGCCCGCGCGGCCGCCACGTGCTCATCGCGCTGTGGTCGGCGGAAGAGATCGGCCTTGTCGGATCCAATGCGTTCGCCACGGCGCCTCCAGTGCCGCTCGACGAGATCGCCGCCTACCTCAACTTCGACATGGTGGGTCGGATGCAGGACAACAGGCTCATCGTCCAGGCGACCGGCACGAGTCCGTCGTGGGGACGGGTGCTTGAGCGCGCGAACGTGGCTGCCGGGTTCAATCTTGTCGTGCAGCCGGACCCATACCAGCCGACCGACGTGGCGACCTTCAATCAGGTGGAGGTGCCAAGTCTGGCGTTCTTCACCGGGTCGCATGAGGATTATCACAAGCCGTCGGACACGGCCGCTCGAATCAATTTCGAGGATCTCGACCGGGTCGTGGGGATGGCGACGGCCGTCGTGCGTTCCATTGGCGACACCATCGAGGCGCCGCAGTTCACGAAAGTCGATCAGCCCGTATCCCGAGGGAGCGTCGCGGGACTGCGGGTGACAACCGGCACGATTCCTGACTACGCAAGCGACGCGGAGGGTCTGTTGCTGGGAGGCGTCACCGGGGGCGGCCCGGCTGAACGCGCGGGCCTGACGAAAGGCGATCTGATCGTTGAGATTGCCGGCCAGACGATCGCCAACATTTACGACTACACGTATGCGCTCGAGTTGCTCCGGGCCGACCAGCCGGTTCGGGTGGTGTACGTCCGGAATGGCGATCGCCTCGAAACGACCCTGACTCCGGTCGCTCGCCGCTGAACGCGGTTACCGCGTTCGGTCGTCTTTCATGGAGGCGGTATCGGCGCTAAGGATGTCCTCCGCCTTCTCGGCCAGAGGATCTGCCGCCACCGGGCCTTCGATCCGCGCCCGGATCAATGCCACAGCGAAGATCACGACGATGACTCCGAGCGATAGCCACCTCGGTATCTCGAAGTGCATGTAGCCGGCGGCATGGAGGTACTCAAGCACCAGCTTGAGCCCGACCCAGGCGATGATCACGAAGGCCCCGTCAACGAGCGTCGGATAGCGATTGACGAGCACGAGCAACTGGCCAATGACGAGGCGCATGGCGATCACCCCGAAGATCCCGCCTGTGATGATGACCCAGAGCTTGTCGGACATCGCGACTGCCACGAGAATCGAGTCGACGGCGAAGACGATATCGGTCAGTTCGACTTTCACGACCGTGGACCAGAACGGCGACATTCCAAGCCATGGCCTGGCCTTCTTTGGACTCCGGCGCGCGGCTGCGTCTTCGTGCCCGGTGAAGTGCGCGTACGGGAGCCACAGGAGATAGGCTGCCCCGATCAGCATGATGAACTGAAGCTGAATCAGATACACGGCCAGCACGATCGCGGTCACCCGGAACGCGAAGGCACCGACGATGCCGTATCGAAGGGCCTTGCGCTGCTCGGCCTTCGGGAGGCCCAGCACCAGCACCGCGAGCACCATCGCGTTGTCCGCGCTGAGCAGGCCTTCAAGCGCGACCAGCAGCCCGACGGTGACGAGATCGGTTACCTGAATATCCAAGAGCCTGACGTATCCCCTGGCGTGATCCACGGCCCGCGACGCGTGGCCGCATGGACGATCACGTCCAAACTTGATATGATGTGTGTCAAGTTGGTCTGGTGCGGCATGTCGCTGACGGACGGTAACTGACGTGGAAGAAGAACTGTACTTCATCAGCATAGCGGCGGAGATGCTCGGAATGCATCCGCAGACTCTTCGGAAGTACGAGCGTCTGGGGTTGATTCAGCCAGCTCGAACGACCGGAAGCATGCGGCGGTACTCACGGGAGGAACTCAGGCGACTGCGCCTCATCAAGCATCTCGTTGATGAGGTCGGCGTCAACCTTGCCGGCGTGCAGCGGTTGCTGGTGGTGGTGGAAGTCATGGAGCGCATCCGGCCGCTGATGGACGAGGACGCGCTCAACACAGGAACTGGCCGCCGACAGTTGCTCCGCGAGATGGACAGGCTGCACAAGGCGGTTGGCCTATGAACATCCGGCGAGGGTGGCTGTGGTGCGGGGCGACACACCTGTTGGTAAGTGGCTAGAGGACGATGGAATTCAGGGACTACTACGCGACGCTTGGCGTGAACAAGGGCTCGACCGAGAAGGACATCAAGCAGGCCTTCAGAAAGTTCGCCCGCAAGCATCACCCGGACCTCAACCCGGGCGATACGAAGGCGGAGGCGCGCTTCAAGGAGGTCAACGAAGCCTACGAGGTCCTCGGCGATCCAGCCAAGCGCAAGAAATACGACGAGCTGGGTGCCAACTGGCGCATGTACGAACAGGCGGAGGCCCAGGGCGGCCCGAACCCGTTTACTGGCCGATGGCAGGCCGGTGGCGGAGCCGCGGGTGCCAGGGGCGGAAGTGGTCCCCGGTCGATGACGCCGGAGGAGATGGCCGCCATGTTTGGTGACGCCCATCCCTTCTCCGACTTCTTCACGACGTTTTTCGGTGGCGAGGACCCCAACCGTCCGGGCGGGCGTCCAGGGGCACGTGGCCGCGCCCGCCAGCGCCCCGGCCGCGATTCCGAGCACGAGATCGACCTGACGCTCCAGGACGCGTACAACGGCACAACGCAGCGTCTGTCGTTGACGCACGACGGGCACGTACGAACGGTGGATGTTCGCATTCCTGCCGGGGTGAATGATGGTTCCCGCGTCCGCGTTGCCGGAGAGGGCGAACAGGGTATCGGCGGTGCCGAGGCCGGGGACCTGTTCCTGCGAGTACGGCTTCAGCGGCATCCGGACTTCGAGCGCAAGGGCCGCGATCTGCACGTGAAAGTGACCCTGCCTGTGGCGACGGCGGTCCTCGGCGGCGAAGCCGACGTCCGATCGCTCGCGGGCAAGCCGGTGCGCCTGCGTGTGCCGCCGCTCACGCAGAACGGGCAGGTGTTCCGGCTCAAGGGGTACGGTATGCCGGTCCTGGGACATGCAACGGAAAAGGGAGACCTGTACGCGCGCGTGGATATCGAGCTCCCGACGACGATCTCCGCCGAGGAGCGTGAGCACTACGAAGCACTCGCTCGGTTGCGCGCGAGCGGGGCCAAGGCACAACCGGTCGCATGAGGATCGAGTCGGCTTCGCGTCGGCAGGGCTGGGGAGATGGACGAAGGACGAGCCAGGACACTGGCCGTCCACATGCTGGAGGGCTAGCGATATGAACCTGAACAAATTCACTGAAAAGGCGCAGGAGGCGGTTGTCGCCGCGCAACAGCTCGCCAGCGAATGGAGCCATGCCGAGGTCACTCCCGAACATCTCCTCGTCGCATTGGTCGAGCAATCCGGGGGCATCGTTCCGTCCGTGCTGCGAAAGTTGACGGTGGAGCCGTCGCAGGTTGCGTCGGACGTGCGGAAGCAGCTCGAGGCGCTCCCCAAGACCCGTGGCGGGGACCTGCGCTTTTCGCCGCGGATGAAATTGATCTTCGACTCGGCTGAGGCTGAAGCCAAGCGCCTGCAGGACGAGTACGTCAGTACCGAGCATCTGCTGCTGGCAGTGGCCACCGAGGCCGGACGTTCGCCCGGCGCTCAGCTTCTCCAGGAACGAGGGGCGACGAAGGACGCGCTCTACGGTGGGCTGACGCAGGTGCGGGGAAACTAGCGTGTGACCTCGCAGAACCCCGAAGCCACCTACGAAGCGTTGACGCGCTACGGCAGGGACCTGACGGAGCTAGCCCAGAAGGGCAAGCTCGATCCGGTCATCGGCCGTGACGAGGAGGTGCGTCGGGTCATCCAGGTGCTCTCTCGGCGTACAAAGAACAACCCGGTACTGATCGGCGAGCCGGGCGTGGGCAAGACGGCCATCGTCGAAGGACTTGCGCAGCGTATCGTCCGTGGCGACGTCCCCGAGGGACTGAAGAACAAGAAGATCTTCGCGCTCGACATGGGCGCGCTCGTCGCCGGGGCCAAGTACCGCGGAGAGTTCGAGGAGCGGCTGAAGGCGGTGCTCAAGGAGATCACGGACTCGGACGGTGAGATCGTGCTCTTCATCGACGAGCTCCACACGGTGGTGGGTGCCGGGGCCGCCGAGGGCGCCATGGACGCATCGCAGATGCTCAAGCCCATGCTCGCGCGAGGTGAGCTGCACACGATCGGGGCAACCACGATCGACGAGTATCGCAAGCACATCGAGAAGGACGCGGCGCTGGAACGAAGGTTTCAGCCGGTGCTGGTCGGCGAGCCGACCGTCGAAGACACGATCTCGATTCTTCGAGGCCTTCGTGAGCGATACGAAATTCATCACGGCGTCACGTTCAAAGACGCTGCGCTGGTGGCGGCGGCTGTGCTGTCGCATCGCTACATCGCCGACCGTTTCCTCCCCGACAAGGCGATCGACTTGGTGGACGAGGCTGCGTCGAAGCTTCGTATGGAGATCGACTCCATGCCGACGGAGTTGGATGAAGTGCGGCGTCGAGTCATGCAGCTTGAGATCGAACGCGAAGCGCTCCGGAAAGAAACGGACACGGCGTCGGTCGAACGTCTTCAGAAGCTGGAAAAGGAACTCGCCGATCTGAAGGAAGAGCAGGCCGGCCTCCAGTCTCAGTGGGAGCAGGAAAAGGGAGCGATTCAAGGGGGGCGCGGGCTCAAGGAGGATCTGGAGAAGGTCCGGCTGGACATCGAGCGGGCCCAGCGGGAGGGCGACTACGCGACGGCATCCGAACTGCAGTACGGGCGCTTGCCCGAGCTCGAACGGAACATTCGCGACCAGGAGGCGCGCCTGGGAGAGGCGCACAAGGGGAAGCGGATGCTCAAAGAGGAGGTGGACGAGGAGGACATCGCCGGAGTCGTCGCGAAGTGGACGAACATTCCGATGAGCCGCCTGATGGAGGGTGAGGTACAGAAGCTCATCCACATGGAGGACCGTCTTCACCAGCGGGTTGTCGGGCAGGATGAGTCGATCGCCGCAGTGTCGAACGCCGTTCGGCGGGCTCGAGCGGGACTGCAGGATCCCGATCGTCCGCTTGGCAGCTTCATTTTCCTCGGGCCGACTGGTGTCGGGAAGACGGAGCTGGCGCGCGCGCTGGCCGAGTTCCTGTTTGACGACGAACATTCGATGATCCGAATCGACATGTCCGAGTATCAGGAGAAGCACACCGTATCGCGCATGATCGGGGCTCCACCCGGATACGTCGGGTACGACGAGGCCGGACAACTGACGGAAGCCGTACGCCGCCCGTACGCGGTCGTGCTCTTCGACGAGATCGAGAAGGCGCATCCGGATGTCCTCAATGTCTTGCTGCAGCTCCTCGACGATGGCCGTCTCACGGATGGCAAGGGGCGGACGGTGGACTTCAAGAACGTCGTCGTCATCATGACGTCGAATATGGGAAGCCAGCACATCGCCGAAGCGGCGATGCGTCCGGGTGGCGACGGCGGAGCGTTAACGGAGACCGTGAAGCGCCAGGTCACCGAGACGCTGCAACAACATTTTCGCCCGGAGTTCCTCAATCGAATCGACGACATCATCTTCTTCCACTCGCTCGGTCTCGAGCACATGGAGACGATCGTCGGAATCCAGCTACGAGGCGTGCTGAAGCGACTTGAAGGCAGGAAGATCCACATCGACATCAGCGACGCTGCCAAGGCCTTATTGGTCTCGGAAGGGTACGATCCGATGTACGGCGCGCGGCCGCTCAAGCGCCTGATTCAACGGCGCGTACTCGACCCATTGGCGATGCGGGTACTCGAGGGCGAGTTCAGAGAGGGCGACCGCATCACGGTCGACGTAGGAGAGAATGGATTGATGTTTGACGTCAAGGAAGAGGGCTCGCGGGAGACGCCGGCGCCCTGATGGCAGAGACTGGCGTGCCTCCGGGGCTGAACCCTCGCGATCAGCGTTCCGGGGAGCAGCGGACTCCGCTGACGGCTCCCGGCCGGCCGGGTGGTCCGCTCTGGTACGGGCTCGCGTTTCTGATCGCGATGGCCCTGGTGCAGGCCTGGGTCCTGACGCCCGCTGGTCGCCAGATCTCCTACAGCGAGTTCAAGGCGGCCGTTCGCGGCGGTCAGGTTGCCGAGGTCGTTGTCGGTGAGCAGACCATCCGCGGCAGCTACAGCAGCGCGATCGATGGTACCCGGACCTTCAGCACCGCACGCATCGACGATCCACGGCTCATCGAGGAGCTCGACGGGGCAGGGGTGCGCTACACCGGCGAGTTCATGAATCGCTGGCTGCCGGAAGTCATCGGATGGGTGATTCCCCTTCTGCTGCTCTTTGCCCTGTGGAACTTTTTCCTCAAGCGCATGGGCGGTGCCGACGGCGGGATCATGTCGTTTGCGCGTAGCAAGCACAAGGTCTTTTCCGAGGACGACGTCACAGTGAGCTTCTCGGATGTGGCTGGTGTTGATGAGGCCGAGGGTGAGCTGAAGGAGATCGTCGAGTTTCTGAAGACCCCGGCGAAGTACACGGCGCTCGGGGGACGGATTCCCAAGGGCGTGCTCCTCGTCGGTCCTCCCGGGACCGGCAAGACGCTGCTGGCGCGCGCCGTGGCGGGCGAGGCGAAGGTGCCCTTCTTCAGCATGAGCGGTTCGGAGTTCGTCGAGATGTTTGTCGGCGTGGGTGCCGCGCGCGTGCGGGATCTGTTCGCCAAGGCCGAACAGAAGGCGCCGTGCATTATCTTCATCGACGAACTTGACGCGCTCGGCCGGGCGCGCGCCCAGGGGCCGATGGGATCGCACGAGGAGCGCGAGCAGACGCTCAATCAGCTGCTGTCGGAGATGGATGGTTTCGATTCCCGAAAGGCCGTCATCATCATGGCCGCGACAAATCGTCCGGAAGTGCTCGACCCTGCCCTGCTCCGTCCCGGTCGCTTCGATCGGCAGGTGCTGGTCGACAAGCCTGACGTCAAGGGGCGCGAGGCGGTCCTCCGGATTCATAGCAAGCACGTCACGCTGTCGCCGGATGTGAACCTCACGATCGTGGCGGCGCGGACGGCTGGGTTTGCGGGCGCCGATCTCGCCAACCTGGTCAATGAAGCGGCGCTCCTCGCGGCGCGTCACGACAAGGCGACGGTCGAGATGTCGGACTTCGAGGAGGCGATCGATCGACTCGTGGCCGGTCTCAAGAAGAAGCGCGTGATGAGTCAGAAGGAGCGCGAGATCGTCGCGTATCACGAATCGGGCCACGCCATCGTGGCCACGATGACGCCGGGGATGGATCCGGTGCACAAGCTCTCGATCGTGCAGCGTGGATTCGGTGCGCTGGGCTACACGATGCAGGTTCCGCTGGAAGATCGTTACCTGCTGCAACGGCAGGACCTGCTCAATCAACTTGCCGTGCTGCTGGGTGGACGTACAGCCGAGGAGATCGCCCTCGGCGAGATCTCCACGGGTGCACAGAACGATCTGATGCGCGCGACGGACATTGCACGTTCGATGGTCACCGAATGGGGCATGAGCGATCTACTCGGTGCCATCAGCTACGACACGAGCAAGCGGAACAAGTTCCTGGATCTGCCCGGCGGTCCGGAGCGGGGTGTCTACGCCGAAGACACGGCCCGTCTGATCGACGCCGAAGTGAAGCGACTCATGACTGACGCCCATGCCGAGGCGCATCGAATCCTGTCCAGTCATCGCGACATGCTTGAGAGCGTGACCCGACGGCTTCTCGAGGTGGAAGTCATGGATGGCGCCGAGTTGCGCAAACTTCTGGACGGAGCGCGTGCCGTTCAGGAGCATGACGAGGTGGCGCCCGCGTCGCCGTCTCCAGGCGTACAGTGAGCGGACCGGCCTACGCTGTCGCGCGCCTGGTGGCGCCCGCAATCGCCGAGCACCTGGAACTGCATCGCGCGTCGTTGCCGCAGGTGGATGCGGCCCAGCCGCCACTTGAGGCACTGCCGGATGCCTGCACGATCGAGACGATGGTTGACGTCGCGTTCTGGGCCAGCGTCAGGCGCGAGGAAGGCTACGTACCGAAGATCTCCCTGGCGTTTCTTCGGCCGATGGATGAGATATGGCCTTTGCGTTTCGAACGGCCGTTCCCACTTGCGCCCGAGTCGCTGACGAGCCTGGCGGCTGCCGTGGAGCGGCGTGGAGTCCACCTCGGTGTGTGGCCTGGCCACGCACGGTCGAGCGGAGAGCGTGCCAGCCGGAATCCCGCCGATCTCATGATCTGGGGCACGACGCACACGGTCCCGCCGTTCTGTTTCGTCGTGGAGGTCATCGCGCCAGGGCTGCTGGTGCTGAAGCACCGACCGCGGCACGAATCCCGCAAATTCGTGAACGTGGCGGTCCTGGAAGGCGATCAGCTCAAGATCGTCGATGAGAAGGCGGCAGGTATCGCCGATTGCCCTGCTCTCCTCGCCTCGATGCTCGGGTTCGACGCGACGATGATGAACGATGACGCGTTGAACGTCCAGGTGCAACTTGCGCTGTCGATACGTCGCCATCAGCGTGGAGGGATTCTGCTGATCGTCCCGCCGGGCACGGACGCGTGGCGACGTTCGATCGTGCATCCGATCAAGTACGCGGTGCAGCCGCCGTTCACCGAGCTGGCCACGCTGCTGGGCCAGCATGGCGGCATGGTTGACCGCGAATGGACGGAGGCGACGGCGCGGGCGATTGACGCCATGGCGGGGTTGACGGCGGTTGACGGCGCAACCGTGGTCACCAGCACCTACGAGCTGCTGGCCTTTGGCGCGAAGATCGCTCGCGGTCGTGGAGCCGCTACCGTGGAGCACGTCATCGTCACCGAGCCCATCGAAGGGAGCGTCCCCGAGCGCGTGCATCCGGGGCAACTCGGTGGTACGCGTCACCTCTCGGCAGCCCAGTTCGTCCACGATCAGCGCGGTGCCGTGGCGCTCGTCGCGTCACAGGACGGGCGGTTCACCATCTTCTCGTGGTCGCCGACCGACAGTGCTGTTCGCGCGCATCGTGTCGAGGTGTTGTTGCTCTGACCGCCACGCTGGCTTCGCATCATGGTCGCTGATACCCCTTCCCTGTCCTCGCCAAACGAGTACGATGACTTTGCGGATATTTACCAGGTCTGGACGGACACGGCTGCGTCAGCGCAGGCCAACCTGGAGTTTTATCTGGACTTGTACCGGGAGGCCGTGGGTCCCGTGGTCGAGCTCGGCGTGGGTGACGGCCGTATCGCAGTGCCGGCGGCGTGCCGGGGTCAGGATGTCATCGGCGTCGATCTGTCACCCGCCATGCTTGAGCGCTGCCGCGCCCGAGCAATGGCCGCCGGCGTGCTCGACCGTCTCGCATTCGTGTGTGAGGATTTTCGCCGTTTTCAGCTCGACGTCCCCGCCGGCCTGATTGCCCTGCCGTACCACAGTCTCGGACATGTGCTGTCGCTTGAGGACAAGCGGTCTGCGTTGGCGCATGTGTTCTCCCAGCTGGAGCCCGGTGGCCGCTTCGTGTTCGATGACTTCTACGTGACACCGGCTCTTGTGGATCAGATGCGGAAGGTTCAGCTCCGTGCCACCTACCGATCGTCGGGCGACATCGACACGCTGCTGTGGGTGACATCGCTGGTGGATGAGGCGTCGCAAGCGATGACTGTCGTGACCTGGGAGGACTTCCTCGACACTGATGGCGTGTTAATGCGCAGGCGGTACCGCCGGCTGCATCTCAGCTGGCTCGATCCCTCGCAGGCGCGGAGCCTGCTCACAGAGGCCGGATTCGTCATTGACGCGTGCTACGGGGGCTTCGATCGCACCCCGTTCTCGGAGGCGACAGCCCGAGAGCAGATCTGGATCGCCAGGAGGCCTGGCGCGGATGTCACAGCTGCCTAGTGGCGTGTCTCGGCCAAAGGAGGACCACCTCCCGGGCGGGGCATCCCG
This sequence comes from Acidobacteriota bacterium, assembly GCA_027622905.1. Lineage (GTDB taxonomy): Bacteria > Acidobacteriota > Vicinamibacteria > Vicinamibacterales > UBA2999 > JAQBVV01. The sequence goes on from JAQBVV010000002.1 coordinate 55,799, forward strand.
GGGGGCGGCGTTGCTCCTCTCTCGAATACCCCCAGTATTCTCGGTCGTCGCGCCTGGCCCGCCGGCGCGGATTTCGCAGGCGTGCCACGTCCGAGCGAACTCCGCGCGAGGCGCCGCGCTCCGGGATCTGGTGCTTCTTCAGCCGAGACGCGCCACTAGCAGACTCTCGATGTGCTCGCCTCGGCGGGAGTGGACCGTCTGCGGCGCCTCGGCCTCGGACGGTCTACTAGGCAAGGAGACGACATGATTGGCACGACAGGGCTGCAGGGCCTGCGGGTGGAGTGTATCGTCGGCATCTACCCGCACGAGCGTCAGATTCGGCAATCCGTAGTCATGGACATCGCACTGGACTACGACTTCGCGGCGGCGGCGGCTTCCGACGCCATTGCCGAGGCTGTTGACTACGATGTTGTCGCTGGGGGGATCACCGAACTCGTGCAAGACCGGGCGTTCCAGTTGATTGAAACGATGGCCGAAGAGGTCGCCGAGATGCTGCTCGGCCGGTTACCGCAGGTGCGAAGGATTCAGCTGGAGGTTCGCAAGCCGGACGCCGTGCCGGCCGCGACCAGTGCTTTCGTACGCGTGGAGCGCGCACGGTCGTGAGTGATCGAGAACGGATGCCGTCGCGCGGTCCGCAGGGTGCAGACACCACCAATCGGGTGGCCGTGGTGACCGGCGGTGCCCGGCGCCTGGGACGGCATCTGTGCCTCGCGCTGTCCGCGCGCGGGTATGACGTCGTCATTCTGTACAGGACCTCCCGCGACGATGCGCGGTCGCTGGAGCGCGAGATCGCCGCGGCCGGGAGACGCGTTCGGTCGTTCGCGGTTGACGTTGGCGTCGAGGCGCAGGTCGCAGACGTCTTCGCTCAGATCGCGAGTGAGGGAGGGCGTGTCGACGTGCTGATCAACAACGTTGGCAACTACAACCCGCAGCCGGTGGCCCGCCTGACACCCGCGACGTGGGATGCCACCCTGGCGACGAACCTGTCCGGCGCCTTCTACTGCTGCTTCCATGCCCTCCCCTTGATGCCGGATGGGGGCCACATCGTGAATATCGGGATGGCGGGCCTCGAGGGTATTCGCGCCAACGTGCGCGGCACCGACTACTACGTCAGCAAGACGGGGCTACTGGTGTTGACGAGGGCGCTGGCCGTCGCCCACGCCGAGCGACGCATCCGGGTCAACATGGTGTCTCCGGGACAGCTCGACAACTCGATCGACCTTCCACCGCCTGACAGGATCGGGCACACGGTGCCTCTCGGGCGGGCCGGGACGTTGCAGGATGTGGCGCACGCCGTCGAGTATCTGCTCGATGCCGGGTACGTGACCGGCGCCAACATCGATGTCGCCGGCGGATACCGGCTGTAGTCCCCTGGAACCGTGATTCGTCACATAATTCCTGAGCGGGGCATCCCGACTGGCGGCGTTGCTCCTTCCTCGAATATGGCCAATATTCTCGGTCGTCGCGCCTTGCCATCCGGGCGCCACGCTGCAGGACTTAGGCAACACATCACGGTTCCAGGGGACTAGCCCGTGATGGAGGCGCGTCGGCCTACGAACAGCGACGCATCCGCCCGGGATCCGGTGGTAATGACCAGTGCCTCCGCGCTCGTGCCGCTGTGGGATCGAGCCGCCGAGTGGAGGCGTCGGCTCGCGATGATCAGGGAGGCCCGCTCCTTCCTGTATCTGTCCACGTTCTATGTCGAGCACGATGCTTACGGCGTTGAGGTGCTGGCAGAACTGGTCTCGGCCCAGCGTCGTGGGGTCGCCGTCAATCTTTTGATCGACGGGTTCGGGCAGCGCCTTGGCGGCGTGCTGATGTCCAGCCAGCAACGGGTGGCGCTGGCAGGGACACTGGAAGACCTACGGCGCGCCGGTGCGGTCGTCACCGTGTACAGTCCGCAGCGGCATCTGCAGCGGTGGCTCGGTGGCGGACAGCACGTCAAGATCCAGGTGTCGGACGCCGGCGAGGCGATCTTCGGCAGCAGCAATCTGAGCAAGTCTTCATTCGAGGGCTGGAATGAGTACGCTGTTGCGGTGCGCGGCCCCGTGGCACATGCGCTCCTGAGCAGCTATCGTGACATCGGCGGCGTTGTGCATGCGTCACATCTCCATCACCTGCGGAGCGGGGTGCCTGCTGTTCCCACTGCCGAGATCGAGTCGTCCGAGGTGGCCAAGACGATGATGCTCGAGTACTGGTGCTGCAATCCGAACGCGTATCAGGGGGGCTTGGGCCCGATCGGCTGGCGTGGTCGGAACCTGGTGACCGACGGACTGATCGAGCGGATCGGTACCGCCCGGCGCTCGATCCTGATCACAAGCTTCTATTTCAAACCGGTCGAGCCACTGCTCGTGGCACTTCTCGGCGCGGCGCGCCGGGGGGTGCGCGTCGAGGTGCATCATTCACACCGGGAAGCGCTGCCAGCCACTGATCTCGCCTGGATCGCCGCGGCCGCCTGCTATGGGCGCCTGCTGGAGGCGGGGATCTGCGTGTTCGAGAATCGGCGCGGCGAGCATTCCAAGATCGTGCTCGTCGATGACGAATGGACGGCATTTGGTAGCTATAACTTCGAACACGCGGCGCACGATCGGTTGGCCGAAGCCATGCTGGTGAGCACGGACCCAGAGGCCACGCAGCCTGCCGCTGCGATCTTTGCTGGGTTGCGGCGGCATCCCGACAACGTGCGTGTCACGGAGCAGGCGCTACGTGACCTACCCATTCGACTGAAGGCGCGCAGATGGTTCCTCGGGAGGTTCAGGCGATGGATGTGAGCGGCCACGGGGGCGATGGAGGGCGCGGGAGGCCAGCAGCGCCGCCGGAGAATCTGCGTTTCATGGAGATCGAGCACAAGCATGTCGTGGGGGATGGCTTTGATCTCGAGCGGTTCAGGCAGGCGGTGCGTGCCCTGCAGCCGATTCGATCCGGCACGATGCGCGTCAGAGATCGCTACTACCTCACCGAGGGCGGACGTTCGCGGCGGTTTCTGTTTCGCCACCGGTACGACACCGAGCTTCATCACCTGACGATCAAGGCGCTGGAGAGAGACACCGAGGTTCGCACCGAGGTCAACCTCGACCTGGGCCACCACGTCGGGAGCCAGGAGGAGCAGGTCGAGGCGTTCGTCGGTCAGCTTGGCGTCGTCTGGAGCGCCACGCTGCACAAGGCCCTGGAGGTCTGGTACTTCGCCGATTGTGAAGTGGTCTACTACGAAGCGTCAACCGCCGCATCCTCGGTTCGGTGCGTCGAGTTCGAGGCGACGCACAAGGACTCGTTGAACGGGGCCCTGGAGATCGTCCAGCGGTTCGAGCGCGCCACGGGCTTCGAGGGTACGTCGAGGTCGCACCGCTCCCTTCCGCAGATACTCTTCCCTGAACTGGACGCGATGTTCGCCGGGCGGTGAGTCCTGCGCGTTGAGCGCCAGCAGTGTGCTCCCGACGATCATCAGGGCGCAACGTGATGGCTGTGCCGGAGCCCTGGTTCAGAGCAGTGGCTCATCTTGGTCGGGGTAGCGTATGGGCTGTGAGTGACCGAGCATGGTGGGGCGTGTCCGTTCTGGTCACGATGGCGCTGGTCGCCGCGATCGCCGTCCTGTGGCCTCGCGCGGTGGGCGACTACGTCCCGCATCCAGGGCAGTTGACCAGTCAGACTGCCGTCGAGGAGTTCCTGTCGCTGCGGCCAGCCGGACCGAGTCGGGTCCTCATTCCAACGGGCATCTTCGTGCAATCGCTGCATTTCGTCACGGCCAGCGACGTCAATATCACGGGCTACATCTGACAGAAGTACAGCAACGCCGTGCCGGAGGAGGTCACGCGCGGCTTCACGCTACCAGAACAGGTGTCCTCAGGCGATACCGTGATCGAGGAGGCGTACCGCCTTGCCTATGCGGACGGGGTGGTGATTGGCTGGTACTTCGACGTGACGGTGCGTCAGCCCTTCGACTACTCCCGCTATCCGCTGGATCGGCATGATGTGTGGCTACGCATGTGGCACGCGGATTTCGATCGTGACGTCGTTCTCGTGCCGGATCTGGAGGCGTATGACTCGACCGAGCAGAGCGAGGCGTTTGGGCACGACCCGGACATCGTGCCTGGCGGATGGAGGATCAATGAGACGCTCTTCGAGTACAAGGTCTTCAACTACGACACGGACTTTGGAATTCCAGGCTATGTAGGGCAGACTGGGTTTCCCGATCTCTACTTCACTGTTGTGGTCAGTCGGGGGTTTGTCGGCGCGTTCGTGACCACGCTGGTGCCACTCCTGGTCGTGGCCGGACTCTTGTTTGCGATGCTCATGATCACGACCGCGGAGCCGACCCGCGCGGCGGCGTTCGACTTCAACACCGCCGGGGTGATTGCCACGGTGTCGGCGCTGTTCTTCGTCGTTTTGCTCCCGCACATTGAGCTACGCCAGCTGGTGACCGGCACGGAAATGGTCTATCTCGAACAGTTCTATTTCACGCTCTACCTGACCATCCTGGCGGTCACGATCAACGTCTACGTGTTCACCACGGGCGGCGCGAGTCGTCTCGTGACGTTCGTGCGATACCGGGATAACCTGATCGCGAAGGTCGCGTTCTGGCCCGTGATCCTCGCGGTGCTCGCACTGATCACGCTGGGCTATTTCGGCGGCGATTCACCGCGTATTCAATAGAGCGTTTTTCGATCTGGTGTAGACCGGAAAACGCGGGAAAGCGCTTTTCGAGAAGGCCTGGCCCCTGCGAGAAGCCCCAGACCGAAACGAAAAGCGCTCCAGGCAGCGCTGTCTCGAGTGTGGCCCTTCCCTGCTTGCCCGGGAGTTCGTGAGGCGCTCTGTTGGCAGAGGACGGCGTGTGCAGACGACGGCGTTTCCAGGGGACGAGGTGTCCAGGGGCTCGCTTAGGACCCGGGCAGGAATAAGTTGATCATCGTGGGCGTCGAGGCGCCCACCCGGCAAG
>JAQBVV010000093.1 GCA_027622905.1 Acidobacteriota bacterium
TGGACGTAGCCACCCGATTCGTTGCGGCGGGCGCCCGGCGTCAGCAGCGCCAGGTCCATCCAGTTGCGGCCGTTGATCGGCAGTTCGGCCATCTGCTCGGGGTCGATGTTGGCCCCGACCGTGGACGCCGTCGTGTCGATCAGCGGCGCCTCGCCGGTCACCGTCACCGTCTCCTCCAGCGTAGCGGGAGCCAGCGTCAGCGTGGCGTTGAACGTTGCCGAGAGGAGCACATTCACATTAGTCAGCGTCACCGTCTGAAAGCCCGGCAGCGCCGCAGTGATCTCGTAGACCCCCGCCCGAACCGGCATGCGGAAGCCGCCCGCCGGGCCGGACACGGCTTCAAAGACATTACCCGTTGCCGTATGGACGGCGATGACGGGTACACCTGGTAGCACGCCGCCGGTGGAGTCGACCACCGTGCCGGCCAGCGTCGCTTCCTGTGCGTGACTTGCCGCAGGCCACGCGACGAGCGCGGCCAGCACGAATAGCCAAACACTTGCTCTTGGCATTTTCATCTTTACGAGACCTCCGATAGAACGCGGCGTCGAAACAGCAAACGTCACGTCTTGTTTACGACCAACCAATCGATAACCAACCGAACGATGAACACGGCACCGTTAAACGAAGTTGAGACAGTCGGCGTTGTACGCTCCGGCTGCTCTTTGAATCGCGTATTAGTGCATTTAGTTGGATTTAATGCAAGTAAATTGCATGAAGTATTCAAAAAATTGGTTGCGCTTGGTTGCGCGTGCCGGCGCGCCGCCAGGACCATGCGCCAAACTGGCGGAACGTGTTGTGTTGCTCGGCTGTCACAGGGCTGTTACAGCCGGGCAGGCAGGCGCTGAGAGGCACCTATATCCAGCGAAACTGGGGAATATTTCCAGTTTATAGGTCTAAGGACCTATTTGATGTCTAACCGAGTAACTGCTTGGCGATGGTCTGGAGCTGGAGGTTGGACGTCCCCTCGTAAATCTGGCCTATCTTGGCGTCCCGGTAGAGTTTTTCGACCGGGTAGTCCTTCACGAAGCCGTATCCACCGAAGAGATTGACGGCGAGCGACGTGCCGCGCTCGGCGACTTCCGAGGAGAAGAGCTTGCACATCGCTGCTTCCTTCAAGAACGGCTCCCCCGCGATCCGTCGTCTCGCCGCGTTGTAGACCATCAACCGGGCGGCTTCCAGATCGGTTGCCGCTCTGGCGATCTGGAACTGCACGGCCTGGAAATCGGCGATCGCCTTGCCGAACTGGCGCCGCTCTTTCGTGTACTGGATGGCGTGGTCGAGGGCGCCCTGCGCCAGACCGATCATCTGGGCGCCGATGCCGATCCGGCCCTCGTTCAGCGTCTCGATGGCGACCTTGTAACCCTTGCCGATCTCGCCGAGCACGTTGGTGCGGGGCACCTGGCAGTCGTCCAGGATCAGTTCGCACGTACTGCTCGCGCGGATGCCGAGCTTGTCTTCCTTCTTGCCGACGGAGAATCCCGGAAAGTCCCGTTCGACGATGAAGGCCGTGATGCCCCGATAGCCGGCATCCGGATCGACCGTGGCGAAGATGATGAAGACATCGGCCTCGTTGCCATTGGTGATCCAGAGCTTTCGGCCGGTGAGTGCGAATCGGTCGCCGCCGTCCACGGCATGCGAACTCAGCGCAAAGGCATCGCTTCCAGACGCGGCCTCTGACAGCGCATAGGCGCCGACCGCACCACCGCTCAGTGTGGGTAGGTAGCGCCCGATGAGATCGTCGCTGCCCCACCGGAGCAGAGCGTTGATCACGAGGGTGTTCTGCACGTCAACCATGGTGGCAATCGACGGGTCGACGCGCGAGAGCGCTTCGATCGCCAGGATCGCGTGAAAGAACGACGCCCCCGCGCCACCGTGCGCTTCGGGGACCTCGATGCCCATGATGCCGAGGTCGAACAGCTTGTCGATGAGCGTGCGGGGAATCGCACCCTGCTCGTCCATGGTGCGGACCAGCGGGCGTATTTCACGGTCGGCGAATTCGTACACGCTCTGGCTGAACAGCGCTTCATCCTCGTGGAGGGTCGTCAGGCTGTTGGTGAGCGCATCGTCTGGCGTGCTGGAATTCGGCATCTGTCCAGCATACGGTCCCCGGGACAGGGTGGCAACGCCCCTGGGGTTGACTTCGGGTAGCGACGCCTACGGTTCGGCCGATCCGCCATGCTGGAAGCCGGACTTGGAGGTATCATCAACCTGATGTCCCGCACGCCAATTGCCGTATGTCTGGCGCTGGTTGTGGGCCTCTGTGAGGTGGGCACCGGCCGCCCGCAGGCGGCCCCGCAGGCGGATTCGCAGACTGCCTCACAGGCTGACTCACAGGGCGCGGGTGCCCAGGAGGCTGCCGCGCCCGAGGGCGGCGCACCCGAGGGCGACGACACGTCGCAGGCCACATTCCGTGCCGGCATCAATTTCGTGCGCGTCGACGTCATCGTGAGCGACGATGACGGCCAGCCGGTCACGGACCTGACGGCGGATGACTTCGAGGTGTTCGAGGACGGCGAGCGGCAGGACATCGAGCAGTTCCGGCTGATTCGGGTTGACGGCACGCTTGAGCCAGGCGCGCCACGGCCGCGACAGCTCCGCACGTCGATCGACACCGAGATCGAGCTGGCGCGCGACGACGTGCGCCTGTTCATGTTCTTCTTCGACGACTACCACGTGCGGCTGTCGAATTCGCGGTCGGTACAGGCACCGCTGATTCGCTTCCTGGAATCGCTCGGGCCGAACGACGTGGTCGGCATGATGTACCCGCTGACACCTCTTGACGCGATCTCCTTCACCCGGAACCATGCGTCCATCATCAGCGCGATCGAGCGGTTCGAGGGACGCAAGTTCGACTACAGGCCGCGCAACACTGCGGAGGAACGGTACGCGCACGCGCCGAGCGAGATCGTTGAGCAGATTCGGAATCAAGTCGTCATGGGTGCGCTGCGCAGCCTCTCGACGCACCTGGGCGGTCTGCGCGAAGGACGCAAGTCGATCATCTACATCAGCGAGGGCCTGACAGCGATCCTGCCGCCGCAGCTCAGAAACGCGGACGCCTCGATGCCCGGGATGGGTAATCCGAACGCGAGAAACCCGATGGCGGGCGAGAACAACCCGCGGGAGCAGACCGCGGCGGTCTTCGGGGCGGCGGACCTGTACTCGCAATTGCGCGACGTGTTTGCTGCCGCCAACCGCAACAACGCGGCCATCTATAGCCTCGACCCGCGTGGGCTGAGCGCATTCGAGTTCGACATCGACCAGGGTGTCGGCATGCGACAGGACGCGCGGGCGCTGCAGATGACGCAGGACACGTTGCGGACGCTGGCCAGCGAGACTGACGGGCGCGCCATCATGAATCAAAACGATCTGGCGCCTGGCCTCGCACAGATCATGCGGGACTCGAGCTTCTACTACCTGCTCGGGTACAACTCGACGCAGGCGCCGACGGACGGGGAGTTTCATTCGATCGACGTGCGACTGAAGCGCCGCGGCCTGGACGTGCGGGCACGCAAGGGATACTGGGCGCTGACCGAGGCGGATATCGTGCGCGCCACCACCGAGGTCCCGGAGACGCCGAAGCCGATCCAGCAGGCGCTGGCCTCGATCGCCACATCGGTGCAGGCTGGCAAGTACGTGCGGACGTGGCTGGGAACAGCGCGGGGCGAGTCCGGCAAGACCGAGGTCACGCTCATCTGGGAACCGCTTCCACCCAGGCTCGGCGCGGGCGGGAATCAGCCGGACGCGGGGAGCGTCTCGTTGATTGCGGCGACGATGGACGGCGATCTGGTGTTTCGAGGTCAGACGACCGGCGCCGGGGCGTCCGGCCCGACGCCTGCGCCCGACGCGCAGCGGCTCGTGTTCGAGGCCTCGCCGGGCGAACTCGAGTTGCGGATGACGGTTGAAGAAGGGGCCGGTGGCGGCATGCTGGATCGAGAGATCCGCACGTTCACCGTGCCTGACCTGACATCGCCTGACGCGGCGATCAGTACCCCACGGGTCTATCGCGGACGGACCGCGCTGGACTTCCGGGCGATCGCCGCGAACGCTGATGCGGTGCCGACCGTCGCTCGTGAGTTCTCGCGAACCGAGCGGCTGCTCATACGCTTCGACGTGTACGGAAACGCGACGGCCACGGCTGCGCTGCTGAATCGCAATGGAGAGAAACGTGCCGATCTGCCCGTGACGGCGACTGCCGCTGGCGGGACACACCAGATCGATGTCGGTCTCGGTTCGATCGCGCCAGGCGAATACCTGATCGAGGTTACGGCGACGGGCGCGACCGGCGAGACGAAAGAACTTGTCCCGCTGCGCGTCGGCGCGTAGTGGCCGCTGCGGGCTCACAGGCTGATCCCCAGGTCGTGCGACTGCCCCCACGCCTGATGCAGGCACGGCTGTAGCGCCGCTTCGAGGCGTCAGATCATGGCGCTCGGTGTGCGCGCAGCTATATCTAGTTACAATTGACCATCATGAAGCACTCCACCCCGAGCGCCACGCGCGCACGCCCAGCCGAGCGCAAGGAGCCGTTCACGACCGTCTCGGGGCGCGTCATCGGTCCGCTCTACACGGCGGATGACGTGTCGTCCCTCAACTATGAGCGTGATCTGGGCGATCCTGGCGAGTTTCCGTACACGCGAGGGATTCACGCGTCCGGCTATCGCGGCAAGCTGTGGACGATGCGGCAGTTCGCCGGCTTCGGCGCGCCGGAGGAGACCAACGAGCGCTACAAGCAGTTGCTGGCAGCCGGTGGCACCGGCCTGAGCGTCGCGTTCGATCTGCCGACACTCATGGGGCGCGATCCAGACCATCCCCTGTCGCTCGGCGAGGTGGGTAAATGCGGTGTCAGCGTGTCGTCGCTGGCCGACATGGAGGTGCTCTTCCGTGGGATCGAGCTCGGTGGGATCACGTCGTCGATGACGATCAATTCGCCGGCCTCGATGATCCTGGCGATGTATCTGGTTGTGGCGGAGAAGCAGGGCGCCAGCTGGCAGGGGCTGTCCGGCACGCTCCAGAACGACATTCTCAAAGAGTTCATCGCGCAGAAGGAATACATCTACCCGCCACGCCCGTCGATGCGGCTCGTGACCGACATCTTCAGGTTCTGCGCCGAGCACGTGCCGAAGTGGAACACGATCTCCGTCAGCGGATATCACATCCGCGAGGCGGGCTCGACCGCGGCACAGGAACTGGCATTCACGCTGCGCGACGGGGTGGAGTACGTGCAGTACGGGATCGATGCCGGTCTTGACGTGGACGAGTTCGCGCCGCGCATCTCGTTCTTCTTCAACGCGCACAGCGACTTCTTCGAAGAGATCGCCAAATACCGCGCCGCCCGCCGGATGTGGGCGCACGTGATGCGCGATCGGTTCAAGGCGAAGGACCCGCGCTCGTGGAAGCTTCGTTTCCACGCGCAGACGGCGGGGGTGTCCCTGACGGTGCAGCAGCCGTATAACAACGTCGTCCGGACGGCCCTGCAGGCCCTGGCCCCCGTGCTTGGCGGCGGGCAGTCGCTGCATACCAACTCGCTCGACGAAGCGTTCGCCCTGCCGACTGCCGAGGCGGCGACGCTGGCCCTGCGGACGCAGCAGATCATCGCCTACGAAACAGGCGTGACCGACGTGACCGATCCGCTCGGCGGCTCGTATTTCGTGGAGAAGCTGACGCGCGATCTGGAGGAAGAGGCGCTGGCCTACTTCGACGCGATCGACCGGATGGGGGGCATGGTCGAGGCGATCGAGCGCGGCTATCCCCAGAAGGAGATCGCCGAGAGCGCCTACGCCTATCAGCGCGGGGTGGAGGCGGGAGACAGGATCGTGGTTGGCGTCAACGCGTACGTGGCGGACACCGAGGAGCCGATTCCGCTCCTGTACATCGACCAGTCGGCCGCCGAGACGCAACTGGCCAGACTGGCAGAGGTGAAGGCGACGCGTGACGACGCCGCAGTTCGACGAGCGCTCGACCGATTGCGGGCTGGCGCCACGGCCGATGCCAATACCATGCCGTTGCTGCTCGACGCCGTGCGTGCCTACGCGACGCTTGGTGAGATGTGCGACGTCCTGCGCGAGGTGTGGGGCGAGTACGAAGAGATTCCCGTTATTTGAGAAGACAAGGGCAGCAGACCGTGGAGCACAAGATACGCGTCGTGATCGCGAAGCCGGGCCTCGACGGGCACGACCGCGGGGCCAGGGTGATCGCGCGCGCGTTGCGCGACGCGGGGATGGAAGTCATCTATACGGGTCTGCGCCAGACACCCGAGCAGATCGTCTCGACTGCGCTGCAAGAGGACGCCGACGTGATCGGGTTGTCGATTCTCTCCGGCGCGCACATGCACATCTGCCCGCGCATCATGTCGCTGCTCGAGGCCGAGGGATTGTCCGACGTGCTGGTGGTGGTGGGTGGCATCATCCCCGATCCCGACATCCCGAAGTTGAACGAGATCGGCGTCCGCGGCATTTTTCTTCCTGGCACGACGATGCAGCACATCGTGGACTACATCACCGAGCACGTCCGGTCTCGCGTAGAAACCTCCTGAGTACCTCCGGACCCGATTCGCCGGGTTACGGGAAACGCCGGGGCGACGCCCCCTGGCGCGATGACACACAGCATGCCTGACGTACAACACGCCGATCACCCGATCACGCTTCCGGAGAAGCCTGCCCTCGAAGGTCTCGAAGAGAAGTGGAACGCCCGCTGGGAGGCCGAGGGCGCCTACCGGTTCGACCGCGAACATGCGCGTCAGGACGTGTACTCGATCGACACGCCGCCGCCGACGGTGAGTGGTTCGCTGCACATCGGGCACGTCTTTTCCTATACGCACACCGACGTGATCGCCCGATTTCAGCGGATGCGCGGCAAGGCCGTGTTCTATCCGATGGGCTGGGATGACAACGGCCTGCCCACCGAGCGCCGCGTGCAGAACTACTACGGCGTGCGGTGCGATCCGTCGCTGGCCTACGACCCCGACTTCCAGCCGCCCGAAAAACCCGGCAAGCGGGCCGTGTCGGTGTCGCGCCCGAATTTCGTGGAGCTGTGCTTGCGCCTGACGGCGGAGGACGAACAGGCGTTCGAGCACCTGTGGCGCTACCTTGGTCTGTCGGTGGACTGGTCGATGACCTACGCCACCATCGACCGGCGCGCGCAGCGCGTCTCGCAGACTGCATTCCTGCGAATGCTGGCCCGGGGAGCCGCCTATCAGCTCGAGGCGCCGACCTTGTGGGATGTCGACTTCCGCACGGCGGTGGCGCAGGCCGAACTCGAGGATCGGGAACAGCCAGGTGCCTATCACCGCATCCGGTTCGCGCGCCCGGGCGCCTCGGCATCGCACGAGAGCGCGTACGTGGAGATCGAGACGACCCGACCGGAGTTGTTGCCCGCCTGCGTGGCCCTGGTCGCGCATCCGGACGACGAGCGCTACCAGCCGCTGTTCGGGACCGAGGTGACGACGCCGCTGTTCGGCGTGTCGGTCCCGGTCCGCGCGCACGCGTTGGCCGACCCCGCGAAAGGCAGCGGCATCGCGATGATCTGCACGTTCGGTGACATCACCGACGTCACGTGGTGGCGGGAACTGGCGTTGCCGGTGCGTGCCGTGATCATGGAGAACGGGGCGCTTCGTCCGGTCTCCTGGGGCGCCGAGGGCTGGGAATCGCGCGATCCCGCACAGGCCCAGCAGGCCTACGATCAGCTCGCCAATCTCTCCGCGTCCAAAGCCCGTGTGCGGACGGTTGAGCTTCTGCGGGAGTCAGGCGACCTGCTCGGGGAGCCGAGGGCGATCACGCACCAGGTCAAGTTTTTCGAGAAGGGCGATCGGCCGCTGGAAATCGTGACCAGCCGTCAATGGTTCATCAAGACCGTGGACCACAAGGAGGCGCTCATCGCCCGCGGCAACGAGCTGGAGTGGCATCCAGACTACATGCGGCATCGGTACGAGAACTGGGTGAATGGCCTGACCGGCGACTGGTGCGTCAGCCGGCAGCGATTCTTCGGCGTGCCGTTTCCACTGTGGTATCCGCTACGCGCCGACGGGAGCGTCGACTATCAGCACCCGCTCGTGCCGGACGAGTCGGCACTGCCACTGGACCCTTCGACCGACGTGCCGGTCGGCTACACGGCAGAGCAGCGCGGAGTCCCGGACGGGTTTGTTGCTGATCCGGACGTGATGGACACCTGGGCCACATCCTCGGTGACCCCGCAGATCGCTGGCGGGTGGCTCGATGACCCCGATCTGTTTGGTCGCGTGTTTCCGATGGATCTGCGTCCGCAGGCCCACGACATCATTCGCACGTGGCTGTTCACCACCGTGCTCCGGTCGCACCTCGAGCACGATGGGTTGCCGTGGTCCAATGCGGCGATCTCGGGATTCGTGACGGATCCGGACCGCAAGAAGATGTCGAAGTCCAAAGGCAACGTCGTGACGCCCATGGGTTTGCTGGAGAGCCACGGGTCCGACGCCGTGCGCTACTGGTCGGCGAGTATCCGCAGCGGCAGCAACACCACGCTGGACGCAACGAATGCGAACCAGATGAAGGTCGGACGGCGTCTGGGTATCAAGCTGCTCAATGCGGCCAGGTTCGCGCTCATGCAGGCGACGCCCCGTGGGCCGATCACGGAACCGCTCGATCGCGGGATGCTCAGCAGTCTGTCGCTGCTCGTCGATGAATCGACTGAACATCTCGAGGCGTACGACTATGCGCGGGTCCTCGAACGCACCGAGCGTTTCTTCTGGTCCTTCTGCGACGACTACCTCGAACTGGTGAAGGCGCGGCGGTATGGCGACTTCACGCCCGAGGGGGCGGCGTCGGCCAACAGCGCCATGCTGGTGGCACTGTCGACGATGTTGCGGCTGTTCGCTCCGTATCTGCCGTTTGTCACCGAGGAGGTCTGGTCGTGGTGGCGGCCGGGATCGATCCACAGGACGGCGTGGCCGACCAGCGACGAGGTCGTCGCGCCGATCGGCGGGGCCGACACCGCGATGGTTACGGTCTTTCTCCAGAGCCAGCTCGCGCTGGCGGACATCCGTCGCATCAAGGCGGCCGCGAAGAAACCGGTGAAGGCCGTCATCGAGCGGGCGGTGCTGCCGGTGGCACTGGAGACACTGAGCCCGGCCGCGCGGGACCTGCAGGCCGCTGCGCATATCCGCGAGCTGGTGTTCGGTGACGTGGCCGAGCCTGACCTGACGTTCGCCGAGGAGTCGCCCGCGTGAAGCGAGTGGCGTTCGAGCCGCTCACCCCGGACGTCTATCAGGGGATCGTCCGGCGCGCACTGGCCGAGGACATCGGTCGCGGTGACGTGACGACCGACGCCGTGATCGAGCGCAGGCAGCAGGCACGGGCGGTCATGGTGTCGAAAGCGGACTGCGTGATTGCGGGGCTCGATATCGCATCGGAAGCGTTCAGGCAGATCGACCCGGAGGTCGTGGTGTTGGTGCGGTGCAGGGACGGCGAGCGCTGCGACCCGGGGACGGTCGTGGCGGAATATCACGGTCTGGCCAGCGCGTTGCTGACGGCCGAACGCACGGCGCTCAATTTCGTCCAGCGGCTCTCGGGCGTCGCCACCGTGACCCGGCAGTGCGTCGATGCCACAGGCGGGCGCATCGTGGTGCTCGACACGCGAAAACCGACGCCGCTGCACCGCGCGCTCGAGAAATACGCGGTGCGCGCCGGCGGCGGCGTGAATCACCGCAGCGGTCTGGACACCGGCATCCTGATCAAGGACAACCACGTGCGCCTCGGCGGTGGAGTGGCCATGGCCGTGCAACGGATGCGCGCGGCGGGCCTGGAGATGCCGATCGAGGTGGAGGCGCAGACCCTGGACGAAGTGGACGAAGCGCTGCAGGCGGGCGCGGCGATCGTGCTCCTCGACAACATGTCCACGGCGGAGATCGTCGAGGCGGTGACGCGATGCCGTGGGCGGGCGCAGACGGAGATCTCCGGCGGTGTGACGCTGTCGCGCCTGGGGGAGCTGGCCGCCACGGGCGCCGACTACGTGTCGATCGGGGCGTTGACGCACTCCGCGCCAGCGGTCGACGTGAGCCTCGAGATCGAACCCGCTTGAAAGAAGTGTTCGCGTAAAGCGGTCCCGGTGCCGATGTCAGATCCAGACGTACAACCGATGCCGGAGGACGTGGCGGTGGCGCTGGCGCGCGCCGCGGGCCGCCTCGGTCCGTTCGCGCATGAGGTGCGGTGGTATTCGGACGTGCCGTCCACCAACGACATCGCGGCGACGTGGGCGGAGTGCGGCGCGATCGAAGGCTCGGTCGTCGTGGCCGACACGCAGTCTGCCGGGCGAGGGCGCCAGGGTCGATGCTGGGCATCGCCCGTCGGTGCGGGGTTGTATGTCTCGACAGTGCTGCGACCGATCGAGCAGGTCCTTCCCTTCCTGACGATCGCGGCGGGGCTCGGGCTGACCGAGGGCATCCAGGCCGCGACAGGGCTCGTCGCGGAGCTGAAGTGGCCCAACGATGTGTTCATGAGCGGGCGCAAGGTGGCCGGCGTGCTGGCGGAAGCGACGTCCTCCCCCGCCGGGACGTGCGTGGTACTGGGCTTCGGGATCAACGTCTCGATTGCGGCCTACCCGCCAGAGGTCGCCGATCTGGCGACGAGCCTCGAAGAGCAGCATGGGGAGCCAGTCGCTCGTGGGCGCGTGCTTGCCGAATGCCTGAGCGCCTTCGCGTGCCGATATCTGGACCTTGCTGAAGGAAGGCGTGGAGCGGTGCTCGAGGCCTGGCGCGGTCGCGCGTCGTCGATGGTAGGTCGACGCGTGCGGTGGAGCGAGATGGGGGGACACCGGGAGGGTGTCGTCGATGGCATCGACGACGCCGGTGCGCTTGTCGTGCGGACGGGCGATGGTCCGACACGGATCACGGCCGGGGAGCTGCAGTGGCTGTGACCGAGGACCCCGGTGCGTACTGCCGTGCGGTCGAGGCCTATCTGTGCCGCAAGAATGGCGGGCACCTCATTCGCATCGTCGGGCCGGCCTTCGAGCAGGTGTGCGGGTGGGCGGCGCGCGGGATCGCGCTGCCGATCGTTTTTCGAGGCATCGATCGGTACTTCGAGCGGTACTACGCCAAGGGGCCCCGGCGGCGACCCGCTCGGGTGGAGTTCTGCGAAGCGGACATCCTTGACGTGTTCGACGAGTGGCGACGTGCGGTCGGTGTGGGTGTCGTCGCGCCGACTGATGACGCGTCCGCGGATGATGCCGTCGCAGTCCGAAAGCGGGCGAGTCTGCCGGCACATCTTGACCGCGTCGTGGCGCGACTGACAGCGCTGCGCTCCGGAGGGGACCAGTCGCTGAACGCCGTGGTCGACGAGATCGTTCGGGAAGTCGACACGCTGCGGGGCGGTGCCAAGGGGCTGCGCGGAGCGGCCCGCGACGCGGTGCTGGAACGGCTCGGCACGCTCGACGAGCGACTGCTTGCCGCGGCACGCGCTGACTGCGACGCGTCAATGCTGGATGAGGTGGCGAAGGACGCCGACGACATGCTCGTGTCGTTTCGCGATCGGATGTCTGCCGAGGTCTACGCGCGATCCCGGCGCGCGTGTATCGATCGCCTGATTCGCGAGCGCGTGCGTTTGCCGATCGTCACGTTCGAATAGTGCCGATGTCCCTGCAGCCTGGATCCGTGATCACGGTCGAGATAGAAAAACCGGTCACCGGAGGGCGCATGCTGGCCCGACATGACGGGCAGGTGGTGCTCGTCTGGGGTGCGATTCCCGGTGAGCGCGTGCAGGCGCGCATCGAGCGGGTGGGGCGGGGTGTACTCTTTGCCGAGACGGCGGAGGTGCTCGATCCGTCTGCGGACCGTCGCGAGGCGGGAGGGGACTGGCGATGTGGCGGCAACGTGTTTGCCCACGTGGCGTACAGACGTCAGACGGCCCTCAAAGCCGAGATCATCAGAGACACGCTCGGGCGCATCGGACACGTCTGGTTGTCGGGGCCACCCACGGTGGTCGCATCGCCCGAGCGCGGCTACCGGATGCGCTCGCGCCTGCACGCGCGGGGCCGTCGGCTGGGGTTCGTGCTGGAGGGCACGCATCGGCTGTGCGACGCGGGACCGACGGGGCAGTTGTCGCGCGAGACCCTCGCGTGGATGTCCGGTGCCGAGCACATCATGGCGCGAGAGGGTTTGAGCGGTCTTGCCGGCGTCGACGTTTCCGAAAGCGTGGACGGCGATCAGCGCGTCTGCCACCTCCATCTGGCAGCGGGCACCGACGCCGCGCCATTTGCCAGCCTCGTGGAGGCCGGACACGTGACCGGGCTCTCGGCCGTGCGCGCCGATCGTGTCGGCGTTGAGCAGCTGATGGGTGCCTCGTCCGTGACGGATGTCGTCACGATGGCGGGAGGCGACGTGGCGTGTACCGTGTCGTTACGGCACGATGTGCGCGCGTTCTTCCAGGGGAATCGTTTTCTGATCGAGCCGCTTGTTCGGCACGTGGTCGGACGTGTGCCGCACGCGCCGGTCGTGGATCTGTATGCCGGCGTCGGGTTGTTCGGATTGACGCTGGCAGCCGCGGGCCGCCAGGACGTCACGCTCGTGGAGGGCGATCCGGTGAGCGGCACCGATCTGGCGTTCAACGCAGCGCCGTACGGACCAGGCGTGACGGTGCACCGGCTCAGCGTCGAGACCTTCTTGACGCGGGACGCGAGCCCCGTCGCTTCGGCTGGGCATGACGTCGGCGCGACGACAGTCATTGTCGACCCGCCGCGTACGGGGATCTCTCGGGATGCGCTGATGGGTCTCGTGCGGGCACGTCCCGCGCACCTCGTCTACGTGTCGTGCGATGTCGCGACGCTTGCGCGCGATGCGCGCGTGCTGATCGATGGTGGCTATACGCTCGACGAGATCACGGGCATCGACCTGTTTCCCAATACCGCTCACGTGGAAACGGTCGCCCGATTCGCGCGTTCGGCCTGAATCTGATCGACGGCCTCGCCTGCGGGTTGGTCGACGATCTCCAGGCGTGAAAAGTGCGACACACGCTCGAGGATATGCTGGCCCAGCGGTCCTGGATATCACCCTGGACAAGATGAATGGGAGGTCTTTCGCTGCGCCAAGGGGCCGGTGCTAACCCTGATGTGACAAAAACTCAGGC